>JBFIJC010000188.1:0-7432 GCA_041600915.1 Nitrogeniibacter sp.
GTCGAAATGGCCAAACGTGCGGGCTACACCTCGGTGATTTCGCATCGCTCGGGTGAAACCGAAGACAGCACCATTGCCGATATCGCCGTGGGTCTGAACGCCATGCAGATCAAGACCGGTTCGCTGTCGCGTTCCGATCGCATCTCCAAGTACAACCAGTTGCTGCGGATCGAAGAAGATCTGGGCGATACCGCGACCTATCCGGGGCTTGGCGCGTTTTACAACCTGCGCCGTCGCTGATTTGCTGATGCGCTCCTGCCTTCGGCCGCGTGAGCGGTAATACAGGAAAAGTCGAGCCGGTTTCGCGACCGGCTCGATACACACGCCATGCGCTGGCCCGTCCTGCTCTTGCTACTGCTGATGTTGGCTCTGCAGTACCCCCTATGGTTTGGCAAAGGGGGGTGGTTTCGTGTTTGGGAGGCGGAGCGGCAGCTGACCGAGCAGCAGGCACTCAATCACAAGCTCGAACAACGCAATGCCGGTCTGGATGCGGAAATCCGTGACCTGAAGACCGGCACTGAAGCGATTGAAGAGCGCGCCCGTTTCGAACTCGGGCTGACCAAGCCCGACGAGATTTTTGTTCAGGTGCCGCAAAAGCGCTGAATGACGCTTTGCGCCGCGCCACCCAAAGCCGGCTCAGAGAATCTCGTTGATGTCTTCGCGCTGAAGCAATTCGCGCTCGAAATTGCATTGTTCATCACCCAAGGCATCTCGCGCGGACACTACGCCGATCGGCCGCCCCTTGTCGACAACCGGCACATGCCGGAAACCCCCGTCGTACATCATGTGCAAGGCATGTCCCAGCGGCAGTGCCGGGCTGACGGTCATGGGTTTGGCCGTCATGACTTGCGCCAGGGAGGTCACTGTGGGATCCAGCCCTTTGGCAAGCACACGGGTTAACGCGTCGCGTTCGGTAAAGATGCCAACCAGCGCAGCTTTCTCAACGACCAGAATAGCGCCGATCTTTGCTTTGGACATGACCTTAGCGGCTTCAGTCACCGTCATCTCTTGGGATGCGGTTACGACTTGCCGTCCAGCGATGACCTTCTGAATGCTGCGTTGTGGCATGGGATGCTCCTCTGTGTGGGGTTATCCGTCAGAAAACAAACTGCGGGCGCCATCGAAGCGCTTGGCAAAGTAGCGATTGTTCATACGCTCGACACGAACCTTGCCCTTGCTGCTGGGGGCGTGGATGAATTTTCCATCGCCCAGATAGATGCCCATGTGCGAGTAGGGGCGGTTCTGCGTGTTGAAAAAGACCAGATCGCCGGGTTGAAGCGTCTCTGCTGGAATGACGCGGGTTTGCGCAGCAATGCGTGCGGCATTGTGCGGCAAGCGTACGCCACTGACTTGTTCGACGACATAGGCGACCATGCCGCTGCAGTCGAGTCCCGCTTCGGGGTTGCGACCACCGAATCGATAGCCGGTCCCGAGCAATCCATAGGAAAACATGACGATTTGCTCGGCATCGCCGGGGTTGTTCAATTGAACGTGGCTGCCCGGCGTGCTGGCCTGACCCGGTACGGTATGGGCCGTGGGCGGCGTCGGCACGATGCTCGAGCAAGCGGACAGCACAATGGCAGTGGTCACTGCGGCAAATAGCGCCGATGGATTCACGGCATCTCCAGACGACAGGGTGACACCAGCTTAGAGCAAGCCTGCTCAGGCGTCCAGACGGAAGGTGACGGGCCCGTGGTTGGTCATGCTGACATGCATTTCGGCGCCGAAGCGACCGGTTTCAACGGGTGAATACTGGCGCCGGGCCTCGGCGACGAGGGCATCGAACAGCCGCTCCGCCTGCTCGGGAGGCGCGGCAGTGCTGAAGCCCGGTCTCGTGCCCTTCCGGGTATCTGCGGCCAGTGTGAACTGCGGAACCAGAAGCAATCCACCGGCAACATCGCGAACGGACAGGTTCATACGATCGTCGGCATCCTGGAAGACGCGATAGCCGAGCAAGCGCTCCACCAGTCGCCTGACGTTCGTAAGTTCGTCTTTGGGTTCAACGCCGATCAAGGCCAGCAGGCCCGATTCGATACGGCCGATGCACTCGCCCGCGACAACCACCTCGGCATGCGTGACACGCTGTATCAGCGCGATCACACCGCATCCTGCGATTGCAGGCAGGTCTTGTCCGGCTCGCCGGTACGACTCAGCTCGCTTTGATTGCGCTGGATGTTCAGCGCGATGCCGGGGCTTTGAAACTGCCCATCGCTCGTTTGCATCAAGGTGAAGATCCCGGTGCCCGAGCGGAAGCGGACATGGTCGCTGTGGATGGCAACGGAGAAGCGCTCGCCGTCGGCGCAAACAAAGCGCGCCTGAGCTTCGGCGTTGGCCAGATCGGCGTAACCGGCGATGCCGGCTGCGGTAGAGCCGAGGGTCAGTATTCCGACGAGAAGAAGTGCAATTCGTGGCATGGTGAAGAGTGTGTGGCGTTTAGTCGATGAGTTCGATGGTGCCGTTGACTTGCACGGTGATCGTGCTGTCGCCGGCTTCGATGGGGGCGGGCGCTGCGGCCATTGAGGCCATCGCGCGCCCCCGGAACATGGGGGCCGGGCCGCCTTGTTCGTTGATATTCAGAGCCTTGAGCCGGTACTTTCGGCCCAGGGTGTCGGTGACCAGCTTTGCGCGCGCCTCGAAAGCCTTGAGTGCATCCCGGGTCGCCGCGTCGTTGGCGGCATCCAAGGTCGCCGGCGCCGGCATCAACTGCAAATTGCCGATAGCCAGTGTGGTTTGCAACTCACCCATCAGGCGCGACAGTGCGGCGATGTCGGTGCTTTCGAGGTTCAGATTGCTGCGCATGCGCCAGCCAGAGATGGTCTGGTTGCCGTTGCCCGAGCTGCTGCTGATTTTGCTGTAGATCGGCCAGGTCGACATGCCCGATGTTTTAACGGAAACCGTGGTGAAGGGTTTTGCGATCTTCAATGCGGCCGCCATGACTTGATTCACCTTCTGCGCAACGGCTGCGGGGTCGTCGGCGCTGGCTTCAAAGTAAGCATCGGCACGTCCAAGATCGTTGGCGGCGGTGGCAGTGCCCTGCGCGGACAGATCAACCGTCGGCAAACTATCGGCAGCCTGGGCGTTCAGACTGAAGATTGCGATCAGCGCAATGGCGGTGCGCACCCAGGCAGCAGGTCGTCTCATGAAGCGTCTCGTCCGTAAGGGGTAGCCACCTTATACCGGAACCCGGCGGCGAGGGGCAGGGCGGGGGTGTAATCGATTGTGAATCAATCACGTGGATATGACGATTGACGCCCGTCGGGCAGCGCGGGATCATGCAGCGCCTTGCACACAATGGAAGACAGCATGTCGCCTCATCGTGCCGGCGCCCTGTACGTGGCCCTGTCGGCCACCTGCTTTGGCGCGATGGCCATTTTTGCCAAATACGCCTATCTGGATGGTGTGGACGTAGCAACCCTTTTGCTGCTGCGCTTTTCAATCGCCGCGCTCATCATGATCGCACTGGTTGTGGTCCAGCGTCGTGTATGGCCGCGAGGCCTCAACCTGGGCTTGCTCGCGGCCATGGGCGGCATCGGCTATGTCGGGCAGTCTTTTTGCTTTTTCTCTGCGCTTGAGTTTGCGTCTGCCGCTTTGGTTGCACTGCTGCTCTACCTGCACCCCTTTATCGTGACGGTGCTGAGTGCGGCACTGTTTGGACAGGCGCTGACGCAGATTCGCGTGCTGGCCGTGCTCGCCGCACTGGTTGGAACCGGTCTGGTCATTGGTGCGGATGTCTCCGGGCAGCCCATGGGCATTGCGCTGGGTGTTGCCGCGGCATTGATCTATTCAGCCTATTTGCTGACCGCCAATCGGGTCATGCGTCAGGAAGATCCGGTGGCGGCCAGCACGGTGGTCATGAGTTCGGCGGCTGTGGTGCTTGGTGCCATGGCGGCGTTCAATGGACCACAATTGCCCCAGAGCGCGACCGGTTGGGCTGCGATTTTGGCCATCGCGTGTGTGTCGACCGTTGTCGCCATGGTTTGCTTGTTTATCGGGATTCAACGACTGGGCGCGGCGGACACCGCAACGCTGTCAACGCTGGAGCCTGTGGTGACTACCTTGCTGGCGGCCGCCTTTCTCGACGAGCAGATCAGCAGCATCCAGATCCTTGGTGGGGTGGTGATTCTCGCCGCGGTCATCGTGCTGGCGCGGTATGGCCAGCCAGCGCCTCGGCCAAAGCCCCAATAAAAAAGCGCGCAGACTTCGCTGCGCGCTAAAAATACCTTGCCTGGAGGAGTGCGGACATCCCGGAGACATCCGACGCCTGCACTCTAAAGGCAATCAAAATGTGATGGTTTGACCTGGATTAAACCGGGGTCAGTTAAGCAACGTGGCCGGCGTCCGAGGGCGTGTCGATGCGGCGCAGGCCTTCTGCATGCTCGGACAGGTGGCGTACATAGTTCTTGGCACTAGAGACCAGGCCGGCGACTTCTTCTTCGGTGAGGCTGCGAATGATGCGTCCCGGGGAGCCAACGACCAGCGAGTAGTCGGGAATTTCGCGTCCCTCGGGGATCAGCGCATTCGCGCCAATCAGGCAGCCACGGCCAATCTTTGCGCCATTGAGCACGATGGCGTTGATGCCGATCAGCGAGCCGTCGCCGATCTCACAGCCGTGCAACATCGCCATGTGGCCGATGGTGACATTCGCGCCAAGGGTCAGGGGAACGCCATCGTCGGTGTGCAGGACTGAACCGTCCTGCACATTCGAGTTGTCGCCAATGGTGATGGGGTCGTTGTCGCCGCGCAGCACCGAGTTGTACCAAATGCTTACGTTGCGCCCGAGCACGACGCGGCCAAGCACGGTGGCGTTATCGGCCACCCAGCTACCTGCGCCCAAAGTCGGGATTCGATCATCCAGCGCGTAAATCGCCATTTTTGTCCTCTCTGCTCGGGCGTCTGTGCGCCTGTTGACTGCCTTTCGGCCGTCGGAAAAACGGCAATCATATCAAGCATATGCTGCACTGCAAACTGAAAAATCCGTTTGAAACGCGGCTTTGACGCGCGATTGAAGGGCGTCTACAGGGCGGCGGTGATAGCATGCCGGCTCATCAGATTTTTGCGAATCGTGCGCCAATGCTCAGTTATCGCCATGCGTACCATGCAGGCAATCATGCCGACGTCCTCAAGCACCTGACGCTTGTGCTGACACTGGATTATTTCAATCAGAAGCCGGCACCGTACTGGTATATCGATACCCACGCGGGTCCTGGAGCGTATCGGCTGGATCAGGGGCCCGCTGCACGCACGGGTGAATTCGAGACGGGCATTGGCAAAATCATCGGTATCAAGCCGCGACCGAAATCGGTACAGCGCTTTCTTGAGACTGTCGACTGCCTCGGAAAAACGGGTTTGCCGCCGATCTATCCCGGATCGCCCGACATCGCCCAGCGCCTGATGCGCGACGATGATCGTTTACGCTTGTTTGAACTGCACCCGACCGACTTTGACGCGCTCGACAAACACTTCAGCCACACCGGGCGCAAGGCGCAGGTGAAAAAGGCGGATGGCTTTGCCGGGCTCAAAGCCTTGCTGCCACCGCCGACCCGCCGCGCTGTGGTGCTGATCGATCCGCCCTATGAAGTGAAACAGGATTACGACACGCTGATTGCAACCCTCGAAGACGGGCTCAAGCGTTTTCCGACCGGCTGCTTTCTGATCTGGTATCCGATATTGAGCCGACAAGAGTCTCGACGTCTGCCCAAAAAACTGCTCAGACTTGGGGCGTCGGCGAAGAACTGGCTACATGCCACGCTGGAAGTCGCGCCGCCTGCCGCCGACGGGCTGGGCATGACGGGCAGCGGCATGTTCGTGCTCAATCCTCCCTGGACACTGGCCGAGCAACTGGCGGAAGCCTTGCCGTGGCTGAGTCATCACATGGGGGAGGGCGTGCCGGCGCGCTATCAGCTGGACAGCCACACTGAGTGAGGGACACATGAGCTCGGAGCCATCTAGCGATTTACGCGCCTTGCGCGACGCGCTTCGTACTTTCGCCGAGGCGCGCGACTGGGGCCAATTCCATACGCCCAAAAACCTCGCCATGGCCTTGATTGGCGAAGCGGCGGAGGTGGTGGAGCATTTTCAGTGGCGAACCGCAGAGGAATCGGCGGCACTGCCAGAAGCCGCACGCGCCGAAGTGGCGCTCGAATTGGCGGATGTTTTGTTGTATCTGGTGCGCCTCGCCGACGTGCTCGAGGTGGATCTCGCCGACGCTGCGCAGCGCAAGCTCGCCATCAATGAAGAACGCTATCCCGCCGACAAAGCCCATGGCCGTGCCGATAAATACACGCGGCTCTGAGCAAAAATTCATGCCCGGATACCGCGCATCCGGGCAGGCAAAGCGGGCTCAGATCCAGACCACCTCGTCGAGCGTGATGTCCACAATCAAGTCGTTCGACAAGGCTTCGAGGTCTGACTGCAAAGCGGCCGCATCAAGATCTTGCCCGCCCTGCAGGCTTGCCTTGGCATGGAACATGGTCTCGCCCGACATGGCGGCGCTGGAGGTGAGCGTTGTCAGTTCTTCAACGTTAACCGCGTGGCGCACCAGTACCTGCGACACTTCGCGCACGATGCCGAGCCGGTCATGGCCGACCAGGGTCAGGTGCAGACGACGGGCGGTTTCAGGGGGCGGTGTGTCAGTCGCGCTGGTGACGGTGACTTTGAGTGCGCTCATGCCGGTCAGCGCTGCAATCAATGCGTCGGCGGCGTCTTCCGGGACGGTGACGCGTAAAATTCCGGCAAACTTGCCCGCAAGCTGTGCCATCGATGATTCCAGCCAGTTACCACCGGCCGCGCTGATGGTGGTGGACAGGGCTTCAACCAGACCCGGGCGATCATCGCCAATCGCGGTCAGAACAAGGCTACGCATGAGGCAACACTCCTGTCGAGATGATGGTTTGATTGTAGGCGAAAGCCGCCCGCGGCTGTCAGGGGACGCGCGATGATCACCCTGTGGGACATTCTGCCCCTGTTGGCGCTCGGCGGTGTTGCCTGGTATTGGATGGACTCGCTGAAGACGCGGGAGACAGCGCTCAACTCGGCGCGCTCGGCGTGTTCTTTGCGGGGCTTTCAGTTTCTGGACGAGACAGTGGCAACCGAACGCACCCGTTTCGGCCGCAATTCAGACGGTCAGATGGTGCTGCGGCGCGTTTATCGTTTCGAGTTCTCTGACACCGGCGACAATCGACGCCCGGGGTCGGTCGTGATGCTCGGTCGCCATGTCGAAATGGTGCAGATGGCCGGCGTGCTCGAGGCAGTGAAGTAGGCGTTTGCGTTAGATGGCTTCGCCGGCGGCAAACGCCGATGACCAGGCCCACTGAAAGTTGTAGCCACCAAGATGTCCCGTGACATCAATCACTTCGCCAATGAAATACAGCCCGGGGTGCGCCGTCGCGGCCATGGTTTTGGACGATAGCGCCCGCGTATCTACACCACCCAA
>JBFIJC010000189.1:0-7383 GCA_041600915.1 Nitrogeniibacter sp.
AGCTGATGCCGATGTACCTGCGCTTCGTGCGCGGGGTGGTTGATTCGGCCGATCTGCCGCTGAACGTGTCGCGCGAGATTCTGCAGGAGTCGAAAGACATCGACACCCTGCGCGCCGGCTGCACCAAGAAGGTCTTGAGCCTGCTCGAAGACCTGGCCAAGAACGACGCTGAGAAGTACACCACCTTCTGGAAAGCCTTCGGCAATGTGCTGAAAGAGGGCGTGGGCGAGGATTCGGCCAACCGCGAGAAGATCGCCGGCCTGTTGCGCTTCGCCTCGACGCATGCCGATACGGCCGAACAAGTCGTTACGCTGGCCGATTACATCGGCCGCATGAAGGAAGGCCAGGAGAAGATCTACTACGTCACCGCCGAGACCTTCAACGCCGCCAAGAACAGCCCGCATCTCGAGGTGTTCCGCAAGAAGGGCATTGAGGTGCTGCTGCTGTCCGATCGCGTGGATGAGTGGGTGATCGGCTACCTTACCGAGTTCGACGGCAAGTCGCTGCAGTCGGTCGCCAAAGGCGGCGTCGACCTCGGCGCGCTGGAAGACGAGGCCGAGAAGAAAGAAGTCGAGAAACTCGCCGACGAGTACAAGGACTTGCTCGAGCGGGTCAAGACCAGCCTCGGCGAGCGCGTCAAGGATGTGCGCGTGACGCACCGCCTCACCGACTCTCCGGCCTGCCTGGTGGCCGATGAGCACGACATGGGCATGAACCTGGCACGCATCCTCAAGGCCGCCGGCCAGGAGGCGCCATCGAGCAAGCCGATCCTCGAGCTCAACCCGACCCATCCGGCAGTGCAGCGACTGAACACCGAAGCCACGCACTTCGACGACTGGGCGTCGGTGCTGTTCGACCAGGCGCTATTGGCCGAAGGCGGCACGCTGGATGACCCGGCGAGCTTCGTCAAGCGGACCAACGCGCTGATGCTGGCCTTGAGCAACGCGAAGTAAGTCAGACCGGTGACGCGCTATTGGCGCGACGCCGGAAGCAACATAAGACGTACGAACGCCCCGGTGTGCCTGTAGAGGCGCCGGGGCGTTTGTGCATCAATGCTTGTTGAAGTGACGGCTGTGGACGCTCATCGCGCTCGGGCCAATCCGCATCAGAGCAGCCAACGCGCACGCCGATTTGCGGTTTGGGCGCTGCAGGCTATGACCCTTCGCTGACGGATCAACTGCTGCGCGGCGGCTCCGGCAGCGGCGGAGCGGTGGTGTCCGGTGGCCCGTCGTCCGGCTGGTTCAGTCTCGCGTCGAGCTCAGTTGGCGGCGTGTCGTCTTTGTCTGGTGGATCACCATCTTCGGCGATGGGGGTTTCAGTCTGCTTCGCCTCGCTTTTTTCCTTCTCCTCACGCGTCAGGCGCTTGAGCATGTCGATGGCCAGCGCGTCGTATAGCGGCACGGGCGCTACCGAGCGCGAAAAGCCTTGCGCCACCACCGCCGCACCCATCAGCGGTAACAGCATCTGGTGGTTTGCGGTCATTTCCATGACGATGACGAAAGAGGTGATGGGTGACTGGGTGATGCCGGCCAGGAAGGCCACCGTGCCGAGGACCAGAATGGCCGGGTTGTGGTCGATGCCAAGCATGACGGCTACGTTGGCACCGAGTCCGGCGCCGATGGCCAGCGCGGGTGCAAAAATGCCGCCGGGAATGCCGCTGATGAAGGCGATCCAGATGACGGCCGCCTTGGCAAACATGAAATAGATCGGCAGATCGGCCGTGCCTTCGAGCGCCGCCTTGGATTCGGCATAGCCCGTACCCCAGGTCATGCCGCCGGTCGATAGACCGATGATTGCGGTAGCCAGGCCACAGGCCGCGGCAAAGGCGACGGGGCGTTCGCGCTTGAACAAACCCATGCGACCGGGCAGGCCGCGTGATGAGGCGACCAGCAATCGTGTGGAAATGCCGCCAGCCAGGCCGCCGAGCACACCGCACAAGAGCACCGGCCACAGGCCATCGGGCCATGTGACGGCGGCAGGCGTGCGGCCGAAGTAGGTGTAGTTGCCGAGAATGGCAAGTGACATCAAACCGGCAAAGATGACGGCCAGGAGCGTGGTGCTGTTGGCACGAAAAGCACGGTAGCGCGATAACTCTTCGATGGCGAACATGATGCCGCCCAGTGGCGTGTTGAATGCCGAGGCAACGCCGGCGCCACCGCCGGCAACAATCAAGTCTTTGGTGGGGGCGATTCGGCCGTTTTTACGCTTGCCGCTGATCAGGTGAAGAATCGATGCCCCGACCTGCACTGACGGGCCTTCGCGGCCGATCGAGGCGCCGGAGAGGAGGCCGAGCAAGGTGAGGATGATCTTGCCGAAAATGATGCGTACCGACAGCAGGCGTTTGCGAATGGCGCTGTCTTCGGTCAGGGATGCGGCGATGGCCTGCGGAATGCCGCTGCCTTCGCAGCCCGGAAAGAAGCGTCGGGTGAGCCAGCTGATGAGTGCAAAGCCCGCAGGGGCGATGATCAGGCTGGACCACCAGGCCAGATGCACGACTTCGCTGTGGATTTCGATGGCCAGGTCGGCGCCGATGGCGAAGACGATGGCCGACAGACCGGCGAGGAGCGCGATACCAACGAATAAAATCCGGTTTTGCCAGCGGCTGAAGGACAGCCAGGGCATGGCGAAACGAAAACCTCGGCGTGTGAGGTTGCTGAAGGCGCGGAATTTTCCGCCGGACGTGGTCTTGGGAGAGCCGTTTTTCGGCATTCTGTCTGTTTTTTGGCCGTATCTGGGGTAAATGGCGAGGCGTTTCAAGCTTAACACGCCGCGCCCCGCTGTTTTATGCCAAACCCGTCTTAAACCGCTCCCCTTAAGGATTTCAGGCGCGGTCTCACTGACTCAGGGCGAGCCATAGTGCGGTGCCGGCAAGTGCCAGTCCCATGATGCTGTCAAAACCGCGGCGGCGGATCGGGTCGGCCAGTTGGTGGCGTATCGAAGATCCGGCGATCGCCCAGCACGCAATGCAGGGCAGATTCGTCAGAGCAGTGACCAGTGCCACTTGTGCAATTGCCGCCTCGGGCGTGGTGTCAGTCGGCAAGAACGCAGCATTGATGGTCAGCGCCATCATCCATGCTTTTGGATTCACCCATTGAAACAGCGCCGCCCCGGCGAAGCTCAAGGGCTGGCCTGCGGTGCTGTGTTCCGGCCCGCGCGGTGGCCGCAGCAGGCGCAGCGCGAGCCAGAGCAGATAGCCAACGGCCAGTACGCGCATGACAAGGGTGATTGCCGGGTGCTGCTGAATCAGCGTGGCGATGCCCGCGCCGACCAGAGCGATCTGAACGGCCAGGCCGGCGCTGATGCCGAACATGTGCGGCATCGTGGCGCGAAAACCCGCGCTTGCGCCGGCCGTTGCGAGCATGATGTTGTTGGGGCCGGGCGTGATCGACGCGATCACGACAAAACTCAGCAGGGGGAGCAGGTCGAGCATGATGAGACCTTTGGCAGGGAGTGTCATGCAGTGTGGCCAAGTGACGCGTCAGGCGCCCTGCATGCCTTGCCCGCGCGGTGCGACATTGGCCCGGTGCTTTGGCCGGCACAGTTCAGTGTTTGGCAGACGCAGCGAACTGGAGTAGAGTTTTGCCATACGCAACGGTATGGATTGCTTGCGTTCGGACAGTGTCATATTTTGGAGAAGAGAATGGATATCAAGAGAATCGGCGTGGTGGGCTCTGGCACCATGGGTAACGGGATCGCTCAGGCTTTTGCTGTTGCCGGTGTTCGCGTGGTGATGACGGACATCGCCCAGGCCGCACTCGATAAAGCGGTTGCGACGATATCGGGCAGTCTCGATCGTCTGATCAAGAAAGAGAAGATGACCGCCGAGGACAAGCAGGCTGCGCTGGCCTTGCTCGAAACGTCCACCGACTTGTCGGCGCTGTCTGATTGCGATCTGATCGTCGAGGCCGCCACTGAAAATCTGGACATCAAGCTCAAGCTGTTCGCGCAACTCGACAAGATCGCCCGTGCCGACGCCGTGCTGGCCTCCAATACCTCGTCCATTTCGATCACCAAGCTGGCAGCGGCAACGGGTCGCCCGGCGCAAGTGATCGGCATGCACTTTTTCAACCCGGTGCCGATGATGGCGCTGGTTGAGCTGATCCGTGGCCTGCAGACCAGCGACGCGACCTACGCGCTCACCGAGAGCGCTGTGGCCAAGGTAGGCAAGACGCCGGTGCAGGTGCGCAACAGCGCCGGATTCGTGGTCAATCGGATGCTGTGCCCGATGATCAACGAAGCCATCTTTACCCTGCAAGAAGGCCTGGCCTCGGCCGAGGACATCGACACCGCCATGAAGCTCGGCGCCAATCACCCCATCGGCCCGCTCGCGCTGTGCGATCTGATTGGCCTGGACGTGCAACTGGCTGTCATGCAGGTCTTGTTCGAAGGCTTCAAGGATCCCAAGTATCGTCCGGCGCCGCTGCTGGTCGAAATGGTCGAGGCCGGTTACCTCGGTCGCAAGACGGGCAAGGGTTTCTTTAGCTACTAAGTGCTCGCGCATCGCCCGGTGCAATGCCGGGCGATGCCTGTGTCACAAAAGGATTGTTCGCAATCCGTTATCATCACGCCATATTTGACGCTGCACGCGTGTGCGGCCGTATTGTGGAGTGATTGATGCAGTTACAGCCTGTCATCCTGTCTGGCGGATCCGGTACCCGGCTCTGGCCCTTGTCGCGGGAACAATATCCCAAGCAATTGCTGGCGCTCGCCGGTGAAGAGACCATGCTGCAAGCCACGGCCTTGCGGCTCGATGGCTTGTCGGGCGAGTTTGTCGTGGCCGACTGCCCGGTCGTGGTGTGCAATGAAGACTATCGCTTCATGACGGCCGAGCAGTTGCACGCGATCGGCAAGTCCAGCGACCGGATCATTCTTGAACCCGTTGGGCGCAACACCGCGCCGGCGCTGACGCTGGCGGCTTTGTCGGCGATCAGCGATGGCGGCGATCCTCTGCTGCTGGTGATGCCGGCTGACCATGTCATTGGCGATCGGAGTGCCTATCAGCAGGCGGTGGTGATCGGTGCGCGCATGGCGGCTAAGGGCGCGATGGTCACCTTTGGCATCGTGCCCGAGCGCGCCGAAACCGGTTACGGCTATATCCGCTGCGGCGCTGAGGCGGCCGAGGGCGTGCGGGCAATTGCCGAGTTTGTCGAGAAGCCCGACATGCCGACGGCCGAGCGCTATGTGGCGAGCGGCGACTACCTCTGGAATAGCGGCATTTTTCTGGTGCAGGCGAGCGTCTGGTTGCGTGCGATGGCCGCGCTTCAGCCGGCGATTCTGTCGGCCTGCGAGCAGTCAATGGCGGCCTGCCGCCGTGACGCCGATTTCGTTCGTGTCGATGCCGAAGCGTTTGCTGCCTGCCCATCGGACTCTATCGACTACGCGGTGATGGAGCATCTGGCTGCGCGAGCTGATCTGGGCATTCAAGGCGTGGTTGTGCCGCTTGCCGCCGCCTGGTCTGACCTGGGCGCCTGGGATGCCTTGTGGGCGATCGCCGACAAGGATGCGCAAGGCAATTCGGGGCAGGGGGACGTGCTGTTCGAAGATGCCGAGGGCAGTCTGGCCATTGCGACCGATCGCTTGGTGGCCTGCATCGGGGTGCGTGATCTGGTGGTGGTTGAAACGCCGGACGCGGTCATGGTGCTGAACAAGTCGCGCACGCAGGACGTGAAGAAGATCGTCGCGCGACTCAAGGCCGAGAAGCGACCGCAAGCGTCAGCGCACCGAAAGATCCATCGTCCCTGGGGCTACTACGACTCAATCGATAGCGGCGCGCGCTTCCAGGTCAAGCGCATCGTGGTCAACCCCGGCGCGTCTCTGAGCTTGCAGATGCACCACCACCGCGCTGAGCACTGGATCGTGGTGAGTGGGACCGCCCGCGTGACGCGCGGCGAGGAGACCTTCCTGCTGGGCGAGAACCAGTCGACCTATATTCCGCTGGGTACGACGCATCGACTCGAGAACCCGGGTCGGCTGCCGCTTGAGATGATCGAGGTGCAGTCGGGCAGCTATCTGGGTGAGGACGACATCGTCCGTTTTGAGGACACCTACGGGCGGCAGTGATCGTCGGGGGTTGTCGGCTCCGGCGTAAAGCCGAAGCGGGCGGCCACCTCGCTTCGGCGGATGGGTGCCAGTGGGATCCATCCGCTCGCGAGGGCAAGGCCGGCACCGCTTGGCCAGTGATCGGCGTCGAGCAGGCTTTCGGGGTCAATGGCCACGCCGCTGATGCTGCGGAAGCGCTCGATCATGAGGGCCAGATCCGCATCGTGCAGCAGGCCGATTTGATTCGCCGGGCCGCAGATCAAAAGGCTGCCTTCTTCATCCAGCCAGGCGGCACTCGGCTCGGCAAAGCGCTCGCCGGTGTGTGTCGTTAAGCCGCCATCCGCATCGAGGCGATACACCCAGGGGGTGTAGGCCAGCGATACGAAAACCTGTTGCGGGCCGTTCTGGAAATACCAGCGGCCTTCGGTGTCGGCAAGATAGTTGCGGCCGATGAAGCGTGCCAGCCCGGTGTGCTCTACCGGGGTGTCGGCAATGCGCCAAAGGCCGCGGGCGTCCAGCGACAACCATCCGAATACGGCCGGGACGTCCGGCCATTTCGCCATGGCTGCCCGAACAGCCTCATCCATGGCGACGGGTTCTTACCACAACTGCCACCAGGGCTTGTCGCTCTCGGGGCCACCGCTCAGATAAATGCTCTTGGGGAAGTTGGTGTTCAGCACTCGTGCCGCGTCGTCGCGCAGCTGGGTCATGCCGAGCTTGTCGTAGGCCTGAGTCAGGATGTACAGCGCCTCTTCCGTGGCCGGTGTTTCGGGGTAGGTCGTGAGCGCGGCCTGGGCGCGATTGGCCGAGGCCAGATAGGCGCCACGCTTCAGGTAGTAGCGTGCGACGTGGACTTCGTGTGAGCCGAGCGCGTTGACCAGGTATTGCATACGCTGACGCGAATCGTTGGCATAGCGGCTTTCAGGGAAGCGCGTGACCAGCTCACGGAAGGTGTCGAAGGCTTCTTGTGAGGCGCGCGGATCGCGTTCGCTCAAGTCCTGGTTGGCGAGGCTGCCGAGCAGGCCGAGATCTTCGTTGAAGTTGACCAGCCCTTTCAGATAGTAGGCGTAGTCGACGTTGGGGTGATTCGGGTGCAGCTTGATAAAGCGGTCGCACGCGGCCAGAGCCGAGGCGGCTTCGTCGGACTTGTAGTAAGCGTAGGCGACTTCGAGCTGTGATTGCTGGGCATAGCGTCCGTAGGGATAGCGTGCTTCCAGCTTTTCAAACATCTGAATCGCGCGGTCGTAACTGCCGTCCGACATCGATTCCTTGGCCTCCGAGTAGAGACGCTGCGCGTTCCAGCCGGCGGTTTCGTCGTACTCATCAGGTGTTGCGCTGCATCCG
>JBFIJC010000190.1:0-7372 GCA_041600915.1 Nitrogeniibacter sp.
CACCGAGGCAACCACGGCTGCGACCATCACGCCGAGGTGATTGACCATGCCGATGGCGGTGATGATGGAGTCGAGCGAAAACACCAGGTCGATGATGATGATCTGCGTGATGACCGCCGCAAAGGTGCTGGCCACGGCGCTGGAGGCGCTGCCTTCTTCGCCTTCGAGCAGTTGATGCACCTCGCCGGTGCTCTTCCAGACCAGAAACAGGCCGCCGGCGATGAGGATCAGGTCGCGCCCGGACAGGCCGTGCTCGATGATCGGCAAGGTAATCAAGGGCTCGGTCATGCCGGCCAGCCACGACAGGGCGGCGAGCAGGGCGATGCGCATGAACATGGCGAGGAACAGACCCAGTCGGCGCGCGAAGTCACGGCGCTCGGGGGGTAGTTTGTCGACCAGGATCGAGATGAAAATGATGTTGTCGATGCCCAGCACCAGTTCCAGCGCGGTGAGGGTGAAAAAGGCGACGATCAACTGTGGGTCGGTGAAAATTTCGAACATGCAATCCTCAATGGCAGCGTTGGCGGCACCTGCCGGCAACGACGCGCCATGATACCAAGGCCCGGCGTCGCCACATGACGCGTCGCGCTACACTGCGGCCCATGAACGAAATGAACGACTCCGACGCCTTGTTCAGCGGCCAGATGGTGGCCGCGCTGCGCCAGGCCCGCCATGTGGTGGTGCTGACCGGCGCCGGCGTATCAGCCGAGAGCGGCGTGCCGACCTTTCGCGACGCGAAAACCGGCTTGTGGGCACGCTACGACGCCACTTTGCTGGCCACGCCCGACGCCTTTCGCGCCGACCCTTCGCTGGTCTGGGGCTGGTATGAATGGCGCCGCGCGGCGGTGATGCGCTCGGCGCCCAACCCGGCGCACATGGCCATTGCCAGCTTGGCGAAGCGCGTGCCGGCGCTGACCGTGATTACCCAGAACGTCGATGATCTGCACGAACGCGCCGGCAGTGCCGACGTGATTCACCTGCACGGCCGGCTGATGCAGCCGCGTTGTTTTCAGTGTGGCACGCCCTGGCGCTACCCTGAAGGCATCCCCGACGAGCCTGAAGACGGCCGCCGTGTGACCCCGCCGGACTGCCCGCGCTGCGCCAGCCCGATCCGCCCCGGTGTGGTGTGGTTTGGCGAGGGTTTGCCTGCCGACGAGTGGCAGTCGGCACTGGCGGCGGCCGCCGGCTGCGACCTGATGCTGGCGATTGGCACCTCGGCCATGGTGTATCCGGCCGCCGAGCTGCCGCAGATCGCCGTCAATACCGGCGCCAAGCTGGTGCAGATCAACCCGCAAGCGACCAGTCTGGATGGCATCGCGCACTGGAATCTGCCGGGCGCCGCAGGCATCACATTGCCGGCCTTGCTGCACGCCGCTTTTGCCGGTGGCATGAACGAAACGGCCTAGCGCCGGTCTTTTTGAGGGCGCCCCCGTGGCGCGCAAACCGAATTGGGAGAGAGCATGCAACTGAACGACAAAGTCAGCCTCATCACCGGCGCCGCCGGCGGTATCGGTCTCGGCATTGCCAAGCGCTTCATCGCGGCTGGCAGCAAAGTGGCGATTGCCGACATCAACATGGAAGCGGCCCGCCAGGTGGTGGCCGAGCTGGGCGAGGACCGCGCCATGGCGGTGGCCATGGATGTGACCGACGAAGACGCGGTCAATGCCGGTGTGCAGGCGGTGATCGATCGCTGGGGTCGGGTCGATGTGCTGGTCTCCAATGCCGGGGTGCAGATCGTCCATCCGGTCGAGGAATTCCCCTTTGCGGCCTGGAAGAAGATGCTCGCCATCCATTTGGACGGCGCTTTCCTCACCACCAAGGCGGTGCTGCCGCACATGTATGCGCAAGGCAGCGGCAGCGTGTTGCTGATGGGTTCGGTGCACTCCAAGCTCGCCTCGCCGCTCAAGTCGGCCTATGTGACGGCCAAGCACGGCCTGATGGGGCTGGCCCGCGTGATTGCCAAGGAAGGCGGGCCCAAGGGCGTGCGCGCCAACGTGATCTGCCCGGGCTTCGTGCGTACCCCGTTGGTCGACAAGCAGATCCCCGAACAGGCCAAAACGCTCGGCATCTCGGAAGACGAGGTGGTCAATAACATCATGCTCGGCGGTACCGTGACCAAGGAATTCACCACCATCGAAGACGTGGCCGAAGTGGCGCTCACCTTCGCCGCCTTCCCCACCAATGCACTCACCGGCCAGTCGCTGATCGTCAGCCACGGCTGGCACATGGAGTAAGCCGTGGCAAAGGCAAAGCAGCATGGGTTTGAGCAGGTCGCGCTGGCCCTGCAAGGCGGCGGCGCGCTCGGCGCGTATCAGGCCGGGGCCTACCAGGCGCTCGCGGCGCGCGGCATCGTGCCGGACTGGGTGGCCGGCGTGTCGATTGGTGCCATCAACGCGGCGATCATCGCCGGCAATGCACCCGAGACGCGGGTCGCGGCGCTCGAAGGCTTCTGGCAACGCATTACCCGATTTTTGCCCGGCAACATGGCCTTGCCCGAGCCGCTGCTGCCGGCGGCGGTCAATAACCTGATGTGGGCCGGGCGCAATCTCACCTTCGGCCAGCCCGGCTTCTTCAGCCCGCGCCTGCCGCCACCCTATCTGTGGCCCGATGACCGGCCCGAGGCGCTGAGCTATTACGACATCGCCCCGCTGCGCGACACCTTGTGCGAGTTCGTCGATTTCGACCGACTCAACGACGGGCCGGTGCGCCTGTCGGTGGGCGCCGTGGACATCCACAACGGCAACTACGTGTACTTCGACAACCGCGAGCGCCGCATCGGCCCCGAGCACATCATGGCCTCCGGCGCGCTGCCACCGGGCTTTCCGCCAGTGGAGGTTGAAGGCCGTTTCTATTGGGATGGTGGTCTGGCGTCGAACACCCCGCTCGACTACGTGCTGCACCACACGCCTCGGCCGGACACCCTGATCTTCCAGATCGACCTGTGGCCGGCGCATGGCGAGCTGCCGCGCAATATTCGTGACGTAGCCGAGCGGATCAAGGAGATCCAGTATTCCAGCCGTACGCGCCTCTCCAGCGACCACATGGTGCGCGAGATGCAGATGAAGCGTCGCGTGCGCGAACTGCTCGCCCGACTGCCCCATGACACCGACGCCCGCGAACTGCTCGACGCCATGGAAAAGGATTGCGCCGGCGGTGTCGCCACCATCGTGCACCTCATCTACGAGAGCCGCCCCTACGAGCACGAGAGCAAGGACTACAATTTCAGCCGCCGCATGATGGAAGAACACTGGCACAGCGGCGGCCATGATGTGGATCGGGTGCTGCTGACGCCCGCCGTGCTCGAACGACCCGACGAGCACGAAGGCATCCGTGTCTTCGCCAGTGACCGGGTGTGAGCCTGCCGCGTCGGCGAACGCGCTAGACTAGATGTATCCAGGATTGACCGGAGGCCTTGCCATGATCAAACCATCCCGCATCCTGCCCGGCCTGGCGCTGGGCCTTGTTGTCGCCTGTGCCCACGCCGAGCCTGGCCCGCTCAAAACCTACGACCCCCCGCTCGACCCGGCCTTCGCCGAGTTGGTACGCAAGGCCGATCTTGAGGCCGGCGCGGCCTACTTCGAGCGGCGCTGTTCGCAGTGTCATGACGGCTTCAAGGAAGGGGGCGACTTCAAGGGGCCGCACCTGTGGAACGTGATGGGCCGCATGGCCGCAGCCCGGGAAGGCTTCCGCTATTCGTCGGCGATGCGCGAGGTCAAGCGAACGTGGACCTACGCCACACTCGACTACTACCTCAAGGACACCGAGACCGCCGTGCCGGGACGAGAGATGAATTTTGTCGGGATCGCCGATGATGCGACGCGGGCCAATGTCGTGGCCTATCTGAGGACACTGAGCGACGCACCGCCGCCGCTGCCGTGACCGACGCCGCCGTCGGTGCGCTTTTCGAGGCGGTTGGCGAGGCCGTGCTGTGGTTGTCCAGCCGGGTGGCGGGTCGGCTGTTTGATTTGAATGCGATCGATGCGCGTCGTGTCGGCGAGTGGGTCGTGCTGGTGATGTTTGTCGCGATGCTTTTTCTGCTGACCGTGATGGCGCCATAGCGGCGGACGGTGCCTTCGGCGAAGGTTGGTTGGCCGGGTCTCGCCCCGGCGGGCGAGTGACTTCTTTGTAGCGACAAAGAAGTCACCAAGAAAACGCCCCCGCTGTACCGCCTGCTTCGCCGGTCCCCTCTCTACGCCCGCGCCCGGCGGGTCGCGTCGCAAACTCGCCCTGCGGGCTCAGACAAGCGACACGACAATTCCCGCCGGTCATGGCCTCCGTTCGGCGGTACAGAAGGGGAGGGGCCAGCGGGCTCGGCTTCGCCATTGCCCGCTTGGATGGCGCGTCGTAGGGCGGGTTTCAACCCGCCATCGGTATTCGTTCGCAGGTCATTGCCGGGTGGAAATCCGCCCAATAAATTTGCGATCGTTCCCGCTGTAGCCGGCAGGCACCCCATCCCCTCTGTCGTGCCGAGCGCAGTAAGTGCGGGGCGGAAAAAGCGGCTTCGCTGTTTGAGCCCGCAGGGCGAGTTTGCGAAGCTACCCGCCCCGGGCGTGCGGAGGGAGGGGAGCCCGAAGGGCCACGACGGCGGGGTGTGCTTCTTTGCTTAGCTTTCTTGCACAAGCAAGAAAGTAAGTCGCCCGCCGGGGCGAGACCCGGCCAATGCCCTTGCGATACGTCGACGATCTCGCCCGCGTGCGGACAAAAAAGCCGGCGGCAACCGAAAACCCTATGCCCCTGGCACCTCCCGAATCGCCGGCAAGGCCTCGCCTTCAGGGATGAACTTCAGTGCCACCCCGTTGTTGCAATACCGTTGCCCGGTCGGCGCCGGGCCGTCACCGAAGACGTGGCCCTGATGGCCGCCGCAGCGGGCGCAGTGGTATTCGGTGCGGGGGACGATCAGCTTGAAATCGGTCTTGGTTTCGACCGCGCCGGGCAGGGGTTGCCAGAAGCTGGGCCATCCGGTGCCACTGTCGAATTTGGTGTCCTGGGTAAACAGCGGGGTGTGGCAGGCGGCGCAAATGAAGGTGCCGGCGCGCTTTTCGGTATTCAGCGGGCTGCTGCCAGCGCGTTCGGTGCCTTCTTCAAACAGCACGTGGCATGAGTCGGGGGGGAGTACGGCTTCCCAGTCGCGGCGATTGCTTCCGGCCATGATGTCTCCTTGAGCTTGCGGTGAAGAGGTGTCAGGCGGTGGACCGTAAAAATGCGGGCGAGTTGCGTTCAGCTGGGGCGGCGGGCGGTCATGGTGTCCAGCCAGGTGGTGAGCACGGAGCGCGCGATGGCGGCCAGTTGCGGGCCGTGCAGCGCGGTGGCGGCGCGCAAGGCGGGCAGGTTGATGCCGGCGGCAGTGAGTTCGGCGGTGTGGCCGATCAGCCATTGCTCGATCCGGCTCGGATCCATTTCGAGATGAAACTGCAGGGCGAGCGCGTGGTGGCCGACCGAGAAGGCCTGGTGTGGCGTGTCGGCCGAGGCGGCCAGCCAGGTCGCGCCTTTGGGGATATCGAAGGTGTCGCCGTGCCAGTGCAGCACGGGCAGGTCGCCTACCGCGGCCAAGGGCGAGGCGCAGCCGGCCTCGGTCAGCTGGAGGGGTGACCAGCCGAGTTCCTTGTGTTTGCCGGGATAGACCCGCGCGCCCATGGCGGCGGCCATCAGCTGCGCGCCGAGGCACAGCCCGAGCGTGGGCGCACCAAGGCCGATGCGTTCGCCGATGGCGGAGATTTCTTCTTTCAGATAAGGGTAGCGATCGGTTTCATAGGCGCCGATCGGGCCGCCACAAACGATAAGCAGGTCGGCGGTGCGAAGGCGTCGGGGATGGGCGTCGACGCCGGCATCCACCGTTTCAATGGTGTAGCCCCGCTGGCGCAGCGGCCCCTCGAACAGCCCCAGGTCTTCAAATGCGACATGACGCAGAACGAGGGCGCGGGGCATGGTGTTTATCCTTTCTTGAAGCGCTGCCGGGCGGCGAGGCCGAGCAGGCCGGTGAGCATCATCAGGGCGGTGGTCGGCTCGGGGACGGCGGTGACGGGCTGGGTCAGCGCCGAGTAGTTGAGCGTTGCGACACCGACGTCTTGTACGGTGGACCAGCCCAGGTTCAGAAAGGATGCGCGATAGGGCCGGCCGTTGCAACCGGCGCCGGTGAACCCGGCCTGCTCGCAGGCGATTTCGGCAACGATGTTGGTGCCGCTCGGGTTGATGATGGTGCTTTGCACGCCCAGCGACAGCGACAGGCTGTCGCGTCCGCTCAGGTCATTGCCGGCCAGATCAAAGAAATAGCCGCTGGCCAGCGAGCCGCTGACGAGATTGGCTTGCAGGCCGGCCTGGCGGCTGATCGGGTCGACGGCCCCGCCGACGACGGTGAAGCTGGCGATATGGGTGCCGTTGTTGGCGCCGTAGAGGCCGTTGGTGCTGCCGAAATCGAACACGCTGTCTGAATACAGGTTGATGACGCCGCCGCTGAAGCCGCTGCCGAGCAGACCGACGCTGCCGGTGACATCGTAGGACACGGTCAGGTCGTGGCTGCCGAAGGGCGCCGAGCCGGTGTTGTTGAGCACCTGGTAGGCGCCGGACTCGGTGAAGTTGAAACCGAGGGCGGCCAGTGAGAATTTTTGCTGGATGAAGCCGGCGCCGGCCACATTGAGCGATGACACGAAGCTGGCGTCGGACCAGCCGGTGCCTGCGGTGTTGAGGTACCAGCCGCTGCTGGCCTGGGCCGGTTGAGACAGTGCGGCGAGGGCGGTGATGGCGGTGAGCAGGGTCAGACGGGTGGCGCGCATGCGGGGCTCCGGTCGGGGGAAATGCGAACCTGCATATCCTAGCTTAAACGGCGATGCTGATCGCATCATTTTATGAGCGCGTCACAAAACCTCTGGTCTGGAGCCAGTGCAGCGCGCCGGCGCCTGCTGCCCGCCCGGTGGCGAGGCAGGCGGTGAGCAGGTAGCCGCCGGTGGGGGCATCCCAGTCGAGCATTTCGCCGGCACAGAAGATACCGGGGTGGCGGGTGAGCATGAGCGCATCGTCGAGCCCTGCAAAGCGCACGCCGCCGGCGGTGCTGATGGCTTCGTCGATGGGGCGGGTGCGCAGCACGCGCAGCGGCAGCGCTTTGAGCGTGGCGGCGACGCGGGCAGGGTTGTCCAGTAGATCTGCGCTGAGCACTTCGCGCAGCAGCCCGGCTTTGACGCCTTTGAGGCCGGCGCTGCGTTGCAGGTGATTGCTGAGCGAGCGGCGACCGCGCGGGGCAGCGAGAGCCGTGCATAGCTGGGTTTCACTGCGGTCGGGCAGGAGGTCGAGCGTGATGTTCACCGGGCCGTTCGCCAGGGTGTCGCGCAGCGGGGCACTGAGTGCGTAGATCAGCGGGCCTTGCAGGCCGGCGGCAGTG
>JBFIJC010000191.1:0-7330 GCA_041600915.1 Nitrogeniibacter sp.
ATTGGGACTGTTGAAATACACCCGAAACTCCCAACCCGAAACCCGCCGCTATGTTTGATTGGATTGCTAGTCCCGAAGCCTGGATCGCGTTGCTGACCCTGACAGCGCTGGAACTGGTGCTGGGCATCGACAACATCATTTTCATCTCGATTCTGGTCGACAAACTGCCCCCCGAGCGCCGTGACTTCGCGCGCCGGCTGGGCCTGTTCCTCGCCATGTTCATGCGCATCGCCCTGCTTGCCGCCCTGTCGTGGCTGGCCGGCATGACCGAGCCGCTGTTTACCGTGCCGATCATCGAACACGGCCTGTCCGGACGCGACCTGATCCTCATCGCCGGCGGCCTGTTTCTGGTCTGGAAGAGCACCGGCGAGGTGCACCAGTTGCTCGAAGGCGAAGAAGGCAGCGCGTCCAGCGCCGTGGCCAGTACCTTTGCGGCGGTTATCACACAGATCATCATCATCGACCTGGTGTTCTCGCTCGACTCCATCATCACCGCCATCGGCATGGTCAATCACCTCGGCGTGATGGTCGCAGCCGTGGTTGCCTCGGTGGGCATGATGATGTTCTTCGCCAAGCCGATTGGCGAGTTCGTCTCCGAGCACCCGACCATCAAGATGCTGGCGCTGTCCTTCCTGCTGGTGGTGGGTGTGGTGCTGATCGCCGACGGATTCGGCAACCATGTGCCCAAGGGCTACATCTACTTCGCCATGGCCTTCTCGGTCACCGTCGAAATGCTCAACCTGCGCATGCGCAAGAAGGCCGCCAAGCCGGTTGACCTGCGCGAGGCCTACTCGGCCGAGCAGACTGAAGAACGCTCGTGAGCGACAACCCCGCCCCCTTCGCCACACTCACGCCCGAGCACCTGCTCGACGCCCTGGAAGCGCTCGGGCTCGACTGCGACGGCTCCGTGCTGGCGCTCAACAGCTACGAAAACCGCGTGTTTCAGGTCGGCATTTACGACAAGCCGCCGGTCATCGCCAAGTTCTACCGGCCCGAGCGCTGGAGCGATGCGGCCATCGGCGAGGAGCACGCGTTTCTCGCCGAACTGGCCGAACGCGAGATCCCGGTCGTCGCCCCGCTCACGCTCAAGGACGCGACACTCAACACCGCCGGCGGCTTCCGCATTGCCATTTTCCCGCGACGCGGCGGCCGCGCCCCCGAACTCGAAGACGAAGAGGTGTTGCGCTGGATGGGTCGCTTCATGGCGCGCATCCACGCCATCGGCGCCACCCGCCCCTTCAAGCACCGCCCAGCCATCAATGTGCAGACCTACGGCATCGACGCCCGCGACGCCGTGCTCGCCACGCCCTATCTGCCCATGGAACTGGAAACCAGCTGGCGCAGCGTGGTCGACCTCGCCCTCGAAGGCGTCCAGCGCTGCTTCGACCGCGCCGGCCCGGTCGCACAGATCCGCCTGCACGGCGACTGCCACGGCGGCAACGTGCTATGGACGCCCGACGGCCCGCACTTTGTTGACTTCGACGACGCCCGCAGCGGCCCGGCCATGCAAGACCTGTGGATGCTGCTGTCCGGCGAGCCCGACCAGCAGCGCCGGCAGTTCGAGGTGGTGCTCGAAGGCTATCGCCAGTTCCACGACTTCAACCCCGCCGAACGCCACCTGGCCGAAGCCCTGCGCACCCTGCGCCTCATCCACTACGCCGCCTGGATCGCCCAACGCTGGCACGACCCCGCCTTCCCGCACGCCTTCAGCTGGTTCGACAGCCCGCGCTACTGGCAGGACCACATCCTCAATCTGCGCGAACAGATCGCCTTGATGGACGAGCCGCCGCTGATGTGGCTCTGAGGTCTCAGTTCAGACGCAGCGCCAGCTGCGCCACCCGCGCGCCCAGATGCTCAGCGGTGAGCAGATCGGACTGCCTCATCGCCTCGGCGCCCTGGTCGGCATTGGATTGCGCCATCGCGCCGAGCTGGCCGCCGAGGCGGTTCAGGTCATCGAGCGAGCCCTTGCTGCTGTTGTTGCCCGGCATCAGGCCGAGGTTCACCCAGGTCATGCTGTGCTGGGCGGCAAAGACCGACAGCTGCATCAAGGTGTTGAGCTTGTCGCCCGACTGTGAAGCCGAGTTGGTAAAGCCGGCGGCGAGCTTGTCTTTCCAGCCCTGACCGAACCACACCTTTGAGCTCGCATCCATGAAGGTCTTGAACGGCGCCGACACGCTGCCCATGTAGGTCGGCGAGCCGAAAATGATGGCATCGGCGGCGGCCAGGTCGTCCCAATGGGCGTCGACCGCGTCGGCGCCGATCTGCTGCACCTGCACGCCGTCGACCGAGGCCGCGCCCTTGGCGACGTATTCGGCCTGACGGGCGGTGTGGCCGTAGCCGCTGTGATACACGATGGCAATTTTCTTCATGAGGGTCTCTCCTGTCAGCGCGGTCCGTCCGTCAGCGCATTGGCCACCGAACATCACCGCAATTGAATTTACTTCACTGTGGATGCATTATCAGCAAAGACCTAAACGATAAAAACCGATAAATTTTGATCGATTTGTTGACAACAATTCATCATGAAACTCTCACTCGACGCCCTGAGCATGCTCGATGCCATCGACACCGCCGGCAGCTTTGCCGCGGCGGCCCGGCAACTGCATCGTGTGCCCTCCGCACTCACCCACGCCGTCCGGCGCCTCGAAGACGATCTGGGCTATGCCATTTTTGAGCGCATCGGCCGCCGCGCACGGCTCACCCCGGCCGGGCAGACCCTGCTGACCGACGGCCGCCAGTTGCTCGCCGCCGCCGACGCGCTCGAATGCCGCGCTCAGCGGGTGGCTACCGGCTGGGAGGTGGAGTTGCGCATCGCGGTCAATGCGTTGGTGCCTTTCGGGCTGATACTGCCGCTCATCCGCGAGTTTGAAGCCGCCCAGCACCGCACACAATTGCGCTTCAGTGGTGAAGTGCTGGCCGGCAGCTGGGATGCGCTGAGCACGGGGCGGGCCGATCTGGTGGTGGGTGCCTCGGGTGAGGCGCCGCGCGACGCCCGGTTCGAGACCCGCGCGCTCGGCGACGCCGAGCTGGTCTTGTGCATGGCGCCCGACCACCCGCTGGCCTCGGTGCCGGAGCCGCTGCCAGCGCATGCACTGAGCCAGCACCGTGCGGTGGTGCTGGCCGATACCACGCGCGCCATGCAGGCGCGCAGCGCAGGACTGGTGATTGGGCAGGACGCACTGGTCGTGCCCGACTTTCACGCCAAACTTGCGGCCCAGATTGCGGGCCTGGGCGTTGGCCATCTACCGCATTTTCTGGCCGCCGACGCGCTGACCGACGGGACCCTGGTGAGTCGCCAGACCGAGCTGGGCCCGCCCCGCGAACCCCTGCGTCTGGCCTGGCGCCGCGACCACGAAGGCCGGGCACTGCAATGGTTTGTTGAACACCTGAGCGCCGCGCCCTGGCGGGCGCAGCTCGCACAGGCCGTCAGATCGCCTTGAACAAGGCGTTAAATTCGTCCGCTGCCGCCGCGTCGCCCTGCATGATCCGGCGCGACAGCGCATACACCCGCTCGGTCGTCGCGAGAATGCGTGCTTTCAGGTCGCGCCGCTGCGTGTCATCCAGACGATCTTCGCCGGCGTAACGGGCGAGCAGCTGGTCGACGAGCTGGTTCATTTCCACACCAAGCGTTGCGGCATCGCGGCCGATCAGCGCCGTGTTGTGCGCCACCTTGCCGGGCGTCGCAATGAGCGTCTGCAAGCCGTCGATGTAGCGCGCCACAAACGTCGGCGCGTTGCGGACGTAAATTCCGTTGTTGCTGTCCATCATCAGGCTGCGCACATCAGCATTGGCCGAGCCGATGAAGATGTCCGGCCCGAACACCATGACTTTCGAGTGCAGCGACAGCCGTGAATCCTCGCCACGCTGATACTCCAGATAGCGCAGCGTAGCCGCGCCTTCGGCCGGCCCATTATCTTTGAGGTGATCGGCCAGGGCCTTGAGCTGCCACACCGCCAGCAGATTGACGATGTTCAGATCGGTGGTGGCCAGCGAGTTTGTCAGCAAGGTGAGATCCACGCCCGCACAGGGGCGGCGGCCGTCGAGCATGCCGGCGATGTCTTGCAGCAAGCTGGCCGGCAAGAACAGATAGGCGTTATGGATGATCACCGGTTGCCGCGTTGATGCGGGTGCGGCGCAGGTCTCGCGCAGTGCCGCGCGCCACATCGCCTGGATCATCTTGCCCGACGCCGCTTCGCGCTCGTGCCGCGCGCCATAACTGCGTTGGCCGTTGGCGATCGGCAGGTTTTCCAGGTAGTCGATCCGGGCGCCGGCGTCGATCTGCAGCGGCGCCTGCGCCACGGCGGGGCGGTAGTCACGCGCGTGTTTTTTCAGGCGCGCGCGATGCTGCTCACCAGCGGCCTCGAGCCGTGCCGACAAAGGCACGAAATGCTCCGCCAGATAGCGATCCACGCACGCCGTGTCCTTCCCCTCTTTGCAGGCGGCTTGTGCCGCCTCAAGCACACTGAAGTTGGCAAGCAGATCGTTGGGCGCATGCTGACGCACCTCGTCGAGCCGCGCCACCATGCTGCTCAAGCCCCACAGGCGGTCGAAGCTGGCTATCAGCGCCGGCGTGCGATCGGCCAGCTGCAGGGCGACATCGGTGTCCATGAAGATGTACTTGTCGGCCAGCGGGCTGGGCGACATGTGGTACTCGTCGGCCACGTTTCGCCCGCCCAGCACCAGTTTGCGCCCATCGGCCAGCAGGATTTTGTGGTGGAGAAATTCGGTGAGGTAGTCCCAGTCGCGCTGCGCCCGCGCATCGTTCTGGCGCGACACCGGCAAGTAGCTGCTCACCGCGTCGAACACCGGATTGACCTGTTCGGCAAAGGCCAGACGCACGACGGCGAGCTTGAACTTGGCCGCCAGTCCATCGACGCCGCCGATGTAGCGCGCACGGAAATAGAGCTTGCCGAGTTCCTTGAGCTTCGCGCTCTGATCGGCCTTGGCACTGCCGGCGCCGGCCGCCAGCGCCTCGGCGTCAATCGCCTGCCCGCGGGTGACCGCATAGGCCATCAGCTTGGCGTGCTTGCCATACAGGCCCGACAAGAACACGCCCGATCCGGCCACGCTGCGATTGAGCTCACTCGGCCCGCCAGGCGCGAAACCCCGCCCGACCTCGGCCAGCTTGGCCTCGTCGCAGGCGCTGCCCGTCGCCCGCACATCCGCACAACTGAGTGTCAGAAAGGCCGCATCCTTGATGATCTCGACGGTCGGGCGATTGTAGAAGCGCACCGCAATGCGCCCGCCGCCGGCTTGCTCCAGCCAGCTGAAGCGGTCGAGGTCTTTGTAGGCGCTGAAGTAGTCGACCAGCAGACGCACCTGCACACCCCGCGCCGCCGCGTCGATCAAGGCCTGGCTGAGCCGCGAGGAGGTGTAGTCGTCGGCGAAGATGTAGTAGGCCAGATCGAGGCTTTGCGTGGCCGATTCAATTGCCCGCAACTTGGCCGCGAAGGCCGCATCGTTGTGCGTCAGCAGTTCGCCCGACACCACCGGCAGCGGCCCCGCCGACGCCTGCGCGTCGAGCCCCTCGGCCAGGCGCACTGGCTTGACGGCAGGCGCCAGCGCACACCCTCCCAGGATCAAACCGGCCAACATGAGTGCGACTAAACGATGCGGTTTCATCAAATCTCCTTGATCGGGCGCTAGCGCTGCCGGGCAGGCGCCAGCCCAACGCTTTTGCATATGACACAGTATAGCCACGCAACACGGCCCTGCTGCGCGATTCGACGCGCATATCAAGCATGAATCTATGCCTAAAGTCTGACGATCGCGGCGCCGTTAAACGAGGTATCTCTCCTATCGAAACAGGTCCGCCGCGATGCCCGCCCGAAAACTTCTGATCGTCGATGACATGGACTCTATCCGCGCGCTGGTTGCGGCCATTGGCCGTGACGCCGGTTTTGAGGTGCACCAGGCCAACAACGGCGAACAAGCCCTGTTCCTCTGCCAGACCATCGCTTTCGATGTGGTGTTGTGCGACCAGAACATGCCCAAGATGAGCGGTGAAGCCTTCGTCGCCAAACTACGCGAAACCGACAAGGCCACCCCGGTGGTCATGCTCACCGGCGAGACAGACCGCGAAAAAATCGCCGCGCTGGTCAGCGTCGGCATCAACGGCTTCATCCGCAAGCCCTTCAAGCCCGAGCAAATATATAAAATCCTCAATGACGTGAAGGCCCGCTCGGCCGCCCCCCCCTCGGCCCCGGCGGCACAAGCCGCCCCGACGACGGACGAAACAGCCCCCGCCCCTCAAACGACAGATGCGACACCAACGGTAGCCGAAGCAGAGACGCCCGCAGAAGAAACACCCACCAAGGCCTGAAGCTTGCCGCACTGAGCCACTGCCCCGCAGATCGGGCCCCGGCATCCAACACACGCAACCAGCCCAGATGGCTGCCGCCCGGCGCATTCGCTGCCACGCACAGCTGCATCAGTCGCTGCCCGCTCACACCCACCCGTTGTCCCGGCAAGCTCCGGCCCGCCATAGGCGAGCAAGCGCATCGCCATAGCTTGAAATACCGCGAATTCAAGCCCCGATTTCGCGCCACGCCCCACCGCTGCCAATGTCGCCGAGCGTTCTCACCGCTGGCCACCCCGTCGTGTTACGGTCAAGTCGCATCGGGAAAAAGTCTCAGAAAGTCCATCTGATTCGGGGAGTGCGCATGACACACCAAGGTCTTCTGAGCACGCTGTTTGTTGCCGTGCTGCTGTCGGGGTGTGCGCAATTCACACCGTATCGCGTTGCACTGCCGGCCGGCTCTGCCCCCACCGGCGTCCCCTGCGAAGTGCCGGGCCAGCTGGCCGACGGCAGCGCCGCCCCGACAACGCTCCCGCCCTGCGAGCGCGCAGACGCCGACAACGCCCTCCCCGCGCCCGCGCTCCAGCACCGTCACTACACCAGCACTTTCCGCGACAAGCGCGGCGCGGCCGACCCGGCGGACAAAGGCGATTACTTTCTCTCCTTCGTCGAATTCGACGATCAGGGCTGGTTCGCCGATCGCAGCCAGATGGACGCGCTGTTTGCCCTGCTCGCCGACCTTAAAAAGAAGAATCGCGAGACGCTGATTTACGTCTACGCCCACGGCTGGAAACACAACGCCAGTCCCTGCGACAACAACGTGGTGTGCTTCTCGCGCCTGGTCGAACGCCTCGATCTTGCCGAGAAAAAGATCCGCAGCGACGACCCCGCCACGCAGCGCACCGTGGTGGGTGTCTATCTGGGCTGGCGCGGCCTGCCCTTTGGCACCGCGCTCAACAATCTCTCCTTCTGGTCGCGCAAGGACACCGCGGCGCGGGTCGGTCGCGGCGGCGTGTTTGAACTCCTCACCCG
>JBFIJC010000192.1:0-7328 GCA_041600915.1 Nitrogeniibacter sp.
CGTAGTGCGCCTCGTCCGGGTCGGACTGGTCGGCCAGGTAGAAGGACTCGGCGGTCACTTCAATATGGTAGGGATGTTCGTATTCGGTCATGTCGGTGTTTCCCGCGGGGCGAGACAATCGACTCATTGAAACGGAATCTCCCGATGCTCGCAAGCGCGCAGCGGTGGGCGGCGGTAAAATGCCGGTCTGTTCAGCTCATTTCCGCCGGAGCCCCCATGTATCGAATCGCCCCCAGCCTGTTGTCTGCCGACTTTGCCCGCCTCGGCGAGGAGGTGCGCAACGTGATCGCCGCCGGCGCCGACTGGATTCACTTTGACGTGATGGACAACCATTACGTGCCCAATCTGACCATCGGCCCGCTGGTGTGCGAGGCGATTCGCCCGCATACCGAGGCGCCCATCGATGTGCATCTGATGGTCAGGCCGGTCGATCGCATCATCCCCGACTTTGCCAAGGCAGGTGCCAATGTCATCACTTTCCACCCCGAGGCCTCGGAGCATATCGACCGCACGCTCGGCCTGATTCGCGACTCGGGCTGTCAGGCCGGGCTGGTGTTCAACCCGGCCACGCCGCTGCATCATCTGGATCATGTGATGGACAAGATCGACGTGGTCTTGCTGATGAGTGTGAACCCCGGTTTTGGCGGCCAGAAGTTCATCCCCGGCACGCTCGACAAGCTGCGCGCGGCGCGTGCCCGGCTCGATGCGTATGAAGCGCAGAGCGGCCGCAAGGTGCTGCTTGAGATCGATGGCGGGGTGAAGGTGGACAATATCGCCGAGATCGCCCGCGCCGGGGCGGATACCTTCGTGGCCGGTTCGGCGGTGTTTGGTGCCGGGCGCGAGAGCGATCCGCATCATTACGACACCGTGATTGGCGCTCTGCGCAAGGCGCTGGCTGGCGTATGAGCACGCGCTTTGCGGTCGATGCCGTGCTGTTCGATCTGGACGGCACACTGGTCGACAGCATCGGCGATCTGGCGCTGGCGGCCAATGCCATGCTGGCCGAGTTGGGCCGGCCGGCGCGTTCGCTGGAGGAAGTCCGTTGCTTTGTGGGCAAGGGCATTCCGAAACTGGTTGAGCGCTGCCTGGCCGATGCCCCGCTGACGGGTGGCGCATTCGACGCTGCGGTCGAGGTGTTCAAGCGGCACTACGCGCAGACCAATGGCCGGGTGTCGCAGGCTTATCCCGGCGTGGCCGACATGCTGGCCGCGCTGCGCGAACAAGGCATCCCGATGGCCTGCGTGACCAACAAGACCGCGGCCTTTACCGAGCCGCTGCTGGCGCTGACCGGCATTGCGTCGTTCTTTGGCGCGGTGGTCTGCGGCGACACGCTCGATGTAAAAAAACCGCACCCCGGCATGCTCCTGCATGCCTGCGAACAACTCGGCGTGGATATCGGCCACGCCTTGATGGTTGGCGACTCGGCCAATGATGCCGAAAGTGCCCGCGCGGCGGGCTGCCCAGTGCTGCTCATGACCTGGGGCTACACCGAGGGAGTGCCGGTGGACACCATCGAATGCGATGGGCTACTATCGAGCGCAAACGCACTGCTGCAGCGCGTTGCGCCGCGAGCGCCTTGAAAATGCAGCATTTTTCTGACTCGACAAAGACCTTACCCGTGACCCACGAAAGCCCGTCTTTTCCGAAGGAGATCGCATCGGCCTGCGCCGGCTTAAACGCCGTCCCGCGTGGCTGGCGGTCGTGGCCCTGGCGCCTGCGCCCCTGATGCCTCGCGGGCCTGCCCCGCGCCGTCCTGACGACCCCCTGCTTTTTGTGGAGCTCACATGCTAGAAGCCGAATTCAATGCGCTTGCCGCGCAAGGCTATAACCGTATCCCGGTCACCCTCGAGACCTTTGCCGATCTCGACACCCCGCTGTCCATTTACCTGAAGCTGGCCAACGAGCCCTATACCTACCTGCTCGAATCGGTGCAGGGCGGCGAGCGCTTTGGTCGCTACTCGATGATCGGCCTGGCGGCCAACACGCGCATCGAAGTCTACGAGCGCAGCGCGCTGCTGCTTACCGGCAACCGCCTGGTCGAGCGCCGTGACTATGGCGATCCGCTCAATTACGTGGCCGAGTTCATGGAGCGCATCAAGGTGCCGCCCAATGAGGGCCTGCCGCGCTTTGCCGGCGGTCTGGTCGGCTGCTTCGGTTACGACACGGTGCGCTACATCGAGCCGCGTCTGGCCGGTACCAAAAAAGACGACCCCATCGGCACGCCGGACATCCTGCTGCTGCTCTCCGAAGAGATCGCGATTGTCGACAACCTCTCCGGCAAGCTCACCCTGGTGGTGTATGCCGAGCCCGAAGTGCCGGGCGCGTTTCGTCGCGCCAAGCGCCGCTTGCGCGAGCTGATCAACAAACTGCGCGCACCGGTGTCGATGCCTGAAGACGTGCGCTGCGAGCCGCAGCCCGAGGTGTCGAGCTTTGGCGAAGACGCTTTCAAGGCCGCCGTGCAGCGCGCCAAGGATTACATCGTCGAAGGCGACGTGATGCAGGTGGTGCTGTCGCAGCGCATGAGCAAGCCCTTTGCCGCCTCGCCGCTGGCGCTGTACCGCGCCATCCGCACGCTCAACCCCTCGCCCTACATGTTCTTCTTCAACTTCGAAGATTTTCATGTGGTCGGCGCCTCGCCGGAAATCCTGGTGCGCCTGGAAGACGACAAGGTCACCCTGCGCCCCATCGCCGGCACCCGGCCGCGCGGCGCCAATGAGGACGAAGATCTGGCGCTGGAGAAGGACCTGCTGGGCGACGAAAAAGAGCGCGCCGAGCATGTTCAGCTGCTCGATCTGGGCCGCAACGACGTGGGCCGCGTGGCCCAGGTGGGTTCGGTGCGGGTTACCGACCAGTTCGCCATCGAGCGCTATTCGCACGTGATGCACATCGTCTCCAACGTCGAAGGCCGGTTGCGTGAAGAACTCAACGCGCTGGCGGTGCTGCGCGCCTCCTTCCCGGCCGGCACGGTGTCGGGCGCACCCAAGGTGCGGGCGATGGAAATCATCGACGAGCTCGAACCCGTCAAGCGCGGCATGTATGCGGGGGCTTCGGGCTATATCGGTTTCCATGGCGACATGGACATCTGCATCAACATCCGCACCGCGGTGCTCAAGGATGGGCAGATGCATGTGCAGGCCGGCGCCGGCATCGTGGCCGACTCCGACCCCGACGCCGAATGGGTGGAGACGCGCAACAAGGCGCGTGCCATGTTGCGCGCTGCCGAGATGGCGGAGCGGGGTCTCGACTCCGACCTGGACTGAGAAGTTGTGAATAAATCTACTGCGCTTGGCATCTCGGGGTTGGGCGGTGCTCGCAATGCTCATGTACTTAAGTACATTCCGCTTGCTGCGCGCCGGCCGCCCCCGACCTGCCTGCGCTCGCTACGATTTCTTCACAACTTCAGGCACTTTGCCTGACTGCATGCCGCGCCAAGGCCTGAGCGCCGCGCGGCAACACCCCGGATGAACGGCGCGCCCTGAGCTGCGCCTTGCAGGAGCACCACAGCATGCTGCTGATGATCGACAACTACGATAGCTTTACCTACAACCTGGTCCAGTATTTCGGTGAGCTGGGCGCCAAGGTGAAAACCTTCCGTAACGACGAAATCTCCGTCGAGCAGATTGGCCATATGGCACCGACGCATCTGGTGATTTCGCCGGGGCCGTGTACGCCGAACGAGGCCGGCATTTCGGTCGAGGCCATCAAGCGCTACGCCGGCACGCTGCCGATTCTTGGCGTGTGCCTGGGCCATCAGAGCATTGGCGCCGCCTATGGCGGCAAGGTCGTGCACGCCAAGCGCCTGATGCATGGCAAGACCTCGCCGGTGCACCATCTCGACCAAGGCGTGTTCAAGGGCTTGCCCAACCCGCTGGTGAGCACCCGCTACCATTCGCTGGCGGTGGAACGCGAGAGCCTGCCCGACTGTCTAGAGGTGACTGCCTGGACCGAAGACGGCGAGATCATGGGCCTGCGCCACAAGACGCTGGACGTCGAGGGCGTGCAGTTTCACCCCGAATCCATCCTCACGCAGCACGGCCACGACCTGCTGCGCAACTTTCTGCAACGCACGGCTTAAGCCCTGCCGGCATTCCTCCGGGCGCGTGCCCGGAGGCGTGTCGGTAGAACCCAGGAGGCGTTATGAGCATCACCCCCCAGGAAGCGCTCCAGCGCACCATCGAACACCGCGAAATCTTCTTTGACGAGATGGTCTCGCTGATGCGTCAGATCATGGCAGGTGAAGTGTCGCCGGTGATGCTCTCGGCCATCCTCGCCGGCCTGCGCACCAAGAAGGAAACCATCGGCGAAATCGCCGCCGCCGCCACGGTGATGCGCGAGCTGTCCACCAAGGTGGTGGTGCCGCCGCCCAACGATAACTTCCTCGACGTGGTTGGCACCGGCGGCGACGGCACGCACACCTTCAACATCTCGACGGCCACCATTTTCGTCGCCGCGGCGGCGGGTGCGCGCGTCGCCAAGCATGGCGGGCGCAGCGTCTCCAGCAAGTCGGGCAGCGCCGATGTGCTCGAAGCGCTGGGCGTCAATATCGCGCTCAACGCCGAGCAGGTGGCCGAGTGCATTTCTGAAGTTGGCATCGGCTTCATGTTTGCGCCCAACCACCACAGCGCAATGAAGAACGTTGCGCCGGTGCGCAAGGAAATGGGTGTGCGCACCATCTTCAACATCCTCGGCCCGCTGACCAATCCGGCCAGCGCACCGCACACCTTGATGGGCGTGTTCCACCCCGATCTGGTCGGCATTCAGGTGCGCGTCATGCAGCGCCTGGGCGCCGATCATGTGCTGGTGGTGCACGGCCGCGACGGTATGGATGAGGTGTCGCTGGGCGCGGCGACCATGGTCGCTGAGCTCAAGGACGGCGCGGTGCGCGAGTACGAAGTCCACCCCGAAGACTTCGGTTTGCAGATGCAGTCGGCGCGTCAGTTGCGGGTGCACGACGCCGCCGAATCCAAAGGCGTGCTGCTGGGCGCACTCGACAATGTGCCGGGCGCAGCGCGTGACATCGTGGTGCTCAACGCGGGTGTCGCCTTGTACACCGCCAAGCTGGCCGAGAACATTGCCGACGGTATTGGCAAGGCGCGCGAAGCGATCGAAAGCGGCGCAGCGCGGGCCAAGGTGGATGCGTTTGCGCGCTTCACCCAGCGTTTCGCCTGAAAATTGTGAATAAATCTACTGCGCTTGGCATCTCGGGGTTGGGCGGTGCTCGCGATGCTCATGTATCCAAAATACATTCCGCTCGTTGCGCGCCGGCCGCCCCCGACCTGCCGGCGCTCGCGACGATTCCTTCACAATTTCTGAGGCCGATATGAGTGATGTTCTCCAAAAAATTCTCGCCGTCAAAGCCGATGAAGTCGCCGCAGGCAAGAAAGCGCAGTCGCTGGCTGATGTGACGGCTGCCGCGACCGCGCAAGCGCCGGCACGTGACTTTACCGGCGCCCTGCGCGCCAGGATCGCCGCCGGTCAGTCGGCGGTGATTGCCGAGGTCAAGAAGGCCAGCCCCTCCAAGGGCGTGATCCGCGAGGACTTCCGCCCGGCCGAGATTGCTCGTGCTTACGAGGCGGGCGGCGCGGCCTGCCTGTCGGTGCTGACCGACGAGCATTTCTTCAAGGGCCATGCTGACTACCTGCGCGAAGCGCGCGGCGCGTGTGCGCTGCCGGTGCTGCGCAAGGATTTCATGATCGATCCGTGGCAGGTCTTCGAGGCCCGCGCCATGGGCGCCGATGCCATCCTGCTCATCGTTGCCGCCTTGTCGCTGACCCAGATGCAGGAAATGGAAGCGGTCGCCGAGTCGCTGGGCATGGCGGTGCTGGTCGAGAGCCACGATGCGGGCGAGCTGGACGTGGCGCTGCAATTGCGCACGCCGCTGATCGGCATCAACAACCGCAATCTGCGTACATTCGAGGTGTCGCTCGACACCACGCTCGACCAGCTCGACCGCATTCCGGTCGAGCGCATGGTGATCACCGAGTCGGGCATTCGCGCGCCGGCCGATGTTCAGCGCATGCGCGAACGCCAGGTCAATGCCTTTCTCGTGGGCGAAGCCTTCATGCGTGCGGATGATCCGGGCAAAGCACTGCAGCACTTGTTTGCTTAAGGCTTGAGCATGGCCGCCGACGTGCCACCGATCAAGAAGCGCCGCCGCTGGCCGTGGGTGGTGCTCGGTAGTCTGGTGCTGCTGATCGGCGGCGTGCTGGCCGCCATTGCGTGGTTGTTGATGACGCCCTCGGGGCTCGATCGGCTCGCACGCACGGCCGTTGAATTCAGCGACGGCCAGCTTCACATCGAGGGCGCAGAGGGGCGTTTGACCGGCCCGCTGCAGATCCGCAGCCTGTCGCTGAACACGCCGACGCTTCAGTTGCAGCTCGATGCGCTGGCGCTCGATTGGACGCCCGCCGCCCTGTTCGAGCGTCGTATTCATATCAAAACCCTGTCGCTCGACAGTGTCCGTTTTGCGAGTGCGCCCACCGACGAGGCGAGCGCACCGCCCAGCCTGCCCGACTCACTGGTGTTGCCAGTGGCCGTCGAGATCGACCGGCTCACGCTGGGCCGACTGGCGCAGGAAAGCTTCCCCTTCGACCCCGCCGCGCCGGCCGCGAGTGCCTTGATCGAGGCGTTGGCGCTGAGTCTGACGACGGGCTCGGAGGCGCACCGCCTGGTGCTTGAATCGGTGAGCACCCCGGTCGGCCCGGTGCGGGGAGAATTGTCGCTGGGCGTTGAGGCGCCGCATGCGACCGAACTCGCGGCGACGCTGGCCGGGCAGTTTGGTGAGCACGCGCTGGACGTCGCTTTGGCGGCCAAGGGGCCGTTGGCGGCGCTGGACACCACGGCGACGGTGACGCGCGAGGCGACCCAAGTTGTCGTCGTGACCCAAGTGAAGCCCTTTGAAGTCTTGCCAGTCGAGCGCATTGCCGTGACCGGCGAGCGCATCAACCCCGCCGATTGGGCGCCGGGCGCTCCGGCGGCACAGCTCAGTGTCGAGAGCACGCTGACGCTGAGCGGCGAGATGTCGGCCCCGCAACTGAGCGGCCCGCTGAGTGTGCGCAACGCAGACAGCGGCGCCTGGGATGCCGGCAAGCTGCCGCTGCAGCAGCTCGATACCCAGTTGCAGCTCAGCGCTGCGCAGGTGGTCGCGGCTGAGCTGCGGGCGCTGCTCGCCGGCAAGGGCAGCATCGCGGGCGCGATCGATTGGGCGCCGTCGGACGACCCCGCCGGCCAGCTCAATGCAAAGCTGACGCTCGCCGATATCAATTTGCGCGCACTCGATACGCGCCTGCCCGACTCGCGCATGAAGGGGCAGCTCGACGCCGCCGCGA
>JBFIJC010000193.1:0-7314 GCA_041600915.1 Nitrogeniibacter sp.
CGCTGGGCGCGCCTCGGCATGCACCCGCAGGGCGCCTATCGCGACTTCATCGGTGAGGGCGACTGGCAAGCCCGCGTACAAAGCTGGCTCGATCAGGCCGGCATGGTAGTGCTGGCCATGGGCGACTCGCCCGGCATCGAATGGGAAATCCAGCAAGTGCGTCAACGCGTTGGCCCGCAATCGCTGCTGCTCTACCTGCCCCCGCGCCCCGCCGACGCCTTTACCCGCGAAGGCCGGCACCAGAAAGAACAAGCCATCTACGAACACTTCAGCCCGCTGGTCGAAAAACACTTCGCCCTCACCATGCCGCCCTTCAGCGCTTCGACCTACCTCATCGGCTTCGACGCCAACGGCGCCCCCGTGATGGCGCCCGACGCGCCACGCAAACGCTGGGTATTCACCGAACACAGCCGCGTCGCCAACGCCATCCGCAGCCAGCTCGGCGCCGTGCTCGCCAAAGTCCGCCCCGACGCCCGGCTCGACCACTACCGCATCGCCGGACGCGCCGGCCTGTGGGCACGCGTTATCGGTGCAACCACGCTCATCCTGGCCAGCATCGGCATCGGCCTCTCCGGCGAACCGGCCGGCCCATTCGCCGGCCTCGCCGCCCAAGCCCTCCCCGGCCTCATGCTCACCGCCGGCTGGGTGCTTCTCGCGCGCTATTTTGGAAAGCCGTGGGTGTGGACTGTGCCGATCGCGATCGGGATCTCCGTCGCGCTCAACATCGGCGTGCAGGTCTATGTGCAGATTGATCCGGAGGTCGGATACATGGTTCTGAGATCGCCGTGGTACCAGTTGGCCGGGTCGCTGGTCTATTGGATTTACGCAGGGGCCGTGTTGGCGCTCGGGGTGGCGCTGGCGGGACGGCGGGTGCGGGATTCGTGAAGAGATTGTTGGGCTTCGCTTCGCTCAACCCAACCTACGTCGCCCACGCGCTTCGCATCCCCAGCATCAACAGCCGTCGCCTCAATCGGGTAAAGCGCAGGCTCAAGAAGCAAAAATACAGCACAAGCCCGGGCAATCCGATCTGCCACATGGAGGACTCCATCAGTGTGCTATTGAGCAGCCCCATCAGATAAAGGATGGTCAAGCCCATTGCACGTATGCCGGCCCCTGCTGAATGTGGCCCGGAATACGTCTGCTTTTCGATATCAAACAAGGCCTCCGCTGACGTCCAGTCACCCGCTTCTCGCAGCGCCACAATGTACTCTCCGCCATCTCGCAAGCACGGCGGCGTACCTTGGATACAAAGACCGAATACCCTGCGGTTCCGAGATTCGAATGAAAAAACCGTGCTGCTTTCACTCGAAACCATCCTGTTGAGCCAGCTTGCTCCGGGCTGAGGACGGGAAACATCGAAAACACGATCGAATCGGATACGTTCAAAATGCACCACAAAGCTCCATCGTTTCACTACCGATTTACACGCGTAGGTTGGGTTGAGCGTAGCGAAGCCCAACTTTTCCACATGACAAGCGCAACTATTCCACACCCCACCCGCTCTTCACCAGCCCTTCCCGCATAAACCGGTGAATCGACGAATACGGCCAATCCGTCGCGCGCTGGGCGTGACCGTGCTTAACCGGGTTGTTGTGGATGTAATCAACGTGTTGCTGAAGGTCCGCGTCGTCGCGGATCTGGTGCTCCCAATAGCGGCGCTGCCAGATACCGCGCTCTCGCTTTTGGGCACGGCCGGGGTGAATCGCTTCGGTTTTTGGGAGCGCGCGGGAGAAGGCGCTTTTGATCAGCGCCCAGCGTATCGGGTAGTCGGCGTCGCCCACCGGCAAAGTCCAGATGGCGTGGAGGTGGTCGGGCAAGACGACGGTAGCGATAATCTGGAAGGGGTGACGTTGCTGGACCGATCTAGTCACAGCCCGTAGATCATCGATGTGGCGCACCAGCACATCACTGCTTCGGTCGGCGAGGTTGACTGTGAAGAAGAAGGTGCCGCCTTCGATCAAGGACCGCCGGTATCGCATGGAATATCACCGCTGTTGTGAGGGGGTTGTTGGGCTTCGCTTCGCTCAACCCAACCTACATGCCGATGACATTCACGTACGGCGCTGGCGTAGGTTGGGTTGAGCGAAGCGAAGCCCAACATCTACCGACAAAGAATGACATTTGCAACCCAAGGCCGCGCAAATCGCTCCGTAAGTCACGCCATCAATGCGCCTCATCCCAATTCGCCCCGTCCCCCACTTCCGCCACCAGCGGCACCGACAGCTTGGCCACGCCGGCCATCAGCTTCGGTAGCTGTTCACGCACCAAGGCCAACTCCGCATCCGGCACTTCGAGCACCAGTTCGTCATGCACTTGCAGGATCAGCTTTGACTTGAGCTGTTCTTTCTTGAGCCAGGCCGAGACGGCGATCATGGCTTTTTTGATGAGGTCGGCGGCGGTGCCTTGCATGGGGGCGTTGATGGCGGCGCGCTCTGCGCCCTGGCGGCGGCCGGCCTGGCTGGCGTGGATGTCGGGGAGGTAGAGGCGGCGTCCGAAGGCGGTTTCGACGTAGCCTTTGTCGGCGACTTCGGCTTTGATGCGGGCCATGTAGTCGGCGACGCCGGGGTAGCGGGCGAAGTAGCGGTCGATGTAGCTGGCGGCGGCGCCGCGTTCGATGCCTAGGTTTTTGGCGAGGCCGTGGGCACTCATGCCGTAGATGAGGCCGAAGTTGATGACCTTGGCGTAGCGGCGCTGCTCGTTGTTCACTTCAAGCGGCGTGACGCCGAAGATTTCGGCGGCGGTGGCGCGGTGTACGTCTTCGCCTTCGGCAAAGCTTTGCAGCAGGCGCTTGTCATTGGACAGGTGGGCCATGATGCGCAGCTCGATCTGCGAGTAGTCGGCGCTGACCAGGCGGTGCCCCTTGGGCGCGATGAAGGCGGCGCGGATACGGCGGCCCTCTTCTGTGCGGATGGGGATGTTCTGCAGGTTGGGGTCCGAACTCGCCAGCCGGCCGGTGACGGCGACGGCTTGCGAGAAGCTGGTGTGCACCCGGCCGGTTTTGGGGTTGACCATCAGCGGCAGCTTGTCGGCGTAGGTGTTCTTGAGCTTGGCGAGGCCGCGGTAGTCGAGCAGCAGCTTGGGCAGGGGGTAGTCTTCTGCCAGCTTTTGCAGCACTTCTTCGTCGGTGGAGGGCTGACCGGTGGCGGTCTTTTTGACCACCGGCAGTTCGAGTTTGCCGAACAACAACTCGCCGAGCTGCTTGGGCGAGTTGAGGTTGAAGGGCTGCTCGGCGAGCTTGTGCGCCTCGGCTTCGAGTTGGACCAGACGACGGCCGAGCTCTTCGCTGTGCTGGGCGAGCAGAAAGTCGTCGATGAGCACGCCGTTGCGCTCCATCTCGAACAACACCTCCATGCTCGGCAGCTCGATGTCGCGATACAGCGCTTCGATGGCCGGCTCGGCGGCCAGATGCGCGGCAAAGTGCTGCTGCAGGCGCAGGGTGATGTCGGCGTCTTCGGCGGCGTACTCGGCGGCTTGCTCAAGCGCCACCTGATCGAAGCCGATCTGCTTGGCGCCCTTGCCGCAGATGGCGGTGTAGGGGATGGTCTCCAGGCCGAGATGGCGGCGGGCCAAGCTGTCCATGTCGTGCGACTTGTCGCTCTCGAGCACATAAGAGGCGAGCATGGTGTCGTCGGCAATGCCTCGCAGGCGCACGTCGTAGTTGGCCAGCACGTGCTTGTCGTACTTGAGGTTCTGACCGACCTTTTTGTATTTGTCGCTCTCCAGCCAAGGCCGCAGGGCGAGCAGCACGGCGTCGACGCTGAGCTGATCGGGCGCGCCGGCGTAGGTGTGCGCGACCGGCACATAAGCGGCGCCGCCGCCCGGCACGGCGAAGGACAGGCCGACCAGTGTGGCGGCCATGGCGTCGAGGCTGGTGGTTTCGGTATCGAAGGCGGCGATCGGCGCGGTGCGCAGCTTGAGCACCCAGGCGGCCAGCGACTCGGCGTCGAGCACGGTGTCGTAGCCCTGGCGGTGCATGGTCGGGTCGGCCGGGGGTTCGACGGCGGCCGGCGCGGCGGGGGTGGCGGTCGCGCCTTTGGCGGACGCGGCGCCGGCTTGCTGCACTTCGCGCAGCCAGCTCTTGAATTCGAGGTGCGAAAACAGCTCGATCAGCTTTTCGCGGTCTTCTTCGCGCGGGGCGAGGTCGGTGGGGCCGAGGCCGAGGTCGAGGTTCGTGTCGACCGTCACCAGCTTGCGCCCCAGCGGCAGAAAGTCGAGGTGCTTGCGCAGGTTCTCGCCGACCTTGCCGCCCACCTCATCGGCGCGGGCGACGATGTCGTCCAGCGTGCCGAACTGGGTGAGCCATTTCACGGCCGTCTTGGGGCCGCATTTCTCGACCCCTGGCACGTTGTCGACGGTGTCGCCGACCAGGGTGAGGTAATCGACGATGCGCTCGGGCGGTACGCCAAACTTGACCTCGACGCCAGCCGGGTCGAGCACTTCGTTGCTCATGGTGTTGACCCAGCGCACGCGTTCATCCACCAGCTGGGTGAGGTCTTTGTCGCCGGTGGAGATCACCACGTCCATGCCGGCGGCGCTGGCCTGGCGGGCGAGCGTGCCGATCACATCGTCGGCCTCGACGCCCTCGACCATCAGCAGCGGCCAGCCGCGCGCCTGCACGGCCGCGTGCAGCGGGGCGATCTGCATCGCGAGGTCTTCGGGCATGGACGGCCGGTTGGCCTTGTAGTCGGGAAACCAGTCGTCGCGAAAGGTCTTGCCCTTGGCGTCGAAAACGCAGGCGCGGTACTCCGCCTTGTAGTCGGCATCGAGCCGACGTAGCATGTTCAAAACCCCATACACCGCGCCCGTTGGCTCGCCTGCGGCATTTCGCAGGTCGGGCATGGCATGAAAGGCGCGGAAGAGATAACTCGAACCATCAACGAGCAAAAGCGTGGGCATGGGGATGTCACCGGCAAAGGTTGTCGGAAGGCGGACCCGCCACTACGCACTGCACACGAGGCCACATGAACGTCAAGGACAAACTCCCCGCCGACCTGCCCAATGCCGCCGTGCCGCAGTACAACGCGCGCGAATCCTGGCGAATCTTCGGAATTATGTCAGAGTTCTTCGAGGCCACCGAACGGCTCAGCGCGATCCGCCCGGCGGTCTCCATCTTCGGCAGCGCGCGCACGCCGGCCGATCACCCGTATTACATCCTCTCCGAACAGATCGCCCGCAAGCTCTCGGACGCCGGATTTTCGGTCATCTCGGGCGGTGGCCCGGGCATCATGGAAGCGGTCAACAAGGGCGCCTATTTTGGCAAGAGCCCGTCGATCGGGCTGAACATCCAGCTGCCGCACGAGCAGCAGGCCAACCCGTATCAGGACATCTCGCAGACCTTCCAGCACTTCTTCGCGCGCAAGTTCATGTTCGTGAAGTTCGCCTCGGCCTATGTGGTGATGCCCGGCGGTTTCGGCACACTCGACGAGCTGCTCGAAGCGATGACGCTGATGCAGACCGGCAAGACCCGCAACATTCCGATCATTCTGGTGCACACCCCCTTCTGGGAAGGCCTGCTGGCGTGGTTCAAGGACCGACTGGTCAGCGAACGCATGATCAACCCCGAAGACCTCGACCTGATCCAGCTCATCGACGACCCGGATCAGGTGGTCGAGGCGATCTTCAAGCACTACGAAACCCGCGGCTTCCTGCCGCTGCCCGACGAACACGAGCTCATGCTGAATCTATGAAACTGCTGCGCTACGGCCCGCTCGGTGAAGAACGCCCCGGCGTGCTCGACGCGCAGGGCGAGCTGCGCGATCTGTCTGGCGTGATCGGGGACATCACCCCGGCCACGCTCGCCCCCGAGGCGCTGGCCGCGCTATGCGCACTCGACATCAGCAGCTTGCCTGTCGTGCCCGGCACCCCGCGCCTTGGCGTGCCGTGGTCGGGCTGCGGCAAGTTTGTCGCCATCGGCCTCAATTACGCCGACCACGCGGCAGAAGCCGGTCTGCCCGAACCGGCCGAGCCAGTCATGTTTCCCAAGTGGACCAGCTGCCTGTGCGGCGCCAACGACGACATCGTGCCGCCGCCGGACTTCACCCGGCTGGACTGGGAGGTGGAGCTCGGCATCGTCATCGGCCGCCGTGCGCGCTCGGTGAGCGAAGCCGAGGCGCTGGATTACGTGGCCGGCTACTGCGTGGCCAACGACATCTCCGAGCGCAGCTATCAGTTCGACCGCTCCGGCGGCCAGTGGGGCAAGGGCAAGGGTTTCGACACCTTCGGCCCGGTCGGCCCGTGGCTGGTCACCGCCGACGAGGTGCCCGACCCGCAAGCGCTCGGTCTGTGGCTGAGCGTCAATGGCGAGCGCATGCAGCACGGCCACACCACCACCATGATCTTCACCTGCGCCCGCCTGGTCGCCGAATGCAGCCGGGTGATGACGCTGGAGCCGGGCGACCTGATCATCACCGGCACGCCGCCGGGCGTGGGCATGGGCCAGAAGCCCCCGCGCTATCTGCAGGTGGGCGATGTGGTCGAAGCCGGCATCGACGGGCTGGGCGTGCAGGTGCAGCGGGTGCGTGCGCCAAACGTTTGAGTACGATTCGCGCAGCGCACAATCAATGTAAGCAAACGCCAGGGCCTGCTTTCGTTTATCCGGTGGTCGCGCTCGGGCCTGTTTGGTGCCAGGGCAAGGCGCACCGACGCAGTCTGGGTGGCCCCCAGGCAAGGAGGTGCAACGCAGCCATGGGACCAAACAGGCCCGAGCCCGAAGGGTTGAGTTCGTAAGCGCGCGCCACTGCGTTGCACTCGTTGCCAAGGGAGCCACCCTTGACGTCCTCGCGCGCCTTGTCGCGCGCGCTTACGAACTCAACGCGATCCATCGGATAAATGAAAACAGGCCCTAAACCATCCGATGGCGCAGAGGTCAAACTGCTAGAATCGCGCCAATCAAGGAGAACCCCCATGCGCAAGCCGACCTTTGCCCTGCTGATTGCCGCCCCGCTGTTTGCCTTCACCCTGTCCGCCAGTGCGCAGGATCGACCGGCAAACCTCGCCGACGTCCCCGCCCCGCCGCCGATTCCGGCCGGCGTGACCGAGGAAGACTTCGAACCGCAGGTCACCATCGTCAAGCGCGGCGATGACGTGGTCGAAGAATACCGCTCCCACGGCAAGCTCTACATGGTCAAGGTCACCCCGCCGCATGGCACGCCCTATTACATGATCGACCGCCGCGGCGATGGCACTTTCGAGCATGTCACCGGCGAAAAGCCGCTGTCCGTGCCGATGTGGATCGTCAAGTCCTGGTAAGTCCAACATTTTCGCCGGCCGGTTTGCTGTCCGGCCGGTGACATCACTATGTCTGTTTTCACGCCC
>JBFIJC010000194.1:0-7293 GCA_041600915.1 Nitrogeniibacter sp.
ACCGCCCATCAGTTCAGCCAGCCGCCGCGTGATGACCAGGCCCAGACCGGTGCCGCCGTATTTGCGGGTGGTCGAATTGTCGGCCTGCTCGAAATTGGCGAACAGCCGGGCTAGCGCGCCCGGCTCAATGCCGATGCCTTTATCCTGCACCTCGAAATGCAGCAGCGCACTAACGGCATCCTCTTCTGCAACACGAATACGCAGGGTAATGGTGCCGGTGTCGGAGAATTTGATGGCATTGGAAGCGAAATTGAGCAGTGCCTGCTCGATCCGCGTCGGGTCGCCGCGCAGGTACGCCGGCAGCGGCTCGGCCTCCACCGCAAATGCAAGTCCCTTGGCCTGCGCACGCTCGACCAGCAGATCGCTCACGTTGCTGGCAATGGCGGCGATATCCAATGGCAAATCTTCGAGCACCAGCTTGCCGGACTCGATCTTTGAAATGTCGAGAATGTCGTTGATCACGGCGAGCAGGTGTTCGCCGGCGATGGCAATCTTGTCAAGTTTGTCCGCCTGCACCGGTGTCACGCCATCGCGGCGCAGCAGATAGCTCATACCAAGAATGGCGTTCATCGGTGTGCGAATTTCATGACTCATGTTGGCCAGAAATTCGCTCTTGGCGATGTTGGCGCCTTCGGCAGCGTTCTTGGCAATGATCAGTTCCGCCGTTTGCGCCTGAACAAGCTCCTGCAAGTGATGGCGATGCAGCACCAGCTCCTCTTCAGCCCGCTTGCGCTCGGTGATGTCGGTCTCCACCGCCCGGCAAACCAAGCCGTCCTCGCTGCGCGTCGCGTGTATCTCGACCACGCTTGATGGCTGACCAGCCACGGCATTGATACGCATCTCGCAGATCTGCGAGGCGGGCTCGGCCCACACACGGCCAAGAAAGTCAGCAAATTTTCGGCGGTCGCGTTCATCGATGTAACTGCCGAACCGCTGTCCGCACAGCGCGGCGCGCTCTGCACCAAGCAGGGTGGCGGCGACCAGATTGAGCTGACGGATGACCCCCTGCCGGTCGAGCGTGAAATAACCCACCGGGGCAAAGTCATAGAGCGCGGTGTAGCGCTTGAGGCCGGCATCCACCGCCGCCTGCGCCATGCGCATCTCCTCGTTCTGCATCTCCAGCTCAATCTGATGCACCTGCAGCTCGTGCAGCAGCCTCTGCGTCTCGTGTGGCGACAGTACAGGTGCAGGCCCGGCCCGGGCTTGCAGACAGGCATCGGCGCGGCGGCGCAGCTCAGTGTCCGTTGTCGGCGGCGTTGCGGGTGAATCGTCGTTCATTTTGACTTCCTCCGCTCTTCCTTCAAGACCGCCTGTGTCTCGCTCAGTTCCGTCGCCTGGTCCTCGAAACGTTGCTCCAGAGCCATATGCGCCTGCCTCAGCTGTGCTTCCAAGGTCTTGATACCGGTGATATCCGCAAACGTGATGACCACGCCATCGATACGATTGTCCTGAGTGCGGTAGGGCATGATGCGCACCGCGAACCAGCGCGCATCATGACTGGCCACCTGCCGCTCCTGCGGGACCAGCGTGCGCAGAACTTCACGTGCATCCTCGGCCAGCGCGGAATAGTCGAGCGCAGTGGCGAGGTCGGTAACGGGCCGGCCCGCGTCACCGGGGATCAGCTTGATGATGCTCGCCGCCTTCGTGGTAAAGCGCCGCACGCGCAACTCACCATCGAGGAACAAGGTGGCGATGTCCGTGCTGTTGAGGAGGTTTTTCATGTCGTCGCTGGCCTGCGACAACTCGTCGAGCTTGGCCTGCAATTCATGATTGACGGTCTGCAACTCCTCGTTCATCGACTGCATTTCTTCCTTCGAGGTGGTCAGCTCCTCGTTGGTGCTTTGCAGTTCTTCGTTGGTCGATTGAAGCTCCTCGTTGGTGGACCGGAGTTCTTCTTGCGAGCTTTGCACCTCCTCGCGATTGGTCTGCAAGGCGCCGTGCGCCTGATGCAGCTCCTGCACCAGCGCCGCGACCTGGGTGTCGTGATCGTTGAGCTTCTCGGTTTTTCCGCCCTTGATGCCTCCGCTGGCACGCTTTGCGATGGCTTCAACGGGCATGGCGGGCAGATCAGTAAAGACCACCAGCACCATGCCGTCCAACGCAGCCGGCGTGCTCAGCGGTTGAACAGTGACGTCTACCCGCTGGGTGCCGCCATTGGTGCCGACGCTGACATCATTCAGCGTGACCACGCAATCTTGTCGCACGGCCCGAGAAAACGCGGCGTTCAGCGCCCCGGCGAGGCCTTCGCGCGCCATCGCGAACAGGTTGTGGTTGACCTTGCCGGCGGCCGGTTCGAGGTATTTGCCAACCTTGCCACTGATAAAGACGATGTCGCCCTGCGCGTTGGCCAGCACCGCAGCCGGCGTGAAGCGCTGGAGCAGAAGCGCTTCGGTCAACGACTGCAAGCTATTGGCCGACACCAGCGGCGCCAGCGCGGGGGCGGATGCATCGGCAGTACCGACGTGTCGCGTGCCAAATGCGGTGGGGAATTCGACCGGCCTGGCGTCGTGCATCGCGCCATGGCGACGATAGAGGCGACTCTTGCCGGGCAGCGCGCTGAACAGGTCGCTTGCCGCACCGACGGTCTCCGAGGTGCCCAGCATCAGCACGCCGCCGGGGTTGAGGCTGTAGTGGAACAGCGGCAACAACTTCTTTTGCAGCTCGGTTTCGAGGTAGATCAGCAGGTTGCGGCAGGTGAGCAGGTCGAGCTTGGTAAACGGCGGATCCATGACCAGGTTCTGCGGCGCAAAAATGAGCATCTCGCGGATCTCTTTGCTCACCCGGTAACCGCGTTCGTCCTGCACGAAGAAACGGCGCAGGCGTGCTTCCGAAACGTCAGCCACGATACTGGCCGGATAGGTGCCGCCGCGCGCGCGTTCAATGGCCTCGGGATCGAGGTCGGTGGCGAACACCTGCAACGCATAGTGCGGCGCGGACGGATCGTGCAGTTGCAGCTCATCGAGCGCCTCGCGAAAGACGATCGCCAGCGAATAGGCCTCCTCGCCGGTAGAGCACGCGGTGGTCCAGGCGCGCAACAGACCGCCCTTGGGGTGTGCCGCGAACAATGCCGGAAAGACCTCGGTCTTGAGTTGCTCCCAGGCGTCGGGGTCGCGGAAAAAACTGGTCACGCCGATCAGCAACTCCTTGAACAGCAGCGCCGACTCCTGCGGATTTTCGCGCAGGTAGCGCACGTAATCTGCGATGCGTGCCAGATGGTGTAGCCCCATGCGCCGTTCAATACGGCGATAGAGCGTGCTTTTCTTATACAGCGAGAAGTCGTGGCCGGTCTGCGCACGGAGGATCAGCACCACCTTCTCCAGACCGCTCTGGTCCTTGTCGGCCACGGTGGACGCGGCGGACACATCGAGCAGCGGGACATGCCTGAAATAGCCGACGATGCGCTCGGCCAGCACCTCGGCGGGCGCCACGACATCGGCCAGACCATCGTCGATCGCGCTGCGGGGCATGCCGTCGAACTTGGCTGAGTCCGGGTCCTGAACAAACACAGCGCCAGCGTGCTCCTTGATGGCACGAAGTCCTAGTGTGCCGTCCGAGCCCATGCCGGAGAGGATAAGCCCGGCGCTGCGCTCCTGCTGGTCTGCAGCCAGCGCGCGAAAGAAAAAGTCGATCGGCAGGCGCAGACCGCGTGGCGCGCTCGGCGCCAGCAGATGCAAAACGCCATGCAGGATCGACAGATCGCAGTTGGGCGGAATGACATAGACGTGATTCGGCTTGACGCGCATGCGATCGGTAACCTCCCGCACCGGCAACGGCGTGGCGCGTTGCAGCAACTCGACCAGAATGCCTTTGCGGCTCGGGTCGAGGTGTTGCACCACGATGTAGGCCAGACCACTGTCGGGCGGCACATGCCCCAGGAACAGTTCGAGCGCTTCAAGACCTCCGGCCGATGCGCCGATGCCGACGATAGGAAAATCCTTCACCGTTTCAGGCGGGGCTGAGGAGGTATTGGCGGAGGTCGATGCGGCGTGTTTCACAGCGAGAACGGGGGCTTGTGCATGGCGTTTTCCAGCGAAAGGTATTCGCCCAGTTTACGCTGCAACAGAACCATTAGCGAATGCACCCCGTATGCATATTCGGCGCCTGAACGAAAAGAGAGGCCGGGCGTTGGCGGCAGGTCGATTCGTACTCGCTTTTGCGCGCCGGCATCACAAAACAAGCCGGTGTGCGTGGTGCTCAAACCGCCACACGGCTGCCGGCGATCACTCTTCTTTTTGCGTGGGAGGTGAGGCGCTTTGTGACAAAAGGGGAGGTCATCGCCCGCATCAAGGCCGCGTAGTTGGGCTGAAAACGGATTTCGTCGCCGACCGCGACGTCGGCGCTATCGGAGCGGACGATCAGATGATCGCTGGAGGCGCCAAGCAGCGCGCCCCCCGCCGGTGGCGCCAGCCCGTCCGGATCGGTGTCCTGATGGCCGACGGCCAGCAGGATTCGGGTGACCGGGCCGCTGTCGGCGGCGGGCGGCTTGCTGCCAAAGGCGGTTTGCGCCACCTCACCCCAGGCTTCGGAGGGCTTGAGCTTGGCCTCGATGACTTCAGCGACGAGCACGACCGCATCGGTGTGCAAGCCCTGAATGGGCTGGCGGTGGAGCGGTTCGCGGCCGAGCATGATCGCTTCGCCAAGCCGCAGGCTGTTGATCCGGCCGGTGTCTGCGCCGCTCAGGGCCCAGTCGAGGCTGGCCGAGTTGCCGCCCGAGATGGTTTGAAGCAGCGGGCCGAAACGGGCGTCGATCAAATCGGCCAGCGTGGACAGCTCCGCCATGTTGCGGGCGTCGGGCGACACGCCGCTGGCGCAGGCAAGATTGCTGCCGAGGCCCTTGAGCAGGATGTTGGGAAGACGCAAGACCCGACGCACCATATGCTCGAGATCGCCCGGCATGATTCCTTCGCGCAGATCGCCGAGTTCGACCATGAGCACGATGCCGTGGATCACCCCCGCCTTGCCGGCAGCAGCCGACAGGCCGTCGATGATGTCGATTTCGGTATTGAAGCTGATATCGGCGCCCGCCACCACCCGGCTCACCTGAGACAGCATGGGCGTGCGGATCAGCGTCATGGGCGCGCGCAGGTGGGCCGCGCGCATGACTTCGATATTTTCGACTCTCGAATCGCCCAGCGCGCTGACGCCCCCGTTGAGCATGGCGCGGGCAACCTGCTCCGAGCCGAGCGCCGATTTGGTGACGCCCGTAACCGAGATGCCGTGGCGCGCGAGTCGCCGAACCAGCGTGAGGGCGTTGTGATGGATCTTGTCGAGATCGATCTCAAGCCGCGGCGTGTTCATTGCAACAGCGCGACCGGCGTCCTGTGCAGTTCGGGAAACGCCGCCAGAACCATCGCCACCAGCCGCTCCGGCGCATGGGTCAGCGCATCGGTGACCGGAATGCCCAGTTCGCTTGAATACCGCCGCACGGCCTCGTCGACCTGCACGCCGTCCAGATTCTCGTGATTCAAGGTGAGGCCGATGACCCGGGTGTCGGAGAAGGTCTGGATCAGCTTGATCTCGCTGGCCGGGCTCGGCATTGGCATCGCCGGAAAGTCGCAGCGGTGTGCGCGGCCCGGCGCATGTTGCAGGATCACGGCGTGCGGATGGCTGCCACGCAGGATCAGGCTCGAGGTTGAAAACGCCGGGTGACTCAGCGCGCCCTGCCCTTCGATGATGATCACATCCGGGTGCTCGCCTTCGTAGGCTTCAACAACAACCGCCTCCATTTCACCCGAGCAAAACTGCGAGGGCACGGCATCGAGCGCAACGCCATAGCGCGCGCCTTGCATCAGGCCGGTCTGGCCGGTACCGACGAGAACGGCCTTGATGCCGACCGCGTTGAGGGCGCGGGCGAGAATCGTCGCGGTGGTGCGCTTGCCGATGGCGCAGTCGGTGCCGAGCACCGCAATGCGCGGGCAGCCGACCTGATTGATGCGACCGGAAAACATCCGCAGATCTTTCTTCGCCCGCGGTCGCCGAACATCGATGAGCTCGACCTTGCGGGCCGCCGCCGCAGCGACGAACTGAGCGTCCTCGGTCAGGAACTCGTGCAAGCCGTTGACCACATTCATGCCCAGGCCAATGGCCTCAAGCACGATACTGCGCTGGCTCGGCGACAACATGCCGCTGGCCGGGGCCATGCCGAAGATGAAGAAATCCGGAATGCTGTCAGTGAGCGCCAGTGCGGCCGCCAGGTCTGCGCAGAGGGGGATTGCATTGGCGACGCCGTCCAGCACCTCGCCCGCATCACGGCCGGCGTTCTGGCTATCGATGACCGACAGGATCGTGTACTTCTCCGAGTGCCGGACCAGGCCATTGGCGGTCTTGCCGTCGATGGCACCAAAATTGGCTTCGCAATAAACGATGGCGGTAGCGCGCCGAGCGGCGTCGCGTGCGGGCTCAAGCACAAGGGGGGTGGCCTTGGCACTCACAAGTGAAGGCGCAGGACGGGGCGTGATCGCGCTCGGCGACCTGAGGAACTGATTGGACATTGGGTAATCCTTTGGAAGGCTCAAAGGAAACGACCGAATGGGCCGACAGCGTATCGCCGAAGGGCAGCCAATAGTCCCCAGAAAGTCGGGTATGTGTGACTCACCATAGCACAGTGCATCGCAGCACACTGGCTGGCGAGCGGGCACAAAACCGCTAGACCGGCGCCCAGCCTGCCGGCTAGCGCCGAAACAATAAAAAAGAGCCTACCTGCTTAAGACTGAAGGAAAAAGTTCGTTTCAAGCATGCTGACAGGAAGGATGTGTCGGCAAGCGAATACGCTCCCGCGTCCAACCGAAGCGCATTGCGCACCGCAGCACATGACCGGGCAGCGCCCGGTGTGCTTGTCACTGCATGCCGGCTCAGACGTCGAAGTCGTCCAGCGGAAATATCGGCCGCGGGACATTGCGGTAGGGCAGGCAGCGGTAGTCTGGCGTGCATAAGGCGCCGCTGTCGCAAACAATGACCCGGCCCGCGATCGGCTCGAAGGCGGCACGAAAATGCTGCATCGACTTGAGCGCCACGACGCGTTTGTGCGCCGGGTCAATGCCGAAGGCCTTGAACTGCTGCACATCGAGAATCTGCCGGGCCAGCGTCACCACCAGGATGTCGATGCCCTGAACGCGGATGACGGCAGTGGGCCCAAAGCTGGCGCTCAGGCCACCCAGAATCGGGCCGTCGCCGACGAATTTGCCATCCCAGACGGACACCAAAGTGCCCTCCAGCTGAAGCGGTCCGCCGCCGAACCTCGGGTTCGTCTTGCCGCCCAGGGCAAGCCTGACGGGCTGGCCGACGCTCGCCGCG
>JBFIJC010000195.1:0-7261 GCA_041600915.1 Nitrogeniibacter sp.
GGCGTCGGCCAGCGCGTCGAATTCTTCTTGCGCGCAGGTGGCGTCGTCGCGCAGGCGGGCGATCTGGTAGCTGGTTTCGGTCCAGGTCTGTTGCAGTTCGATGCGCGGCGCCTGGAACAGCAGCTTGGCGTTGCGCCAGACGCGGATCTCGTCCTTGTTATTGGGCTCGCCAATAAAGTGGTAAGACAGCCCGGCGGCGCGCAGCGGCTCGGTGAGGCGGGCGCGGTCGCTGCGGCGGATTTGCACCACGGCGCCGAGCTCTTCGGCAAACAGGCCGGCAAACACCTTGTCGTTGAAGCGGCCCTTGAGGGTATCGGGCTTTTTGTCGAGGCCGTCGACGTCGTTCATCCACTCGTCGTAGCAGACGGTGTCGAGCAACAGCGACAGGCCGCAGTGCGAGGCAAAGGCCATTTCGCACACGGTGGCCCACAGGCCGCCGTCGCTGCGGTCGTGATAGGCGAGCAGCAGATCTTCCTGACGGAAGCGCTGAATGAGCGCGAAGAATTGCTTGAGCTGGGCGGGGTCGACATCGGGCGCGTGCTCGCCAACGCTATTGTAGGCTTGCGCCAGCGCCGAGCCGCCGAGGCGGTTTTTGTTGTTGCCCAGGTCGATGAGGATGAGCTCGGTGTCTTCGTGTTCGAGCTGCTGGAGCTGCGGGGTGAGCGTGCGGCGCACATCTTGCACCGGTGCAAAGGCGGTGACGATGAGCGACAGCGGCGAGACAACCTGCTTGTCTTGCCCGCCCTCTTTCCAAGCGGTTTTCATCGACAGCGAATCTTTGCCGACCGGGATCGACAAGCCGGCGCTTTGGCAGAACTGCGACACGGTGGTGACGGTGTCGAACAGGTGCGCGTCTTCGCCGCGGTGGCCGGCGGCGGCCATCCAGTTGGCGGAGAGCTTGATCTGCTTGATGTCGGCAATGTCGGCAGCGGCCACGTTGGTGATGGCTTCGCCAACGGCCATGCGGCCACTGGCTGCAGCGTCGACACAGGCCAGCGCGGTGCGCTCACCCATGGCAAAGGCTTCGCCCTTGTCGCCGTGGAAGCTCATGGACGTAACCGCTACGTCGGCCACCGGCACTTGCCACGGGCCGACCATCTGGTCGCGCGCGGTGAGGCCGCCCACGCTGCGGTCGCCAATGGTGATGAGGAAGTTCTTGGACGCGACGGCCGGCAGGCGCAGCACTCGGCGGCAGGCTTCGTCGAGCGCCATGTCGGTAACGTCGAAGGGCGGCAGAAACACCGCGCGACGCGACACGTTACGCGTCATTTTGGGCGGCTTGCCGAGCAGCACCGACATGGCCATGTCGACGGGTTTGTTGTCGAACTGGCGGTCGGTCACGGTGAGCTGGCCGTCGTCGGTGGCCACCCCCACCACGGCAAACGGGCAGCGCTCGCGCTCGCAGATGGCGCGGAAGGCGTCCAGCGATTCGGGGGCGATGGCGAGCACGTAGCGCTCTTGCGACTCGTTGCTCCAGATTTCGCGCGGGCTCATGCCCGGCTCTTCGATGTGGATTTCGCGCAGTTCAAATGTGGCGCCAAGATCGGCCGAGTCGGCCAGCTCGGGCATGGCGTTGGAGATGCCGCCGGCGCCGACGTCGTGGATCGACAGGATGGGGTTGGCTTCGCCTTGCTGCCAGCAACGATCGATGACTTCCTGACAGCGGCGCTGGATTTCGGGGTTGCCGCGCTGCACCGAGGCAAAGTCGAGGTCGGCCGCGTTGGTGCCGGTGGCCATGCTGGAGGCAGCGCCGCCGCCGAGGCCGATGAGCATGCCCGGGCCGCCGAGTTGAATCATCAGGGTGCCGGGGGCGAACTTGACCTTGAAGGACTGCTCGGCCTGAATGCTGCCCAGACCGCCAGCGATCATGATCGGCTTGTGATAGCCGCGCACTTCGCCCTGCACTTCTTGCTCGAAGCTGCGGAAATAGCCGGCCAGATTGGGGCGGCCGAATTCGTTGTTGAAGGCGGCGGCGCCGATCGGGCCTTCGATCATGATGTCGAGCGCCGAGGCGATGCGGTCGGGCCGGCCATAGGGCTTTTCCCAGGGCTGTTCAAAGCCGGGGATGGCGAGGTTGGACACCGAAAAACCAGCCAGACCCGCCTTGGGCCGCGAGCCGCGACCGGTGGCGCCTTCGTCGCGGATTTCGCCGCCGGCGCCGGTGGCCGCGCCCGGGAAGGGCGAGATTGCCGTCGGGTGGTTGTGGGTTTCGACCTTGGCGAGAATGTGCTGCGTTTCGGTGCGGAACTGCCACTGGCCGTCGGCGCTCGGGTACAGCGCATCGACCGCCGCGCCTTCGATCACCGAGGCGTTGTCGGAGTAGGCCACCACGGTGCCTTCGGGCTGCGCCTTGTGGGTCTCGCGGATCATGCCGAACAGGGTTTTGTCTTCGGGCCGGCCGTCGATGACCCAGTCGGCGTTGAAGATTTTATGGCGGCAATGCTCGGAGTTGGCCTGCGCGAACATCATCAACTCGACGTCGGTCGGGTTGCGGCCGACGCGGGTGAAGTTGTCGATGAGGTAATCGATTTCGTCGTCCGACAGCGCCAGCCCGAGGTCGCGGTTGGCCGCTTCGAGCGCACCCCGACCCGCGCCGAGAATGTCGACACTGGTGAGCGGCTGCGGGCTGTAATGGTGGAACAGCGCCTCGGCGGCGGCCAGGGTGTCGAGCACCGACTCGGTCATGCGGTCGTGCAGGAGCGGCAGCACCTTGTCGCGCTGAAGACCCAGCCCGCCCTTGGCCATCACGGTGTAGGCAATGCCGCGCTCGATGCGCACCACGGCGTCGAAGCCGCACTGGTGGGCAATGTCGGTGGCCTTGGACGACCACGGCGAAATCGTGCCCAGACGCGGCGTGACCAGAATCAGCTCGCCTTCGGGTGGCGCATCGGCCGCGGGATGCGCGCCGAGCAGATCCACCAGCCGGGCCATGGCAGTCTCATCAAGCGTGCCATTGAGTTCAATAAAGTATTGAAACTCGGCATGGACGCCATGAAAGCGCGAGATGACGCGGCCCAGGGTGTCGCCAAGGCGGGTCAGGCGGGATGCCGACAGCGCAGATGCGCCGCGGAGAGTGATGATTTCAGTCATGTGATCGACGGGGACAGGCTGAGGTGAATTGCGTCGCGCCCAAGAGCGGCGGCCGGCGAAAAAACGAAGGCGGAATTATACCTGAGCCACGCGGCGCTTACGGGCGACGATGTACTGCCACACGACGACAGGCATGCCGGCCGGCGCGTGCCGGGTGGCCTTAGGCTAGAATTCGGCTTTTAGCCCGACAGCCTTCTCCATGACATCTTCTCTGGCGCCCGCGCCGCTCTCGCCCGGCTGGTGCATCGCTCCGCCGCTGGCGTTTGCGCTGGCCGCCACCGGAATGATGGTCAGCGGGGCGAACACGCCCGCGTTTATCGCCGTCAATCAATGGACGAGTGCCCTGCCCGACGGCGTGTGGGCCGGCGTCACCGACACCGCCAGCGTGCTCTCGGCGGGCGCCTTGCTGGCCTTGTGCCTGAACAGCGCGCCGCGTGCCGTGGTGACTGCGGTGCTGGCCTGGCCTGCAGGCATCGTGCTGGTGCGCGGGCTCAAGGCGCTGATCGACGCGCCCCGCCCGCAAGAGGTTTTGCCAGCCGACGCCCTGCACCAGATCGGCGTCACGCTTTCGGGCTATAGCTTTCCCTCCGGCCACACGGCCACCGCCTTTACGCTGATTGCCGCCCTCATATTAAGTACGCCAGCGTGTCGGCGCGCCCTGCCCGCTGCGCTGCTCTTGCTGGCCGGCGCGCTGCTTGCGCTGTCGCGCATCGCCGTTGGCGCGCACTGGCCGGGCGATGTACTCGCAGGCGCGGCGGCAGGCTGGCTGTGTGCGGTGGTCGGCGTGGTGCTGGCGCAGCACTGGCCGCTGTGGGCTTCGCGCCGGGCGATGGTTGCCTTGAGCGTCGCGGGCATCGCGGTGTGCCTCGCGCGCGTCTTTGTTGTCACCGGCTACCCGCAGGCACAGACGTGGTCGACGGCGCTCGGGCTGGCCGGTCTGGTTGCGTCGGCCGTCGCGCTCAAACGCTCCGTGGCGAGCCCCGCATGAAGCGCGCACTGGCGGTTGTTCTCACGCTGGCGCTGGTGGCGTGGTTTATCGCCGCCGGACAGTGGTCGGCGCTGGGCGGACTGATTCGCGACACGCCGATCAGCGCGCTGCTCATCGCCGCCGCCGGCTTTGCCGCAAGCTACCTCTTGCGCGCGCTGCGCGTGTGGGATGAATTCCGGCATGACGCGGCCGGTCGTTTCGGCACCTGCCTGCGCATCGTGCTTGTTCATAACGCAATGGTGAATATCGTGCCGTTTCGCGGTGGCGAGGCGGCTTTTCCGATTCTGTTGGGTCGCAACTTTGGCACCCCCCTCGGCCGCGCCGTCGCGTCGCTGGTGTGGTTCAGACTGCAAGACGCCTTTGTGGTGATGGCGCTGGCCTTGGCGGTATGGCCAGGCCTGCCGACATGGCTGCGCATCGCTGGCGTGGTGGCGCTGGTCGCGACCGCTTTTGCGCTGCCGCGTTGGGCGCGACGCACCCACGCCTGGCACGAAGGCGGGCGCTGGCAGGCGCGCTTTGGCAAGCTGCGCAACGCCTTTGCCGATTCCACGCGCCACGCCCGTTTTGGCTGGCTATGGACGATCGCCAACTGGTCGGTCAAACTGGCGGCCCAGGCTTGGTTGCTGTCGGTATTGCTTGGCGCCTCAACAATGATCGGCGCGGCCGGCGCGCTGGGCGCGGAACTGGCCGCCATTTTGCCGGTGCAAGGCGTGGCCGGATTTGGCACCTATGAAGCCGGGGCGGCGGCTGCGCTGCTGCCCAATGGCATTGATTTTGAAACCGGGCTGCAAGTGGCGCTTGCCCTGCATCTCTTTGTTATCGCGTGTTCGAGTATCGCCGGCGCCCTCGCCTGGCTGGCCGGCCTGAGCATGCAATCTGTACCCAAACAAGGCATTGACCGTCAATGAACACATCCCCCCTGCCGCACGCTGAACCGCGCATCCCCGACAACCTGCCCAAGCATCGTCTGTCGGTGGTGGTGCCTATGTACAACGAGGCAGAAAACGTTGAGCCGCTGCTCGAACGCATCCACCTCGCGCTCGGCCCCTACCCGTGGCCGTGGGAGGTGGTGCTGGTCGATGACGGCAGCTCCGACGGCACGCCGAATGAGCTTGAGCGCTGCGCGAAGAAGTACGGTTCGCATGTGCGCGTGGTCGTGCTGGTGCGCAACTTCAAACAAACCGCAGCCATGCAGGCCGGCCTGGATGCCGCACGCGGCACCGTGATCGCCACCATGGACGGCGATTTGCAGAACGACCCGATCGACATCCCGCGCATGGCCGGCCGCCTGCTGACCGAAGACCTCGACCTGGTCGCCGGCTGGCGCAAGGACCGGCAGGATGGCCTGTGGCTGCGCAAGATTCCGTCGCGCATCGCCAACCGACTGATCGCCCGCCTGACCGGCGTGCAGCTCAAGGACTACGGCTGCAGCCTGAAAGTCTTTCGCGCCAGCGCCATCAAGAATGTGCGCCTCTACGGCGAGATGCACCGCTTCATCCCGGCCTGGCTGGCCACCGTCACCACGCCGAAGCGCATCGCGCAAGAAGTGGTGGCGCACCACGCTCGGGTATTCGGGCAATCGAAATACGGCATTTCACGCACCTTCCGCGTCGTGCTCGATCTGGTGTTTGTGTACTTCTTCATGCGTTACCGGACGCGCCCGGGCCACTTCTTTGGCGGCATCGGCATCGCGCTGGGCGGCGTCGGCGGCCTCATCCTCACTTACCTGATGGCGCTCAAAGTCTTCTTCGGTGAGTCCATCGGTACCCGGCCGCTGCTGTTCGGTGGCTTCTTCCTGGTCATTGCCGGCATCCAGATGGTGACCTCCGGCGTGCTGGCCGAGCTGCTGGCGCGGGTGTATTTCGAGTCAGGCATCACCAAGCCGTATCTGGCCCGTCCGACCAAAGAGCTGTCTGACGCCGCCGGCTGGGCACAATCCCCCGAGCACCACGAATGAGCGAAGCGAACGCCCACCCACGCCGGCTCATTGGCTGGCTGGTCTTCCTCCTGCCGCTGATCAGCTATCTGGCCTTTCTGGGCACTTACCCGCTGTTCGACGTGGACGAAGGGGCGTTCTCCGAAGCCACGCGCGAGATGTTCGAGCGGGGCGACTTTCTGTCGACCTATCTCGACGGCCAGCATCGCTTCGACAAGCCCATCCTGATCTACTGGCTGCAAGCGCTGGCCTATATGGTGCTCGGCCCGACCGAATGGGCCTTCCGCCTGCCCTCGGCGCTGGCCGCCATCGGCTGGAGCTACGCGACCTGGAAGTTCGCGCGCGAGCGCTTTGGCGCGCAGACCGCACTGGCCGCCTTGCTGGTGGTGAGCACCGCCATCGGGCCGTTTGCCATTGGCCGCGCCGCCACCGCCGATGCCCTGCTCAACCTGTGGCTGGCGCTGGCGCTGTTTGACGCCTGGCGACACCTCGAATCGGGCCGTCGCGCGCCGCTGCTGCGCACCTATGTGTGGATTGGTCTCGGCGTGCTGACCAAAGGCCCGATCGCCATCATCGTGCCCATCGCCGTCACCTTCCTGTTTTGCGCCAGTCGCAAGCAGTGGCGGACCTGGCTCAAAGCCATCAGCGACCCCATCGGCTGGGCCTTGCTGATCGTGCTGGTCGTGCCCTGGTATGCCGCGGCACTGGGCATCCACGGCCAGAAGTTCATCGACGGCTTCATCTTCAAGCACAACGTCAAACGCTTCACCGGCACGCTCGAAGGCCACGCCGGCAGCATGTTCTATTACGTGCTTGCGATGCCGCTGCTCCTGCTGCCCTGGACCGGCCCCCTGTTTGCTGCCTGCCGTCAGATCCGCAAGGACATGGCCACCGGTGTGCGCCGCTACCTGTGGATCTGGGCGGCGTTTGTGGTGGTGTTTTTCAGCCTGTCTGGCACCAAGCTGCCGCACTATGCGCTGTATGGCGCAACGCCGCTGTTCTTGCTGATCGCCGCGCACCGCTTCGACCATGGCCGCACCTGGGCGCATGCCATCGCACCGACGGCGCTGTTCATCCTGTTCGTGCTGGCGCCATCGCTGCTCGGTTTTCTGTCCAGCACCGACGCGGGCGATCCGTTCTATCGAGCGCAGCTGTCACGCGCTGTCGACCTGGCCGGACTGCCCTACTACATCGTGACGCTCGGCGCATTGGTGCTGTGGCTGGCGTTGCTCACCAGCAAGGCGACC
>JBFIJC010000196.1:0-7260 GCA_041600915.1 Nitrogeniibacter sp.
AAACATCTACGTCTGCGATTCGCGTGGCGTGATTCGTGTCGGCCGCGACGCCAACATGGAAGCCAACAAGGCGCGTTATGCGCAGGAGACCGAGCTCACGACGCTGGGCGAAGTCATCGAAGGCGCGGACATCTTCCTCGGTCTGTCGACCGCGGGCGTGCTCAAGGCCGAGATGGTCTCGCGCATGGCGAACCAGCCGCTGATCTTCGCGCTGTCGAACCCGACGCCGGAAATCATGCCGGAAGAGGCCAAGGCGGTGCGCCCGGATGCGATCATCGCCACCGGTCGTTCCGACTACCCCAATCAGGTCAACAACGTCTTGTGCTTCCCCTTCATCTTCCGTGGTGCGCTCGACGTGGGCGCCACCACCATCACCGAAGAGATGAAGCTGGCCTGCGTGAAAGCCATTGCCGAACTGGCCGAGGCCGAGCAGAGCCATGCCGTGGCGGCGGCGTATGCCGGTGCGGATCTCACCTTCGGTCCGGAATACATCATTCCCAAGCCTTTCGACCCGCGCCTGATCGTCAAGATCGCGCCGGCGGTTGCGCGTGCGGCGATGGAGTCCGGCGTGGCGACGCGCCCGATCGAAGACTTTGCGGCCTACACCGAAAGCCTGTCTGACTTCGTCTACACCTCCGGCATCATCATGAAGCCGGTGTTCTCGCAGGCCAAGAAGATCGAGCCGCAGCACAAACGGGTGCTCTACGCCGAAGGCGAAGATCCGCGCGTGCTGCACGCCGTGCGTGCGGTGGTTGAAGAAGGTCTGGCCCGTCCGATCCTGATCGGTCGTCCGGCCGTGATCGCGCGGCGCATCACGCGTGCCGGTCTCGACCTGGTCGAAAACCGCGACTTCGATATCGTCAACACCGAAGACGACCCGCGTTACCGCGAGCTGTGGCAGGAATACCGCCAGCTGATGGCCCGTGACGGCGTGACCGAAGAAATCGCGCGCGCCAAGCTGCGTCGCGACACCACCTTGATCGGCGCCATGCTGTTGCGCCGGGGCGACGCCGATGCGCTGGTGTGCGGCACCTTCGGCACCTACGACTATCACCTCCGTCAGGTCGAGGACGTGATCGGTCTGGCGCCGGATGCCAAGCGTTTTGCCACCATGAGCATCCTGCTGCTGCCCAAGCGGGTGCTGGCGATCACCGACACCTATGTGAACGAGAGCCCGAACGCCGAAGAAATTGCCGATATCGCGGCCATGGCGGCTGACGAGATGAAGCGCTTCGGTATCAAGCCGAAGGTCGCCTTGCTGTCGCATTCAAACTTCGGCAGCGCGCGTACGGCGTCGGCGCTGAAGATGCGCACGGCGCGCGATCTGCTGGTCGCCAACCGGCCGGATATCGAATGTGACGGCGAGATGCATGCCGACGCCGCGCTCAATCAGGACATCCGCGATAGCGCCAATGCCGAGTCCAGCCTGATCGGTGAAGCCAATCTGCTGGTGATGCCCAACCTCGATGCGGCCAATATCAGCTTCAATTTGTGCAAGCTGGCCAACAGCGATGGTGTGACAGTCGGCCCGATTCTGCTCGGTGCTGACAAGTCGGTGCACATCCTGACCTCGTCGGCGACGGTGCGTCGTCTGGTCAACATCACGGCGCTGGCCGTGGTCGACGCCGCCGAGCACCGCGCGCGCCGATAATCTTCGCGCAGCAAGATGAAACGGGGCGCCTTCGGGTGCCCCGTTTTTTTTCGCCCGAGGGCGCCGACGCCACGCGAAGACACCGACAGCGCGCCGATCAAATCGCACACGGCTAGAATAGGCACTCGATTCCAATCCGTGCCCTGATCATGATGTGTCGTCTGACTTCCATAGTGTGTGCCGCGCTTTTGGCGCTGGCAGCCTTTCCGGCGAGCGCTGAGCGCCTCCTGTCGGCCGAGCGCACGCACGCCCGCGCCGGCCAGGCTTTTGTATTGACCGTCATGGACACCCGCGCCAACGCGACGCTGCCCGAGCAGCTCGAAGCCAGTGTGACGCTGGGCGATCGCAAGCTCATCGTGCAGCTCAATGCGCAGGCGGCCGCCGTTGGCGCGACGCGGCGTTACAGCTTTGACTGGCCGGCCGAAGTGCTGGGCCTGTCGGTTCTCAGCTTGAACGCTGACAGCAGTGCGCAGCTGATGGTGCTGGCCGAGCGTCCGGGCTGGAGCGCCGGTGGCGATCCGCTCGCGCGTCAGCAGCAACTGCCCAGCGCTGCTGGCATGGTGGCACCGGCCGGGCAGGTCGCGGCGGATGTGATCCCGGCCAAGCCGGCCTTGTCTTTTTACGACCCGATGTACTTCATTTTTGGTGCCAACAGTGGTGCGTCGGCGCGCTTCCAGCTGAGCTTCAAATACCGCTTGTTTGATGATGAGGGCGCGGTCGTCGGCATGCTGCCTTTCCTGGGCGGCCTGCATTTCGGCTACACCCAGACCTCGCTGTGGGATCTGGATTCCGACTCGGCGCCTTTCCGTGACACCAGCTATCGCCCGGCGCTGTTTTATGAATGGGACATCCCCGTCGCCGCCGGCAGTCGCCATCAGAGCTGGCTGCGCGCCGGCGTCGAGCACGAGTCCAACGGACGCGATGGCGAGAAGTCGCGCAGTATCAATATCGCTTTTGTGCAGGCGGACTGGCAGTATCGCCTGGGCGAGGGCAAGAGCCACATCGGCGTCACGCCCAAGCTGTGGGGCTATCTCGAGAAGTCCGACAATCCGGACATCCACCGCTATCGTGGCTACGGTGAGCTCGGGCTGCGCTTCGGCCGTGATGATGGCTGGCTGACCAAGATCATGCTGCGCCGGGGCAAGGGCGGGGTGGGCACCTCGCAGGTTGATGTGTCCTACCCGCTGCGGCAGAGTATCTTTTCGTCCGTCGGCGCCTTCCTTCATCTGCAATACTTCGATGGCGAAGGGGAAACCCTGCTGGATTACCAGCGCGCCGGCCAACCACAATTGCGGATCGGTGTTTCGATCGTCCGTTGATCGCAGGAGAACGCATATGAGTCACGCCATTCGCTTTCACGAGACCGGCGGCCCCGAGGTTTTGCGCTGGGAGGCTGTCGACGTGCCCGCCCCTTCCGCGGGTGAAGTCACCCTGCGCCAGCATGCGGTGGGTCTCAACTTTATCGACACCTACCACCGCAGCGGACTGTACCCGGTGCCGTTGCCCTCGGGCATCGGCCTCGAGGGCGCGGGTGAAGTCATTGCCGTGGGCGAGGGCGTCACCGAGCTGCGCGTCGGTGACCGTGTGGCCTACGCAGGCGGCCCGATTGGTGCTTACGCGCAGCAGCGCAACATGCCGGCCGACCGGCTGGTGAAGCTGCCCGAAGGCATTGCCTACGAGCAGGGCGCGGCCATGATGCTGCAGGGGATGACGGCGCAGTATCTGCTGCGCCAGACCTACCGGGTGCAGCCCGGCGACACCATTCTCATTCACGCCGCCGCCGGTGGCGTCGGGCTGATTGCCTGCCAGTGGGCCAAGGCGCTCGGCGCGACGGTGATCGGCACCGTGGGTTCGGATGAAAAGGCCGCGCTGGCCAAAGCGCATGGCTGCGACCACACGATTCTCTACACCCGCGAGAAATTCGCTGACCGGGTGCGCGAGATCACCGGCGGCAAGGGCGTGCCGGTGGTGTACGACTCGATCGGCAAAGACACCTTCATGGACTCGCTCAGCTGCCTGCGGCCGCGCGGCATGATGGTCACCTACGGCAATGCCACCGGGCAGGTCGCGCCCTTTGATCTCAGCCTGCTGGGCAAGATGGGCTCGCTGTTCGTAACCCGGCCGACGCTGTTTGGCTACGCCGCCGAGCGCGCCGCTTTGGTGGCCATGGCAAATGAACTGTTCGACATCGTGGGCAGCGGCAAGGTGAAAATCGAAGTGCGGCAACGCTATGCGCTGGCAGATGCGGCAAATGCGCATCGTGATCTTGAGGCGCGCAAGACCACCGGCTCGACCGTGCTGGATCCGGCATGATGTGGCCCGTGCGCCGCTGGGCGCTTGCCCTGCTGATGGCGTTTGCCATGGGCGCGCAGGCCGCCGAGCCCATGCCGAGCCCGGCCGGTGCCGCGCATCTGAAAGCCGAGCGGGTGCGCATCGAGCGCGCTTTCGTCGACGAAGTTGCCGGTATTGCAGCTGCGTCCGCGGCGCAGGTGCGACGGGGCATCCCCGATGGCCCGCGTATCACCGACACCGGTCGTAGGGTGATTGAAAGCCTTGAGCATCAAATGGGTCGTCCGCTGAGCGACGACCAGCGTGCCGCCATTCAAGCGGCCGATGCGCGGCGCGAGGCGGCCCTGGCCCGCGCGCGGGCCGAAGCGGCCCGGCGCTGATACACCCACAATAACAAGGACATTCCCCCATGGACCTCCCCGCCCACCAACTGACCATGACGGTGCTGATGACACCCGAGATGGCCAATTTTTCCGGCAAGGTGCACGGCGGCGCCGTGCTGCGCCTGCTCGATCAGGTGGCCTACGCCTGCGCCAGCCGCTACGCCGCACGCTATGTGGTGACGCTGTCGGTTGATCAGGTGATGTTCCGCGAGCCGATCATTGTCGGCGAGCTGGTCACCTTTCTGGCCAGCGTGAATTACACCGGTAAGTCGTCGATGGAAGTCGGCATCAAGGTCATGGCTGAGAACATCCGCACCCAGGATGTGCGCCACGCCAACAGCTGCTTTTTCACCATGGTGGCGGTGGATGATGATGGCAAGCCCGCGCCGGTGCCGCCGCTGCGGCCCTTCAGCCCCAAGGAGAAGCGGCGCTTCGAAGCCGCCGAGGCCCGCAAGGCCTTGCGCCACGAGCTGGAAAAGCGCTTTGCCGAAACCCACGGCCACGAGGAAAAGGGCTGACACACTGCCGCTGCGCTGTTATCGAGGCCTTTCGCTGAGCATGGGCGGCATCGCGATGCCGTCACCGTCGTCTGGTGTATAAGAAGCGCATGCCTGCACCCCGCATCCCGACCCCCGAGGAATTTGCCGACGCCTTGTTTGCGCGGGTGCCTGTCGTCTGGGCGACGGCGGGTCTGATCGCGGCAAATCTGCTGATCTTCGTCGGGCTGGCCTTGAGCGCCGGCGAGGTATGGCATATCCCCGGCGCCTTGCTCGCCGACTGGGGCGGCAACTACGCGGTGCAAACTTATGGCGGGCAGCCGTGGCGGCTGCTGAGCGGTGTGTTTCTGCACGGCGGATTGCTGCATGTGTCACTCAACATGCTGGCGCTGTATCAGGGCGGGCAACTGGCCGAGCGCGTGTTTTGCTCGCGCCCCTTTTTGCTGATCTATTTGCTGTGCGGCCTTGTCGCCAGCGTGGCCAGCGTGTGGTGGCGGCCGAGCGGCTTGAGCATCGGCGCTTCGGGCGCGGTCTTTGGTGTGTTTGGCGCTTTGCTTGGCTATGTGCTGGTCAGCCGCGATTCCATTCCCGCGGACACGGTGCGCCGCTTGCGGCGCGGCTTGCTGATATTCATTGCCTACTCGCTGGCGGCGGGGCTGTTGATTCCGGGCATCGACAACGCCGCCCATATCGGCGGTTTGCTGACCGGCATCGTGCTTGGCGCGGCGCTGGCGCCTGCCAGCCGGAGCGCGCGCGGCGGGCGATGGCGTGCCGGCGTCGGCGGCGCCGTGCTGCTGTCGGCGACGCTGGCCTTGTGGATGACGGTCACGCCCCCGAAGCGCCCGGCGCCGAGTGTGAGTGCCTTGCCTGTCGCCTTGCAGCAGCAGTTGTCCGAGACCGAATACCATCTGGTGACGCGTCATCACTGGGTGCTCGACGCCCTGCGCAGCGGGCAGATGTCCACGCAAGAAGGGCTGCGGGTGATCGAAACCGAGCTGATGCCGGGCTGGGCCGCATTGGCCGACGCGCTGGACGCGGCGCCGGCGAGTGCCTGGCAGGCGCCGGTGTTTGCCCGCTACGCCCGGCTGCGTCGGGAGGCCCTGCAGGCGCTGACCATGGGCATGGAAACCGGCGATCCGCGCTGGCTGGAACTGTCGAATGCATTGCAGGCAAATGCCGATACGCTGATCGGTCAGGCCTTGCAATTGAATGCGCCGCCACCGAATTGAGCGTGGCGGTATGAAGAGAGTCCGATGAACGAGTTTCTCGACGCGCTGGCGTTTTCCTTTTCCGTGACCGGCCCGATCTTTGTCGTGCTGGCGCTGGGCGTCGGCCTGATGCGGGCCGGCCTGCTCAATGACAACTTTGTCGATACCGGCGCCAAGCTGGTGTTCAACGTCGCCTTGCCTGCGCTGCTGTTCATCAGCATCAGCAAGACGCGCTTCGAGGCGGCGGCAAACTTCGGTTTGATCGCACTCGGCCTGGCGGGGACGCTGGTGATTTTTGTGGCGCTGGAGTGGGCGGCGCGGCGCTGGGTCGCGACCCCGGCCGATCGTGGCGTGTTCGTGCAGGGCTGCTTTCGTTCGAACATGGGCATCATTGGCCTGGCGCTGTGCGTGAATGCCTACGGCGAGGCGGGTCTGGTGGCCGCATCGCTCTACCTCGGGCTGGTCACCATCTTGTTCAACGTGCTGGCGGTGATGACGCTCAGCCGTTCGCTGAACACCCACCGCAGCGTCGGGCAGTTGATCAAGGGCATCGTCCGAAACCCGCTGATTATCGGCATCGTGGCGGCGCTGCCGGTGTCGTGGGCGGGCATCGAGTTGCCGGCGCTGGTGCTTCAGTCAGGCCAGTATTTTGCGAATCTCTCCTTGCCGCTGGCCTTGCTGTGCACGGGGGCCGCGCTCAATTTCGGGCAGTTGCGTGGCGACTTGCGGATCACGATGTTGGCCAGCGGCATCAAGCTGGTGGCGGTGCCGCTGGTGTTTGTGCTGTGCGGACTCGCCGCCGGCTTTCGCGGGGTCGAGCTCGGTGTGCTGATGCTGATGTCCGGCGCTCCGACGGCCGCGGCGAGCTACGTGATGGTGCGCGCCATGGGCGGCAATGCGGTGCTGGCGGCCAATATCATTGCCGTGACCACGCTGGGCTCGATCCTGACGACCAGCCTGGGCGTGCTGGTGTTGCGCGCCGCCGGCTTGATGTAAGCGCGAGAAACTCCGACATTCGACGGTGCCGCAGGCGGGTCGGCGCGGTAGAATTCTGCCCCATGAGCACGCCCACCGAACCCCGCTTCATCCATCTTCGCCTGCACACCGAATATTCGATTTCCGACGGAATCGTACAGGTCGGCCAAGCCATCTCCCGCGCCGCTGCCGACGGCATGCCGGCGCTGGGTATTTCCGATCTGGCCAACCTGTTTGGCATGGTCAAGTTCTACACC
>JBFIJC010000197.1:0-7257 GCA_041600915.1 Nitrogeniibacter sp.
CCGTACTTGGCGATGATGTACTTGGAGATGTCGGCCATGACGTCGGTGGCCAGATCCCAGCTCACCGGCATGAGCGTGCCGCGCACCCTGATCATCGGGTAGAGCAGGCGCTCGGAGGTGCGATTGGACGGGTTGTAGCACTTCTGTGCCAGCGTGCCGCCGCGAATGGAGTGGTTGCCGCCGTTGTTGACCACGGTGGCGTCCTTGTCCGGCACCACCACCACGTGGTGCGGCCGCCCCTTGTGATTCACCACGTTGTGCTGCGTGGGGCTGACCCAGGCGCCAAACATCTGCTGGTGGGGGAAGTCGACCTTGAAGGCGTTGTCCTTGGCGGCCATGCCGCCCTGCTTGCCGGTGGGCCAGCGGTACACCTTGTAGCCACAGGCCACGGTGCAGTAGTCGCACGCGGTGGTGAAGACGTCAGCGTCGCTTGGCGGCAGGGGAATATGGTCTTCCGGCGCCTGCATGAACGTGCCCGACGACGGGTGATTCGTTTTTTCAGTCATGGTGTCCTCCTTACGCGCGGCGACCGGCGAGGTTGCTGCTGTAGCCATAGATCAGGCCCTGCACGCCGACGGCATAGATGTCGTCGCCGCGCACTTCGAGCACGATCTGGGGCAGGCTTTCGGTGGAATGGCCGGAAATGACCATGCCGTGACGGGTCAGGTCGAAGGTGGTCAGGTGCAGCGGGCACGGGCCCAGCGCCTGATGCTTGTCCTTGTAGGTGCCCTGCAGCGGGCCGCCCATGTGCGGGCATTGCTGGTTGAAGGCGACGATATCGCGGCCCTCACCCACCCCGCTGCCGGCTTCGACGCCGAGCTTGACGAGCATGTTGCTCACGTCCGGATACGGGTAGGCAAACTCCAGCGGCATGCCCTTCTTGAGCGCTGACAACTTGCCGATCTTGACGGCCGGGTAGTCGACCTTGAGCGCCTTGAGCGCGGCGGCCGCAGCCGAACCGGGCAGTGCGGCAAGAGTGACCAGGGCGCCACCGGCGAGGAGGAAGCTGCGCCGGCTCATGCAGGCGCGGTCCTCGCCATGCGCATGGTCGTGATGCGGGTGAATCGTATGCGTGGTCATGGCTGATCTCCTTACTTGGTGGCCAGCGGCTGGTAGTCGCCAGGCAGCTTCGGATCTTCGTGAATCAGGGGCTCGGTCATCGACAGCGCGTCGAGGAAGGCCACCAGATCCTTGCTCTCCTGCTCGGTCAGACCCAGCGGCTTGAGCTTGTCGGTCTTGCCCGCGGCGGCACCGCCACCGGCGTTGTAAAACGCGACCACATCGTCCAGCGTGGCGAGCACACCGTTGTGCATGAAGGGCGCGGTGTACTTGAGCTCACGCAGGCTCGGCGTACGGAACTTGCCGATGTCCTTCGGGTTCTTGGTCTGGTAGTACAGGCCCTTGTCCCGATCGGCGGTGCGGTAGGCTTCTTCCGAGCCGCCCTTCTGGTACTGCTCCCAGCGATGGGTGATCTGCAGCAAGGGGTCGGTGGCAAAGTCCGGGTGCTCGGGCAGGCCGAGGTTGTAGAACTTCTGGTCTGAGGCCAGCGCGCCGTTGTGGCAGCTGATGCAATTGGCCTTGCCGCTGAACAGCCCGAAGCCGCGCTGCGCCTCGGCGCTCATGGCGGACTTGTCACCGGCTTGCCAACGGTCGAAAGGCACCTTGGTAGCGTCGGTCACGACAGTGCGCTGGTAGGCCGCGATCGCCTGGTAGGCATGGGTCATGCGCGGCCAGTCGGTGCCGAACACCTTCTTGAAGGCCTCGACATACTCGGGAATGAAGCGCAGCCGCATTTCCATCAGCGAGCGGTCGCCGTTGCCGGCCACACCACCTTCGGCCGCCGGCGGCGCCTGGGCTTCAAGACTGGTGACATTGCCTTCCCAGAACAGCTTGTTGTAGTAGGCGCTGTTCAGGATGGTTTGCGAGTTGCGCCAGTGCTTAGTGCCCGGATAGCCGCGCGATATGGCGCCGCCATCGCCCCAGCCGATGGCCGGAAAGTGGCAGGCGACACAGGGCGTGGAGCCGTCACCGGAGAGACGGCTCTCCCAGAACAGCTGCTTGCCGAGAGCGACTTTTTCAGCCGTCATCGGGTTATCAACCGGCACCGGCACGGCCGGCAAGGGGCCGAGCGGCGGAAATTTCGCGTCCGCGGCGAAGACGCCGCTCGCAGCACACATCGCGGTCACGGCCAGCGCAAGACGCAGGGTTTGAGTGTTTCGCATGGCGTTCTCCTCAGTTCTTGCCGAATTGACGCGGCTGATAATCGGGCAGCGTCGGCGCGACGACTTTGAGCGCATCGCCGGACATGGCCTCAAGGAAGGCCACCAGCGCCGACTTCTCGCTACTGGTCAGGCCCAGCGGCTTGAGCTCGCTGCCCTGGCCGCCGCCCTGGTCGTAAAAATCGACGACCTTGTCGAGCGAGTCGAACATGCCGTTGTGCATGTAGGGCGCGGTGTACTTGAGCTCGCGCAGGCTGGGCGTCGCAAACTTGCCGATGTCCGCCTTGTCTTTCGAGATCGCGTAGAAGCCCACGTCGGTGCGCGCGTTCATGTAGTTGGGCATGCCGCTGGTCGAGTAGTGACGCAACATGGCGATGGTCCGGTTCGGGTTCTTCAGCACCTCGGGGTTCTCGGGCACGCCGGTGCGGTGACGCTCGCCGTCGGAGGCCAGCGGGCCGTTGTGACAGGCCACACAGCCGCCCTTGCCGTTAAAGACTTCGTAGCCGTCTTTTTGCTGCGAGGTGAGCGCGCTGCCATCGCCCTTGAGGAAGCGGTCGATCGGTGCGTTCTGCGAGACCAGCGTTTTCACGTATTCACCGACCACGCCATAGACGCGCATGCCGTTGATGTCGTCCTTGCGGAATTTCTGCCACAGCGCGACGTACTCGGGCACCTGGGTGAGCCGCTCCTGCATCAGGCGCGAGTCCATGTTCATGGTGTGCGCTTCGGTGATCATGTCGCGCACCAGGGTGCCCATGTCGGCGCCGTCGAGACGGCCATCCCACATGAAAACGTTCTTGAAGCGGCTGTTGATCAGCGTCGGCGCGTTGCGGAAATACTCGGTGGACGGATAACCGGCGGAGAGCGCCTGCCCGTCGGCGAAGCCTTTTTCCGGGTTGTGACAGGAGGCACAGGACACCCCCTGATCGCCCGACAGACGGGTATCGAAGAACAGATGCTTGCCCAGCTCGATCATCTCGGCCTGACCGAGTTTTGCCTCAGGAAGCGGCTGCAGCCCGGCCTTGCCGTCGGCGGCGCTCAGGGCGCCGGTAGCAAAAGCCAGCCCGACAACCGCCGCGATGCGCGACAGCCTGCGGATGGATTGATGCGTTGTCATGAAATTCCCCTTGTCGATCTCGAATGGACCTTGGAACGGGCGAACAGCCCTATCCACATCAGGGGTAATGCATCTTGCGTGCCAGCGCTTCGCGGCGCATCGGCGCCTGCCGGAGAAAGCACGGCAAGCCGTGCAGAATCATGCCTTTAGCGACAGACGACCCACCGGCGCGCGTGGCCGGCGGCGCACACCGAAGCGGTCAGAAATTGATCGGGCGCATGAAATACAACCGGTTAAAAATTAACCGTCTGCCTGCTCCAACCCATAGGCGCGCAACTTGGTGCGCAGGGTCAGGCGGGTGATGCCGAGGATCTCGGACGCGTGAGTTTTGTTGCCCTCGACCTCGGCCATCACGAACAGAATGTGATCGCGCTCGACTTCGGACAAGGCACGCATGGGGCTGCCGCCCGGCGCGGGCTCAGCGCTCGCCGCGCCGTTGCGCAACTCGGCGGGCAAGGCATCGAGCGTCAGGGTATCGCTGGCACACAGGATCGCTGCGCGCTCGACCACATTGCGCAACTCGCGCACGTTGCCCGGCCAGGCGTAGGCCGTCAGACAATGCGCGGCCTGCGGGTCGATCCGGGCGATACGCCGCTGCACCACCGGCGCAATCTCGGCCAGAAAGTGCTCGACCAGCGGCAGGATGTCTTCGGGCCGGTGGCGCAGCGGCGGCACATCGATGGTGCCGACGTTGAGCCGGTAGTAGAGGTCTTCGCGAAAGCTGCCCGCGGCCACCATGGCAGACAGGTCGCGGTTGGTGGCCGAGACGAAGCGCACGTCCACCTGAATTTCGCGGTGGCCGCCGAGGCGGCGGAAGGTCTGGGTTTCGAGTACGCGCAGCAGTTTGGGCTGCAGCGCCGGTGACAAATCGCCGATCTCATCGAGAAACAGCGTGCCGCCGTCAGCCAGCTCCAACAGACCACGCTTCATCTGCTTGGCGTCGGTGAAGGCGCCCTTTTCGTAACCGAACAACTCGGCTTCGAGCAGGCCCTCGGGCAGCGCCGAGCAGTTGAGGTCGATCCACGCGCCGTTCATGCGGTCTGAGCGGCAGTGAATGGTTTGCGCGACCCGCTCTTTGCCCGTGCCCGATTCGCCACGGATCAGCACCGGCACGCGTCCCGCACAGGCGATGCGCTCGGTCACCGTCAGGCATTCGCGAAAGGCCGGGCTCTGGCCGATCAGGCCGTCAGGCCGGCAGGTGTTACCCCGCACCCGTCGCCACTCGACTTCGTGGCGCAGGCGACGCGTCTCGAGCGCACGCGCGATGGACTGGCGCAGGTCTTCGAGATCAAAGGGTTTGTGGATGTAATCGTAGGCACCGGCACGCAGCGCGCCGATCGCCGTCTGCAACTCGGGAAAGGCGGTGATGATGACCACCGGTGCATCACAGCCCATCTCGTTAAGCGCGGCGAGTACATCGAGCCCGCCCATGTCGGGCAGGCGCAGGTCGAGCAAGACCAGATCCACCCGCTGGTGCCGGGCAATCTCGATGCCGGCTGCGCCATCCTCGGCCTCGTGCACCTGGTAGCCGCGGCGCGTCAGAAAGCCCCCCACCGTGACGCGGATGGTGGTGTCGTCCTCGATCATCAGGATGGATGCGGTCATGGCGTCTCCGGCAAAGGCCAGTGCAAATGAAAGGTGGTGCCGTGCCCCGGCGTGCTGTCGATGTGGATCCGCGCGCCGTGGCCTTGCGCGATTTTGCGCACGATAGACAAGCCGAGACCGGTGCCCGTTTCACGGGTGGTGAAAAAAGGCTCGAAGACCTGATTGACGATGTCTGCCGGCATGCCGACGCCGGTGTCGCTGATCCGGAAATCCAGCCCGCCGTCGCTCACCCCATCGACGGCAATACGCAGCGTGCCGCCATCCGGCATGGCGTGCAGGGCGTTGATGAACAGGTTGAGCAACAACTGCTTGAGTTGCTGCGGGTCGGCCAGCACGGCCGGCGCGGTTTCGAGACCGAAGTGGTCGATGGCCACACCCGCGCTGCGCGCCTCCTTGCGCACCCAGAAGCACACGTCTTCGACCACGTCGGCCAGCGCACAGGCGCGCATCTGCGGCACCGGCGCAGCGGCGAAGCCGCGAAAACTCTTGAGGAAGCCGGCCAGACGGTCGATTTCACCCTCAAGGCGCGCCAGCGCTTCGGGCACGCCCGCGGGTAATTGTTCTTCATACATCAGGGCCTGCGCGACCGCCTTCATGCCGGCCAGCGGATTGCCGATTTCATGCGCCAGGCCCATCGACAGTTCGCCGAAGGAGATCAGCTTTTCCATCTGGAACATATGCCGGTCCAGCTCGCGGCGCTCGTCCACCAGCTGGCGTTCATCGCTGACATCGCGCACCACCAGCAGCAAGCCCTCCGCGTAGGCGGTTACGGCCAGCGCCAGCACCCGGCCCGATGTATTGAAGTCTTCGCGCCACTCCGGGCCGTTCAGCAGCGCCTCATTGGCCCGCGTGGATAGCGCCGGCCAGGGCGCCCAAAGATCGGCAAACACCGGCTGCTCGGCCACCGCAGCGGCACTCAGGCCGAGCAGATCGATCGCCTGCGCATTGGCCAGGCGCAGGTGCCCGCCGCGATCGACCGCCAGCACGCCATCGCCCAGATGCTGGATCAAGGTCGCCAGAAACGCGCGCTCGTGCTCCAGATCGCGGGTGCGCGCCTTGACCTCAAGCTCCAGTCCGTCGCGCTGCGCTTCGAGCGAGTCGTAGAGGGTTTGCAGACGCGCGGCCATGGTATTGAAACGCTCGCCCAGTGCGGAGATTTCGTCATTGCCGGGGATGGTGACCCGCCGGCCGAAGTCGCCGGCCGCGATGGCCTCGGTCTCTTTGGACAGCGCGTCCATGGGGCTGAGCAGACGGCGGGAGATGACGAAGCCACCGATGGCCGTCACCGCCAGGGCCAGCACCAGCACACCGTAGAGCAGGTAGAGGTTGAACACCCGCTCGAACAGGCTGCGCTCGGGAAAGGCCAGCGCCACCGCCCACTGGCTAGTGTCGCCGGCCGCGCCCACCGGCGCCACGGCGGTGATCCAGCCATCGGACGCCAGGGTGGTGATCTGCTGCGCCGCCAGCATCTGATTGACCACGGCCGCGTCAAAACGGGTCACCAGATCGGCCACCGGCCGCATCCGCATGCCCTGATTCGCCTCGCCCGGCGCGCGCACGAGATAGTGGCCTGCCCGGTCAAACAGAAACGCGGTGCCACGGCGCGCGTCGGCCATCTGCTGGATCTGGTCGAGCAGAACGTCGGCATTGAGGTTGACGATGAGCAGGCCCGGCGCGCGCGTGGCCGTGCCGGGCACCACCGTGCCAAGCCGGATCACCGGTCGCTCGGGGGTTTCGGTGCGACCGAATTCGACGTTCAGATCGAGCGGCGAAATATAGATGCGCCCCGGCGGCGTGGCGAGGGCGTCGCGCACGTAGTAGCGGTCTGATTTGTCCTGCAGGCTTTCGGGCGGCGTCACGCGCACCTGCCCGCCCACGCGGTCGACCCGCACCAGTTCCTGGCCCTCGGCGCTCAGGTAGCGGATCTGGAACAGGTGTTGGTAAATGCCCGACAAGCGCGCCAGCGCCACGGCGGTGTTTTCGCGCGCCAGGGGCTCGCCCTCGGTGCCCTTGGCGTCACGAAAGGCGTTGATCTCGGGCGCGGTGGACAGCGCCAGCAACTGCGCCGACACCTGCTGGAAAAAGCGATCGACGCCTTCGCCGCGCAGGCTGACTTCCTGCTTGAGCCCGGCCAGGGTTTCACCGCGCAGCGCGTCGACCGAAAAGTACACGCCGATCACGCCCGCCATGGCCGTGGGCAGCACCGCCGCCACCAGAAACGCGAGGTAGATCCGGCGGGTCAGACCGCCAAGTCGGGGCCAGGTCAGCATTGTGTTGTCACATCACAGGCCGAGCTGATCCCACAGGCCGTCGATA
>JBFIJC010000198.1:0-7242 GCA_041600915.1 Nitrogeniibacter sp.
CAACCACCCGACGGCCACCTTCAAGTCCACCAAGGTCGTCTTCAACGGCGATGTGCCCGCCACCATCGAAGGCAATCTGACCCTCAAGGGCGTGACCCGCCCGGTGACCCTGACCGTGACCTCGTTCAAGGCCATGGCGCATCCGATGCTCAAGAAGCCGGCCATCGGCGCCAATGCCACCACGGTCATCAAGCGTAGCGATTTCAACGCGGGTAAATACGCGCCCAATGTGGGCGACGAGGTCACGCTGGATATCGCGCTTGAAGCGATCCAGCTGTAAGCAGGCGGGATCAGCACACAACAAAAAGCGGCCTCGCTAGGCCGCTTTTTGTTGCGCATTCCCTGAATCAGGACGCGGTCTTTTTGGCCAGTTCGGCCTCCAGCGTCGCCACACGCTCTTCGAGCACGGCCAGCTGCGCGCTGGTGCGCTCGAGCAACGCGCACTGCACATCGAATTCTTCACGAGTCACCAGGTCGAGGCGGGCGAAGGCGCTGGCGGCCAGCGCTCGGACGTTCTTCTCGATGTCCTTGACCGGCGAGTTGGCCGCGGCTTCGGCGAATTTTCCGGCGAGTTGATCAAGCATCTGGGGTGGGTTCATTGCGGCGTCCTGGAGTCAAAGGCGAAAACGCCCATATTGTCGCGCGAATCCGCGCGCGATGCACTCGCCCCACCCCTCTCCCCCACACTATTGAAGCACCACGCCGGTGCGCACCAAAACAGTGCGCCACTCTGGTGCATGAGATTTTATCGGTGCGCTGCGACGCACAATCTTTGACGACAACTCCGTAACCGACTGATTTTTAGCCATAAAAAAACTGGCACAGTTCCTGCCATAGGGTCATCACCCAACTGACCCGGAGCTTCGCACCATGCTTAAACATTCACTCTGTACCGCGATCGCATTCGCCACCCTGTCGGGCGCCGCCATGGCCGAAAACAGCCCGATCAGCGCCAACGTCGGCTTCGTCTCCGACTATCAGTACCGTGGCTACTCCCAGACCAAGGAAAACATGGCGATTCAGGGCGGGCTCGACTACGCCCACGCCAGCGGTTTCTATGTGGGTGTGTGGGGCTCCAACGTTGACTGGCTCGACACCGGCAGCCTGGAAGTCGACGTCTATGGTGGTTTCAAGAACACCCTCGGCGATTTCGGCTACGACGTCGGCGTGCTGCAGTACGTCTATCCGGGCGGCAAGATCGGCGGTGAATGCGCCGACACGACCGAAGCCTATGTCGGGGTGAGCTGGAAATTCCTCACTTTCAAGTACTCCTATGCCTTCACCGACCTGTTCGGCGCGGCGGACTCGGACGGCAGTCAGTACTTCGACCTGTCGGCCAGCCACGATGTTGGCGCCGGCTTCACCCTCGGCGCGCACGTGGGCCGCCAGAAGATCGAAAACGGCACCAGCTACAACGACTGGAAGGTCGGTGTCAGCAAGGATTACGCCGGCTTCAGCTTCGGCCTGAACTACGTCGACACCGATGTGGACAACGACGACAACGCCGACGCTCGCGTAATCCTCTCCGTCTCCAAATCCTTCTAAACCCCCTCGTCTGGCCGGGCTGCTGTCCGGTCAGACGGACTCACAACAGGGAACTGTCATGAAATATCTCGTCGCTGTCATCAAGCCCTTCAAGCTGGACGAAGTGCGCGAAGCGCTCTCCGCCATCGGCGTGCAAGGCATCACCGTGACCGAAGTCAAAGGCTTCGGTCGTCAGAAAGGCCACACCGAACTGTATCGCGGCGCTGAATACGTCGTTGATTTTCTGCCCAAGGTAAAGATCGAAGCCGCCATCTCGGCCAGCTTGCTCGACCAGGCCATCGAAGCCATCGAGAAAGCCGGCAACACCGGCAAGATCGGCGACGGCAAGATCTTCGTGTTCGATCTGGTCCAGGCCATCCGCATCCGCACCGGTGAAACCGGTAACGACGCCCTGTAAGGAGACCCCACACATGAAAGCCATCCTCTCTCTCATGCTGGCGGCACTGGTCGGTCTGGCGGCCCCCGCCCACGCCCAGGACGCCGCAGTGGTTGTCGACAAGGGCGACGTGGCCTGGTTGATGACCGCCACCTTGCTGGTCGTCTTCATGGCCGTGCCCGGTCTGGCGCTGTTCTACGGCGGCATGGTGCGCGCCAAGAACATGCTGTCGGTGCTGATGCAAGTCATGGTCGTATTCAGCCTCGGCGTGGTGCTGTGGGCACTCTACGGCTACAGCGTGGCCTTTACCGAATCCAACGCATTTGTCGGCGGCTTCAGTAAAGTCTTCCTGTCCGGCGTGACCATCGACACCCTGGCCGACACCTTCACCGACAACGTGAAGCTGCCCGAGCTGGTCTTCGTCGCCTTCCAGGCCACCTTTGCCGGCATCACCTGCGCGCTGGTCGTCGGCTCCTTCGCCGAACGCATCAAGTTCTCCGCCGTGCTGCTGTTCACGGTGATCTGGTTCAGCTTCAGCTACCTGCCGATCTGCCACATGGTATGGGGCCCGGGCGGCTACCTGCTCGGTGACGGCGCACTCGACTTCGCGGGCGGCACGGTAGTGCACATCAACGCCGGTGTGGCCGGCCTGGTGGGCTCCTACCTGGTGGGCAAGCGGATTGGCTATGGCCGTGAAGCCATGGCACCGCACTCGCTGACCATGACCATGATCGGCGCGTCGATGCTGTGGGTGGGCTGGTTCGGCTTCAACGCCGGCTCCAACCTGGAAGCCACCTCGGGCGCAGCGCTGGCCTTCGTCAATACCCTGGCCGCAACCGCTGCTGCCACGCTGTCCTGGATCGCCGGCGAGGCCATCTTCAAGGGCAAGCCCTCGATGCTGGGTGCCGCCTCGGGTGCGGTGGCCGGCCTGGTTGCCATCACCCCGGCCTGCGGTTCGGTCGGCCCGATGGGCGCCATCGTGATCGGTCTGCTGTCCGGCCTGGTCTGCCTGTGGGGCGTCAATGGCCTCAAGCGCATGCTCGGTGCCGATGACTCGCTCGACGTGTTCGGCGTGCATGGTGTGGGCGGCATCCTGGGTGCCATCCTGACCGGTGTCTTTACCGCCCCGTCGCTGGGCGGCACGGGTGGCGAGGACTTCTCGATCGCCAGCCAGACCTGGATCCAGACCTACTCGGTGCTGGTGACCATCGGCTGGTCCGGCGTGGTCTCGCTGGTCGCCTTCAAGCTGGTCGACATGCTGGTCGGTCTGCGGGTTGCCGAAGACGAAGAGCGCGAAGGTCTCGACATCGCCTCGCACGGCGAATCGGCCTACAAGTTCTAATGAGCTGACCCTCCGGCGCGGCTTCAGGCGCCGGACACGAAAAACCGGCACGACCCATCGGGCGTGCCGGTTTTTCGTTGACGCCCCGTGATCGACCCGCGCTTAACGGAAGACGACGGTCTTGTTGCCATGCACCAGTACCCGGTCTTCGAGGTGATAGCGCAGGCCGCGGGCAAGTACGGTTTTTTCGATGTCGCGCCCGTAGCGCACCATGTCTTCGACCGCATCGGTGTGGTCGATGCGGATCACGTCCTGTTCGATGATCGGGCCTTGATCGAGGTCGGCGGTCACGTAGTGACAGGTGGCGCCAATCAGCTTGACGCCCTTTTCGTAAGCCTGGTGATAGGGCTTGGCGCCGACGAAGCTGGGCAGAAAACTGTGGTGAATATTGATGATCCGGCCCGGATAGGCCGCGCACAGCTCGGGCGAGAGGATTTGCATATAGCGCGCCAGCACCATGGTGTCGCCGTGCACTTCTTCAAACAAACGCTGCACTTCGGCGTAGGCCGCAGCCTTGTTGTTGGCAGTGACCGGCACATGGTGGAAGGTGATGCCATGCCACTCGACAAAGCCACGCAGGTCGTTGTGGTTGGAAATGACGCAGGGGATCTCGACGTCCAGCTCCTTGCTCTTCCAGCGGGCGAGCAGGTCGTAGAGGCAGTGTTCCTGCTTGGAGACCAGCAGCACCAGCCGTTTCTTGACCGCCGAGTCGGTGATCTTCCAGCTCAGCTCCAGCTCGTCGGCCAGCGGCGCGAAGCGTTCGCGGAACTCGCTGAGCATGAAGGGCAGCGAATCGGCGCGGATCTCGATGCGCATGAAATAGCGCCCGACCGATTCGCCCTCGCGCGGCGGCTCGGCGTGCAGTGCCGTTTCGAGAATCCAGCCCTGATGCTCGGCAATGAAGGTGGACACGCGCGCAACAATGCCGACACGGTCGGGGCACGAGGCTGAGAGGGTAAAGAAGCGTTGTCGATGCATGAGACTCGCAATATCAGGAAGGGGGGCGGAAGCGCTGCAGCACCTCGCTGGGCTCGCCGCGCATCACTTTTCGCAATTCATTGCGCGCCTCGGCGGGCGCCAGACCCCTGTCGGTCAGGTAGGTGAGCAACTCGCCAAAGCGCGCCCGGCGCCGCTCGCCGGCCTCGGTGTCGTCGCGGCGGTCATTGAAAAAATCGAGCAGCGTCGAACCACAGGCGCAATTGCGAAACAGCTCCACGATGGTTGATCCATCGTCATCTTCGCTGCTTTTGAGCCCGCTGGTAGCGGCCGACACAGGCAGTGTCTCGTTCAGATACGCCGCCTCGTCAGGATAGACCCGGCCACAGTTGGCGCAACGCTTGGGAAAGGCCGACGCCGCCAGCGCCTTGAGGCCCGCCAGCAGTTCGGCATCCCAGGCGTGGGCATTCATGACAGCGGCGCGGTTCAGATCCCGATACGCGCGCTGGCGGAGAGAATCTCGCTCATCAGCGCATCGTAGTCGCGAACCACTGGATACTGCGGGAACTCGCGGATCACATTGTCCGGCGGGCAGAACAGAATGCCGGCATTGGCCTCGCCGAGCATGGTGGTGTCGTTGTACGAATCCCCCGCGGCGATGGTCTTGAAGTTCAGCTCCTTGAAGCGGCGCACGGCCTCCTGCTTCTGATTCGGCATGCGAAGGTGGTAGTTCACCAGAAAGCCGTTCGCGTCAGCCTCGAGACGGTGGCAGAACAAGGTCGGCCGACCGAGCTGATCCATCATCGGCTTGGCAAAATCGTAGAAGGTGTCGGAGAGGATCACCACCTGGAATTTGTCGCGCAGGGCATCCAGAAAATCCTTGGCACCGGGCATCGGCCCCATGTCGGCGATGACCGCCTGGATATCGGGCAGGCCGAGCTTGTGCTCGCGCAGGATGTCGAGCCGGTAACGCATCAACACGTCGTAGTCCGGCTCGTCACGGGTCGTGCGACGCAACGCGTCGATACCGGTACGGGCGGCGAACTCGACCCAGATTTCGGGAATCAGCACACCTTCGAGGTCAAGACAGACGATCTGCACGGCAAAACCCTTGTCAGTAGTGGACAACCGGCGCATTTTAGCAGGCCAAACCCGCACTAAGTGTGGTGTTTTTGCCGGTAATCAAAGCCAGGATGGCATACGGTGTCGTACGGTTGCTTGATCCTGCGGTGGCGAGCGGCCACAATGCAGGCAACGCATAACAAAACACCTAGAGGAGAACCGCCATGTCACAGCAAGTGCTCGTCTCATTCGGCCCTGCGCAAGAGTACGAAATCATCGTCCACCCCGCCGATCTCGAAGGCATGGACAAGAGCGCTGCCCGCGCCTGGTTCGCACAGGAGTTCGAAGATCTCGAGTGCACCCCGAGCAACCCGATGGGTAAAGTGCTGGTGCTCGACATGATCCTCAACGTCGCCAAGTACGGCGGCGAGGCCCGCTTCAAGGAAAACGGCGAGTGGGCAAAGAAGTTCGGTGCGGCCGTTGCCGTGTCGCTGGGCCGCCCGGTGATGAAGGTCGACGTAAAGCTCTTCGCGGTCGGCTGAGCACCCGCTGCATCGAATATAAAAAGGCCCGCGCAATGCGCGGGCCTTTTTGTATGGTGGCGGCGGTCGCGATCAGTGTTCGCGCCCAAGCCGGAACAGCCCGACACTGGCGAGGAAGTTGGGCTCTTCCTTGACGCGCACCCCTTCGTCGAAGCCGACCGAATCGCGAATCACGATGCCGTTCATCTCGCACAGTTGCTCGAAGTCGGCAATGGTGAAGAAGCGCACATTGGGTGTGTTGTACCACTGGTGGGGCAGGTTTTCGGACACCGGCATGTGCCCGTTGAGAATCGCCTGCCGATGGCGCCAGTAGGCGAAGTTGGGGAAGCTCACCACCGCCTCATGCCCGACCCGCAGCATCTCGTTGAGCATGGCGATCGTGCTGTGGATGGCCTGCAGCGAAAAGCTCATGACCACATGATCGAAGAAGCCGTCCTCAAAGCCGGCCAGGCCGCGCTCAAGGTCGATCTGCAGCACGTTGATGCCGTTGCGGATGCTGGCGCGGACATTCTCCGGATCGGCCTCGACGCCATAGCCGAGCACGCCGCGCGTGTCGGCCAGGTGACGCAGCAAGCTGCCATCGCCACAACCGAGATCAAGCACGGTTTCGCCTTCGCCAATCCACTCGGCAATGGCCTGAAAATCGTAGCGGAGCTTAGTCATGGGCGTTCACCTGAATACGATCGAAATACGCCGACAAGACGCCGTGGTAGATCGCATCATTGAGCAAAAAGGAATCGTGTCCGGCGGCCGAGTCGATTTCGGCGTAGCTCACGCTGCGCCGGTTGTGCAGCAGCGCCTGAACAATCTCGTGGCTGCGCTCAGGCGGGAAGCGCCAGTCGGTGGAGAAGGACACCACCAGAAAATCGGCCTGGGCGCGTGACAGCGCCGCGGGCAGATTGCCACCATACTCGAAGGCCGGGTCGAAATAATCGAGCGCCTTGGTGGTCAGCAAGTAAGTGTTGGCGTCAAAGTAGCCGGCAAACTTCTTGCCCTGATAACGCAGGTAAGACTCGATTTCGAACTCGGCTTCATAGCTGAACACCTGCTTGCCGTGGCGCAGGCTGCGACCGAATTTCTCGGCCATGGCGTCGTCCGACAGATAGGTGATGTGCCCGACCATGCGCGCCAGGCGCAGGCCGCGCTCGGGCACCACGCCGTGGGCGGTGTAATCGCCGTCGTGGTAGTCCGGGTCGGTCAGAATCGCCTGGCGGGCCACTTCATTGAAAGCGATGTTTTCGGCGGACAGCTTGGGCGCGGCGGCGATCACGGCCGCGTTGGCGACACGGTTGGGGTACTGCAGCGTCCACGACAAGGCCTGCATGCCGCCCAGCGAGCCTCCGACCACGGCGGCGAAGCGCTGGATGCCCAGTTCGTCGGCCAGGCGGGCCTGCGAGGCGACCCAGTCTTCGACCGTCACGAAGGGGAAGCTCGCGCCA
>JBFIJC010000199.1:0-7205 GCA_041600915.1 Nitrogeniibacter sp.
AGCTGGGTCATGATCGAACCCACACCGCCGGCGGCGCCGATGATCAGCAGCTGCGCGGGGGCCGGCTGCTTGCCCGGCACCAGTTGCAGGCGGTCAAACAGCATCTCCCAGGCGGTGATGGCGGTCAGCGGCAGGGCGGCGGCCTGGGCAAAGTCGAGGCTGGCCGGCATGCGACCGACGATGCGCTCGTCCACCAGATGCAGTTCGGCGTTGGTGCCGGGGCGGGTCAGGTCGCCGGCATACCAGACGCGGTCGCCCACCTTGAACAGCGTCACGTCCGGCCCGACGGCGCGCACCACACCGGCGGCGTCCCAGCCGAGTACTTTCCAGTCGCTCTCGGCGGGCGCCACGTTGGCGCGGATCTTGGTATCGACCGGGTTGACCGAAATCGCCTTGATCTCGACCAGCAGGTCGCGGCCGGTGGCGACCGGGTCCGGCAGGGTGATGTCTTGCAGCGCGTCGGGGTGGTCGATGGGCAGGGACTTTTGATAGGCAATGGCTTTCATGTGTGCAGGTTCCAGAGAGAGGGGGGCTGTCGCTGTCGATGCTGCTCAGGCGGTCATCTGGGCTGTGAGGCTTCGGGCTGGGTAGTCGGAATAGCCGCGGGCGTCGCCGCCGAACAACGTGGTCGGGTCGAAATCGGCAAGCGGGTCGCCGTGCGCGAGGCGTGCGGGCAGATCCGGGTTGGCGATAAAGGGGCGGCCAAACGCCACGGCGTCGGCCAGGCCGCTCTGTACGATGGCCTGGGCGCGTTCGGCGTCGTAGCGGCCGGCGACGATCAATGTGCCATCGAAGCATTGGCGTAGCGCGTGGCGAAAGGCGTCGGGGATCTGCGGGGCGTCATCCCAGTCGGCTTCGGACAGGTGCAGGTAGCCGATGCCCAGCGCGTCGAGCCGGGTCGCCGCGGAGAGGATGGTGTCGATGATCTCGGGGCAGGCCATGCCGCGTGCCGTGATGAACGGGGCCAGCCGTACACCGGTGCGCGCCGCCCCGGCCTCGCCAATGACCGCTTGCGCGACTTCGTCGAGAAATCGCAGGCGCTTGTCGGGGCTGCCGCCGTAGGCATCGTCGCGGTGATTGGAGGTGGTGCGCAGGAACTGATCGATCAGGTAGCCATTGGCGCCGTGAATCTCAACCCCGTCGAAACCGGCGGCCATGGCGTTGGCGGCCGCGCGTCGGTAATCCTCGACGATATCGCCGATCTCCGCGGTGTCCAGTGCGCGCGGTGTCGGGCAGTCGAGCATGCGACCAATGCCATCGGTGCCCATCACCCACACTTGTGCATGGGGGTTCAGCGCCGAGGGCGCGACGGGCAATTGGCCGCCGTGGAACACCGGATGCGACATTCGTCCCACATGCCACAGTTGCAGCACCATGCGCCCGCCCGCGGCATGTACCGCCTCGGTCACCCTGCGCCAGCCGTCGATTTGCGCTGCGCTGTGGATGCCCGGGGTGTGGCTATAGCCTTGGCCTTGCGGTGAAATCTGGGTGGCTTCGCTGATGATCAGACCCGCGCTGGCGCGCTGGGCATAGTACTCGGCCATCAGCGCTGTCGGTACGTTGCCGGGCTGGGCGGCGCGGCTGCGGGTCATCGGCGCCATCACGATACGATTGGGCAGCGTGAGACCACGGCGGGCGAGGGGGGCGAACAGGGCGGTTGCAGGCATGGGCAGATTCCTTGGTTGTTGCGAACAGGACTGCCGCTGAGGCAGTGCGATGCCATCATCGACTTTCTGTCGCAATTGAAAAAGCTGCTTACGGTTGATCTACTTGCTATTAAAATTTGAAAATGAAAGCACTGCAGGATCTCGACATCTTTGTTCGCACCGCCGAGCTCGGCAGCCTGTCGGCGGCGGCGCGGCGGCTGGACCTCACACCGGCTGCGGCCAGCGCGGCGCTCAAGCGTCTGGAGGCAAGCTTGCAGGCGCCGCTGTTTGTGCGTTCGACACGCAGCCAGCGGCTGACCGCCGAGGGCGAGGTGTTTTTGCTTCACTGCCAGCAAGCGCTGGACCTGCTCGCCAGCGGGCGCGAGGCGGTGGTCTCGGGGCGTGGTGTGGTGCGCGGCGTGCTGCAGTTGTCGCTGCCCTCCGACCTCGGGCGCAATGTCTTGCTGCCCTGGCTGGACGAATTTCAGGCCGTGCATCCGCAGCTCGAATTGCGCCTGCAATTGTCAGACCGCATTGCCGATGTGTACCGCCAGCCGGTCGACCTGGCCATCCGCTACGGCAGCCTGCCTGATTCGTCGCTGGTCGCCCTGCCGCTGCTGCCGGGCAATCGCCGAGTGCTGTGCGCGTCGCCCGGCTACCTCGCCCGTGCCGGCACGCCGCAGACGCCGGGCGAGCTCACCGAGCACAACTGTTTGTGTTTCATGCTGGGCGAGGCGGTGCACGATCGCTGGCGCTTTTACCGCGATGGGCGCGAGACCACGCTGCGCGTGCGTGGCGACCGGGTCTCCGATGACGGCGAGGCGGTGCGCCGCTGGGCCTTGGCCGGCCATGGATTGGCCTACAAATCTCATGCCGACGTGCACGCGGATCTGTGCGCCGGCCGCCTGGTGGCGGTGTGCGACGACTGGCAGGGTGAGCCGAGCCCGCTCAATCTGCTTTGCGCCGACCGCCGCCAGTTGAGCCCGGCGGTGCAGCAGTTGCGCGAATTTCTGATGCCACGCCTGGCCGCGCTACTGCCGTAAACGAAAAACCCGGCGCACGCGCCGGGTTTTTAAACAGTGTGCAACGGGCCTACACCGCCAGACCCGTGGCCTCGTCCACGCCAAGCATCAAGTTCATGCACTGGATGGCGGCACCCGAGGCGCCCTTGCCGAGGTTGTCGAAGCGCGCGGCGAGCAGGATCTGGTCGCCATGGCCGAAGACGAAGATCTCGGCGCGGTTGGTGTCATTGCAGGCGGTGGCCGGCAAAAAGCCGTTGTCGAGCAGCGGCGTGGCGTCGGCCGGCATGACCTTGATGAAGGTCTCGCCCGCGTAGTACTCCGCAAAATAGTGCTGCAGGTCGGCGGCGGCCACCGGCTTGGTGAGCAGGCGCGGCAGCAGCGGCACGGCCACGACCATGCCTTGCGCGAAATTGCCGACAATCGGTGTGAACAGCGGCTTGTTGGCCAGGCCGGTGAGCGTCTGCATTTCGGGCAGGTGCTTGTGGGCGAGGCCGAGGGCGTAGAAGCGCGGGCTGCGCATGGCGTCGCCCAGTTCGCCGGCGTCTTCGTAGCTGGCGATCATTTCCTTGCCGCCGCCGCTGTAGCCGGTGATGGAATACGTGGTGGCCGGGTAGTCGGCGGGCACGATGCCGGCCGCGACCAGCGGGTGCATGAGCATGATGAAGCCGCTGGCGTGACAGCCGGGCACGGCGACTTTCTGCGCCGTGCGCACGCGCTCGCGATGGCCGGGGTTCAGCTCAGGCAGGCCGTAGACCCAGTCGGGGTTGGTGCGGTGGGCGGTGCTGGCGTCGAGGAAGCGGGTGCGGGTGTTGTCGGGCTTGAGCAGCGACACCGATTCTTTGGAGGCCGCGTCGGGCAGGCACAGGAAGACCACATCGGCGCTGTTGATGTACTCGGCCTTGACCGTGGCGTCCTTGCGCTGGGCATCGGGGATGGTGAGGATCTCGACGTCGTCGCGCAGGGCGAGCCGCTCGTCGATCTTCAGTCCGGTGGTGCCGTGACGGCCGTCGATGAATACCTTGTAAGTCATGGCAGAGCTCCGCTGCAGGCGTGAATTCAAAACGCCATTCTAGCCCGGATGGTCGCCTCGCCGAAGCGCCGGCGCGTTCAGGGCAGGACGAAAAAGCGGTAGCGGCGCGGCAGGCCGGGGCGCAGGGTGATGCCGCCGCCGTCGGCTTTGGTCGCCAGTGCCGGATCGCGGGTGAACACCTGCACCGTGGCCGAGGGACGGGCGAGTAGGCTGTCGGCATCACAGCGAACGGCGCCGCCTGCGCTTTGTACGTCGGCGCATTTGGCGAGCCAGGCTGGGCCGGCGATCTTGGGTGTGGGTGCGCTGCGTACCACGGGTTTGGGCGGTGGCGGTGGGGCGGGTTTCGGCTCCGGGGTGGGCGCGGCGACCGACTTGCGCACGGGTTTGGCGACGGCTTTGGCCGGTTTGGCTTCGGCGGCCGGGGTGTCGGCCTCGACGGTGTCGGCCGTGGATTCAGTGGGGGTCGGGAGTTTGGCTTTGACCGTGTCGACCGCGTCCTGGAGCGTGGCGCAGCCGCTGAGCGTGAGCGCCACGGTGAGCGTCAGTAGCCACCGGGGCAGGCACCGAGGAGCGAGGGGTGTGAGCTGAGCGTGGTGAGCGGGCATGACAGGAGTCTACGGCGTAGCGTGGCGAAATTTTAGCCCGGCCTGCAGCGGTGGTGGGCTAGGCCAGCTCGCCGGTCGCCATGAAGCGGGCCAGTTGCGCCGTGTAGGGCGCCAGATCCAGGCCCTGGCGGGCGATCCACTCGGGGTTGTAATAGGTGTCGAGGTAGCGCTCGCCCGAGTCGCACAGCATGGTGACCACGCTGCCGGTCTCGCCCGCCGCCTTCATGCGCGCGCACAGCTGAAAGGCGGCGTAGAGGTTGGTGCCGGTCGAACCGCCGGCCTTGCGCTGGAGCAGGGTCTCGAGCAGATGGACCGTGGCGAGGCTGGCGGCGTCGGGCACCTTGATCATCAGATCGACCACCGAGGGCACAAAGGACGGCTCGACACGCGGCCGGCCGATGCCTTCGATGCGCGAGCTGGTGTCGAGCGTGGGCGAGGTGTTGGGGTCGAGAAAGTGGTCGTAGAACACCGAGTTTTCGGGGTCGGCCACGCACAGCTCGGTGTGAAAGCGCTTGTAGCGCAGGAAGCGGCCGATGGTGGCAGAGGTGCCGCCGGTGCCGGCGCTGACGACCACCCAGCGCGGGATGGGGTCGGGCTCGGCGGCCATCTGGGCAAACATGGATTCGGCGATGTTGTTGTTGCCGCGCCAGTCGGTGACCCGCTCGGCGTAGGTGAACTGGTCCATGTAGTGCCCGCTCCTGGCGGCGGCGAGCTGCGTGGCTTCGGCGTAGATGTCGCGGGTGGTGACCAGATGACACTGGCCGCCGTAGAACGTGATCTGGTCGATCTTTTTCTGCGAGGTGGTGGCCGGCATGACGGCGATGAAGGGCAGGCCGAGCAGGCGGGCGAAGTAGGCTTCGGACACCGCGGTGCTGCCCGAGGAGGCCTCGACAATCGTGGTGCCTTCGCGGATCCAGCCATTGCACAGCCCATACAAAAACAGCGAGCGAGCCAGGCGGTGCTTGAGGCTGCCCGTGGGGTGGGTGGACTCATCCTTGAGGTAGAGCTGGATCGGCGCGATGGCCGGCAGCGTGAGCGGGATCAGGTGGGTGTCGGCCGAGCGCTGGTAGTCGGCGTCGATCTTGCGCAGGGCGTCGTGAATCCAGGGGGTCATGGGTCGGTCCTTGGGCGGGCGCTAGTCGAGGAAGGCGCCCTGGCTGCGGCCGTGGCCGGTGCGGTCGTCGTAGGCGCGTTCGAGCGCCCGGGTCTGTTCAATGATGGCATGGCCGCGAGTGTTGGCGGCCGCCGAAAGCTGCTCGCAGTCCGCTTGCGGGGGCACGGTCATGAGTGCCTGCTCGATCTGTCGGGCGGCTTGTGTGGCGAAGTCGGCATGGGCTTGCTCGTGGGCACGCAGGGCGTTCAGGTAAGTGGTGTAGCGCTGCCGCGTGGCGCGATCGCGGGGCAGGCGGGTGGCGTTCGGCAGGGTGAATTCGATATCGACCTCGGTGCTGACGCGTTGCATGCGGCACAGGCCGTCGTCGGCGCGCCAGAAGGTGCGCCAGCGCACGAACCAGCGGGTGTAGCCATGAAAGACCGTGCCCTGCTCGCGGATGGGCGAGGCGTCGCTCAGGGCGCTGCGCAGGTCGGTGGCGTCGGCGAGGTCGACCGAATAGCTCAGTTCTTTGATGCGCGGCGGCGCCTGCGCGAGCAGGGGTGCGCTGCCCAGCAGGCAGAGCAGGGCGACCAGCGTGGGCAGAATGCGTCGGTAAGCTGTCATCAAGGCAGGGCCCTCGGCCGCGACGGTGCGAGTTGTGATGCTAACCGAGGCGTGCAGTGGCGGCTAGGTGGATTCCGGCGATGGGCATCGGCCGGCCACGGCGCGAATCCAGGCGGCAAACAGCTCGGCCTCGGCGCGCAGGGGGCCGGGGGAGGGCACCAGCCAGAAGCCGCGCCCGGTCATGGGGTGGCGCTCGCCGCCGAGCGGCATCAGGCGGCCTTCGCGAAGCAGCGGCCCCATCATCTCCTTGCGGCCAATGGCCAGGCCTTGCCCCGAGGCGGCGGCGTGAATGAGCTGGTCGTAGTGGTTGAAGCGAATGCGACCGCGTGGGCGTATGTCGTCCAGCCCGTTGGCGCTGAGCCAGGGCGACCAGCTGAGCCACGGAAAACGCGCGTCATCGAAGTCGAGCAAGACCTGCTGCGGCAGCGTGTTGCGGTCGAGCACCAGGCCGGCGCCGACCGAAGGGTGGGCGACCGGCACCAGGGTGTCACTGAACAGTCGCCAGGCGCCGTCGGGCGCGTCGCGGTCGATGCAATAGCGCAGCGCGAGGTCGATGTCTTCGTGGAGCAGATCCACCACGCGGTTGGAGGTGGAAATGCGTACTTCGATGTCGGGGTGTGCGGCCTGGAAGTCGGACAACTGCGGTACCAGCCACAGGGCCGAAATGCCGACACCTGCGGAGATGGTGACGGTGGGGCGTTCCGGCGCGCGCAGCCGGGCGGCGAGGCGGCCATATTCGGTCAGCCACAGCTCGGCGGCGTCGGCCAGCCGGGCACCGGCTTCGGTGAGGCTGAGGCTGCGTACGCCGCGGATGAACAAGGGCGTGCCCAGCGCCGTCTCCAGCGCTTGTACCTGCCGGCTGATGGCCGATTGACTGAGGCACAGTTCGGCCGCCGCCTGGGTAAAGGACAGATGACGTGCCGCGGCGAGAAAGCCGCGCAGCGGATCGAGCGGCGGCAAGCGGAGGAGTGAGCTATCCATGCGTTTTACGCATCCATACAATGCAAATTGACCGTTTGTCGACAGGCTAGCGTGTGGCGATACTTCAATCAACCCGCGCCGTATCCACGGATGCGGGGGATATCTGGAGGATGCCATCATGGCCGAGATAATTGCATGCGAGCCCATCACCCTGACCCCGCGCACCACCCTGGTGCTGGCGCAGATGGCCTACGCCGAAGTGAG
>JBFIJC010000200.1:0-7173 GCA_041600915.1 Nitrogeniibacter sp.
CCGCTGGCCGCCCTGCTCAAGGCCGTCGAGCCGCTGGGCAGCGCCAAGTATGTCGAATTCGTCTCGCTGTTCGACCCGAAAGTGATGGACACCCGCCCGGTCCTCGACTGGCCCTACAAAGAGGGCCTGCGTCTGGACGAGGCGATGCACCCGCTCACGCTGATGGCCGTTGGCCTCTACGGCGAGGTGCTGCCCAACCAGAACGGCGCGCCGGTGCGCCTGGTGGTGCCCTGGAAATACGGCTTCAAGAGCGCGAAGTCGATCGTCACCATCCGCCTCACCGACAAACAGCCCAATACCTCCTGGAATGATGCCGGGCCGGGCGAGTATGGTTTCTACTCCAACGTGAACCCGGATGTGGACCACCCGCGCTGGAGTCAGGCCAAGGAGCGCCGCATCGGTGACTTCCTCAAGCGCAAGACGCTGCCCTTCAACGGCTACGCCGATCAGGTCGCATCAATGTACGCTGGCATGGACCTTCGCAAAAACTTCTGACCACCACTCATGACGACAGCCACCGCCCCTCGCACACCTTCGATCAAAGCCCTCTCAGCCGGAAAAATCAGCGCGCTGAAAGTGCTGGTTTTCATCCTCAGCCTGATCCCCGTCGGCCTGCTCTTGCTCGCTTTTTTTCAGGACGAGCTGGGCGCCAACCCCATCGAGACCATCACCCACGCCACCGGCGACTGGACGCTGCGCTTCTTGCTGATCACGCTGGCGGTCACCCCGCTGCGCAAGCTCACCGGCTGGCACTGGCTGCTGCGACTTCGGCGGATGCTCGGCTTGTTCACCTTCTTCTACGCCGTGCTGCACTTTGGCACCTATATCGTGCTTGACCAGTTCTTTGACTGGCGCGCCGTGGTGCTCGATGTGCTCAAGCGGCCGTATATCACCGTGGGCTTTTCCGCCTTTGTGCTGCTGATACCGCTGGCCGTGACCAGCACCAATGCCATGGTGCGCCGCCTTGGCGGCCGGCGCTGGCAGGCGCTGCACCGCTCGGTCTACGGCATTGCCATTCTTGGCGTGGTGCACTACTGGTGGCTGGTCAAGGCAGACGTGTTCGAGCCGCTGATCTACGCGCTGATTCTGGCCGTGCTGCTTGGGCTGCGCGCCTGGTGGCGCGAGCAGGAACGGCAACGCCAGCGCGCCGCGCCGCCGCCCTCCGCGACCGGGCGGGCTCGCGAGCGGATCATTCCGATCTTGCCCCAGTAGCGCCGTCGCCGGCGGGTCGCTCGGCAAGATAAAACTGATTCTTGCCCGACAGCTTGGCGCGATACATGGCATCGTCGGCCTGCTGCACCAAGGCATCGGGCTCGACGACGCCGTGTTGTGGATAATGCACCACCCCGATACTGGCCGACACGCACACGAGTTCATCATGCCAGGCGACCGGCTCGGTGGCAGCCCGCAACAAGCGCTGCAAAATCGGTTTAACGCTGCCGCGCTGGCCGGAGTCGACCAGCAGAGCGACGAATTCATCGCCCCCGATGCGGGCAATGGTGTCGCCTTCGCGCAGCGCATCGCGGAAGCGCTCCGCCACCGAGCTCAACACCACGTCGCCTGCGGCATGGCCATAGGTGTCATTGACCTGCTTGAAGCCGTCGAGGTCGATGTAGGCCACGGCGATTGCACTCCCCCGGCGCTGCGCCACGGCCATGACCTGGCGCAAGCGGTCCATCAACAGCAAACGATTGGGTAGCGAAGTGAGCGCATCGTAGTGGGCGTAGCGCTCCAGCTGACTCTCGTGGAGCTTTTGTGCGGTGATGTCGGAAAACAAGGCCACGTAATAAGGCGCATGACCCTGTTCATCGCGCACCGCGCTGATGGTCAGCATCTCAGCGTACAGCTCGCCATTCTTGCGCCGATTCCAGACCTCGCCCTGCCAGTGTCCGTGCTTGGCCACTGCGTGCCACATGGCCGCATAAAAGGCTGCATCATGCCGGCCCGAGCTGAGCACCTTGGGCGTTTTGCCCAAGACCTCGTTCCGCTCAAAACCGGTAATGCGGCAAAAAGAGTCATTCACCTCAACAATGGTGCCATCGACCGAGGTAATCATGATGGCCTCGCGCGCATGCGTGAACACACTCGCGGCCAGGCGAAGCTTGTCCTCGTATTGTTTTTTGCCAGTGATCTCCAGCCAGGTGCCCGCCATCCTGAGCGCCTGTCCGCCCTCATCGCGTGCCACCACCCGGCCGCGATCCATCACCCAGATCCAGTGGTCATCGCCAACGCTGACCCGTATCTCGCATTCATAGGACGGGCTTTCGCCGTCAAGGTGCTGCTGGCGCAAGGCCAGACAACGCCGCAGATCGTCAGGGTGGATCAATTGACGCAGTTGGTCTTCGGTCAACTCGGCCGACGTGTCCCCCACGCTGCCGATCATACTGGCCAGATGACTATTCACGCGCACCGCGCCCGATGCCAGATCCCACTCCCAACTGCCGGCATCCGTTCCCCACAAGATATCGATCAGCCGCTGTCGTTCGTCGGCGATCTCGCGCACCATCTCACGGCGTTCGCGCTCGAGGCGCTTGCGCCGGCGGATATTGACGATCAGCAGGACGATCACCCCGGTCTGCACGGCCATGCCGACAATGAACAGGCGCTCTTCGCGAACGCGCAAAGCCTCGACCTCGGCCACCTGCTCGGACACCCGCTCCTCAAGCATGCTCTGGTAATGCCACAAGCCTTGATTGCCGAGCCGGCCGGGCGTCACGTCGTGAATAATCGACAGCAGCAAGGACCGGTCGCCGAACCGGAAGGGTTTGACATGGACCTCAACCGTTCGCAGAGTCCCGCTCGCCAGTCGATGACGGAAAATGAAGTAGCTCCGACCCGCACGTGCTGCGAGCGCGAGCTCTTGCTCGGTCTGCTCAGGCGTAAAGCTGTTGATCTGGTTGATATTCATCAACCGCAGCATGTTTCGCGAATAACCGTAGAAGGCTGCGGCGGCCGGATTGGCATCGACGATCTCGCCGGAGCCTGGATCGATCAACAACATGACCGTGCCATGGCCTTCGAACACTTCGCGGAAGCCAGGCTCCGCCGCCTGTCCGGAGGCAAGGCTGGAAAATAGCGCGGCGCAGGCCAAAACGCCGACGCGCAGCCACATCAACAAAGAGAAATCCCCGCCCATTCACGCCTATCCGTGACAATGCTTACCCTTGCTAACGGCAGGCCCAGGTAAATCTATACACAAAGACTTAAAAACAGACGCCCCGATGCGGTGGCGACTACCGAACGGTTTATGCCACGGGCGGGCGTATCGCCGATTTGGGCCGGAAGACCTTCACCACCGAGGCATGCACTTCGACATAGGGCCCGCCGATCAGGTCGATGCAGTAGGGCACGGCGGCAAAGATGCCATCGACCAGCGACTCACCATCGGCGCTCTTCAAGCCCTCCAGCGTCTCCTTGATCGACTTGGGCTGGCCGGGCAGATTGATGATCAGACTCTTGCCGCGAATCACCGCCACCTGACGCGACAGGATCGCCGTCGGCACAAACTTGAGGCTGATCTGACGCATCTGCTCGCCAAAGCCCGGCATCACTTTGTGCGCCACCGCCAGCGTGGCCTCGGGCGTCACATCGCGCGGCGCCGGGCCGGTGCCACCGGTGGTGAGCACCAGATCGCATGCGGCTTCGTCGCACAACTCGATCAGTGTGCGTTCGATGGTCGCCTGGTCGTCCGGAATGAGCCGGGTTTCCATTTCCCAGGGCGAGCTGAGCGCCTGTGAAAACCAGTCGCGCAGCGCGGGCACGCCCTTGTCTTCATAGCCGCCGCTGGACGCGCGGTCACTGATGGAAACAAGGCCAATACGAAGGGTGTCTGTGCTCATGGGCGGGCGGCTCTCTATTCGTCTTTGGTGGATTCGTCGATCTCGCGCAGGATGCGGAAGATTTCGCGGAATGCGCGCGGCGGCTTTTGCGCCTCGCGCTCCTTGAGCGCATTGCGACGCAACACCCGCAGGCGCTGCAGATCGACACCGGGGTGGCGCTCGGCCAGTTCAAACAGCATGGCTTCGTCTTCGAGCAGGCGGTCGCGCTGACGCTCAAGCCGGTGCTGCCGGGCAATTTCTTCGGCCGACACGCCATTGAACACATCGAGCATGGCCTGGATCGGCTCCACGTCAATCGTGCGCATCAGCTTGCCGATGTATTGCAACTGACGGCGTCGCGCTTCCATCTTGAAGCGCTGGCAGGCGCGCACCGCATCGCGCAGGTTTTCGGGCAGCGGCACTTTCTTGAGCCGGTCGGCCGACAAGGCCACCAGCTCGGCACCCAGATGCTGAAGCGCATCCGAGTCCTTCTTGCGGCGGGTCTTGCTCGGCCCTTCGGGCAGCGCATCTTCGAGTTCGATCGGATCGTGATCGGTCATATACGTAGGCAATTGGCGGAAACGGTTAAGATTATAGCTTTCCCGCACCCGCCCCCACTGTCCATGTCCGCAAACGGCTTCAGTTACTCTCAGGACGCGCTGCGCGAAATCGCCAGCGACATTCTCAAATATGCCCGCGACAAGGGCGCGACCGCCTGCGAAACCGATGTCTCCGAAGGCGTCGGCGCCTCGGTAGCCGTGCGCCGCAGCGAAGTTGACACCATCGAGTACAACCGCGACAAAGGCGTCGGCGTCACCGTCTACGTCGGCCAGCAACGCGGCTACGCCAGCACCTCCGACTTCAGCCCCGCCGCCCTGCGCGCCACCGTTGACGCCGCCTTGTCGATCGCCCGCTTCACTGCCGCCGACGACTTTGCCGGCCTCGCCGACCGCGAACTGCTCGCCACCGACTTCCCCGACCTCGACCTCCACCACCCGTGGGATCTGCCAGTCGAGCAAGCCATCGAACTGGCCCGCGAATGCGAAACCGCCGCCTATGAGCGCGACGCCCGCATCAGCAACTCCGAAGGCGCCAGCGTCTCACGACAAGAATCACACTTCATCTCGGCCAACAGCCTGGGTTTCATGGGCGGCTACGCCTCGACCCGTCACTCCGTCTCATGCTCGGTCATCGCCGGCGAAGGCGACGGCATGCAGCGCGACTACTGGTACGACAGCCGCCGCGACGCCAGCGAGTTGGATACGGCACGGATGATCGGCCAGACCGCCGCCGATCGCGCCGTTGCCCGCCTCAACGGCCGACAGATCTCGACCTGCGACGTGCCGGTCATCTTCGAAGCCCCGCTGGCCGCCGGGCTGATCGGCAGCTTCGTCCATGCCGCCAGCGGTGGCGCGCTGTACCGCAAATCCACCTTCCTGCTCGACAGCCTCGGCAAAGCGGTGTTCTCGCCCTGCATCAACATCTCGGAGCGCGCCTACCTCAAAAAGGGCTTCGCGTCCGGACCATTCGACGACGACGGTGTTCAGACCCGCGACCGCGAGGTCATCATCGACGGCGTGCTGCAGGGCTATTTTCTCGGCGTCTACTCCGCGCGCAAACTCGGCATGCAGACCACCGGCAATGGCGGCGGCGCACATAATTTGCTCGTCACCCCGGGGCAGGACGACTTCAATGCGCTGGTTCGCCGCATGGGCCGCGGCCTGATCGTGACCGAACTGCTCGGGCATGGCGTCAACTACGTTACAGGCGATTACTCGCGCGGCGCCGCCGGCTTCTGGGTTGAAAACGGCGAAATCGCCTATCCGGTAGAGGAAATCACCATCGCCGGCAACCTCAAGGACATGTTGCTCGGCATCGAGGCAGTAGGCAGCGATGTCCACCGCCGCGGCTCAAAACAGACCGGCTCACTGCTGATCAGGCGCATGACGGTTGCAGGGGCTTGAGCAAAATAAAACCCCATTTCATCATTGACGGGAAAACCCCTATTTCTCAGGCCGCAAACCGATTCCTATAATTTGCGGCGGTCTAGAAAACCACGAACCAATATATCCGCCCACGTCATAGCGAGGAGACTTATGGAACGCCGTTCCTTTCTGAAAAAAACGGGTGTCGGCCTAGCCGCCGGCGCAGTTGCAGCCCCCGCCATCGCACAAGGTCTGCCCGAGATCCAGTGGCGCTTGGCCTCCAGCTTCCCGAAGAGCCTTGACACCATCTACGGTGCTGCCGAGGTGTTTCAGTCCCGCGTCGCAGCTGCGACCGGTGGCAAATTCCAGATCCGCGTGTTCGCGGGCGGTGAAATCGTCCCGGCCTTCTCGGTCATGGACGCAGTCAAAGACGGTACGGTCGAGTGCGGCCACACCGCCTCGTACTACTTCTTCGGCAAGGATCCGGCCTTTGCGCTGGACACCGCAGTCCCCTTCGGCCTGAACGCGCGTGAATTCAACGCCTGGTTCATGCACGGCGGCGGCAAGGAACTGCTGCGTGAGTTCTTCGCCGGCTACAACATCATGAACTTCCCGATGGGCAACACGGGCGCTCAGATGGGCGGCTGGTTCCGCAAGGAAATCAAGTCGGTCAAGGATCTTGAAGGTCTGAAGTTCCGCGTCGGAGGCTTTGCCGGCAAGGTCATGTCCAAGCTGGGCACCGTGCCGCAGCAGATTCCGGGCGCGGACATCTACCCGTCTCTCGAAAAAGGCACCATCGACGGCGCCGAGTGGGTTGGTCCCTACGACGACGAAAAGCTGGGCTTCCAGAAAGTGGCCCAGTACTACTACTACCCGGGTTGGTGGGAAGGTGGTCCGAGCCTGTCGCTGTACATCAACCAGGAAAAGTGGAAGGCCCTGCCGGAAGAGTACAAGAACATCATCGAAGCCGCGGCTGCAGAAGCCAACGTCGACATGATGGCCAAGTACGACGCCCGAAACCCGGACGCGCTCAAGCGTCTGGTGGCTGGTGGCGCCAAGCTGCGCCCGTTCCCGCGTGACGTCATGGACGCCTGCTACAAGGCCGCCCAGGAAGTCTATGCCGAGACGATGGCAGAGCACCCCAACTTCAAGAAGATCTACGAGCACATGGTCAAGTTCCGCGACGACCAGAACCTGTGGCACAGCGTGTCCGAAGGCAACTTCGACCGCTTCATGCAGACCCGCAAGCGCTAATCAGCCTTGCAGTATGCTTGATGAAAGACCCCGCTTCGGCGGTAATGCCGTTCACTTAGGTGAGCGGCATTTTTCATTTTAGGACTTGTGAACAGTTCGGCAGGCTGTTAACGTGGCGGCCGATGTTATCCAACCCGCTCACCATTACGACAGAAGTCATGCCGACGATCGGATTC
>JBFIJC010000201.1:0-7164 GCA_041600915.1 Nitrogeniibacter sp.
CGACAGCGACTCCTGAGCCCTTCGCTGCACGGACCTCCGGGTCCGTGCATCGGGCCTTTAGCTCAATTGGTTAGAGCAGCGGACTCATAATCCGTTGGTTGCGGGTTCAAGTCCCGCAGGGCCCACCATTGATCGCGGTCCACGACCGACCATCCCCCCTTCCCTTTCCGTACGCTATTGCAATGGCGTAAGCTCAACCGATTGCGGCGCGCTGGGCGCCGCGCGGGTGTCGCCTGTCATCAGCCAGAAGAGCACCCGGACGGAGAAGCGTAGGAAAATCCTCGCGTCATGGGAAGACTAAAACGCCTGATCGAACCGATCGCAGCTGCGATGGCGCCCTACCAAGCCGATGCGCCATTGGCGGATCGTTTCCGTGCACGCCAGATTCAGGCCGTGCTGCGGCTCACCCCGCTGACCATGCTCGCCAACGTCCTCAACGCCATCATTGTTGGCTGGACGTTTCGCTACGCGCTCAACCCCTTGCTGCTCGTCGGCTGGGGCCTGTTCGTTTTGTACTCCGCAGGCACCGGCATTGACGCCTGGCTGCGTTGGCGGCGGCACCGGACACCCGCTACGGCATCACCACGCGCACTGACGCGTGCCGCCAAACATGCCGCCTTGCTCGCGCTACTGTGGGGCACCGTGCCACTGTTGATGATGCCGCTCGCCAGCCCGGACGCCCGCGTCCTGCTGACGGCGGTGGTCACCGGCATGATCTGCGCCGGCGGGTTTGCGCTGGCAACCATCCCCCAGGCGGCGCTGACCTATGTCGCTATCCTTGGCACAGCGACCTTCCTCGGCCTGATCCGCATGGATCAACCGCAGGCCGTCGAAATGGGCATGCTGCTTCTGATCTACATGCTGATCGTAATGGGAACAGTGGTATCCAATGCCCGTACGTTCGGTGCGCGCCTGATGGCAGAAGCCGAAGGCGAACATCAGCGCCAACTCATCGGCCTGCTGCTCAATGACTTCGAAGAGAACGCCAGTGACTGGCTGTGGGAAACCGATACCGATGGCCGACTCACGCATGTGTCGCGCCGCATGGCCACCGTATTCGGCCGTAGCGTCGACACCCTGATGGGCCAGCCCCTGCTGGAGCTGATTGCCCAATCGCTTGACCGCGTCCCGGAAGACGAACGCCAGGCCTACACCGATCTGTGCCGACGCTTCAAGGCGGGCCGCCCCTTCCGTGAAGCGCTTGTTCCCATCGTGCTCGACGGCGAAACCCGCTGGTGGTCGCTGACCGCCAAACCGCTCACCGACGCACATCAAGCGCCAAACGGCTGGCGGGGCGTCGGCACCGACGTCACGCAGGCGCTTGCCGCGCAGCGTGAAGTGCAGCGAATGGCTCATTTCGACGGCCTCACCGGGCTGTCTAACCGGAACCACTTTCACGAATCGCTCAGCCGCGTCGAAGAACAAGCCGGCGACGATTCCACCGGTGCGCTCCTGCTCTGCCTCGATCTCGACAATTTCAAATCCATCAACGACTCCTTTGGCCACAGCTTTGGCGATGGCTTGCTGCGCGTCATCGCCCAGCGCCTGCTCGGTCGCACGCGCCGCACCGACGTAGTCTCGCGCCTGGGGGGGGACGAGTTTGCCATCATCCGGTGGGGGCAGGTGACGCCGGAAGACGCAGAGGAGCTGGCCTCGCGCATCATCGTGTCGCTGTCCGACCCCTGCGAGGTCGACGGCATCCGGGTAAGAGTAGGGGTCAGCATCGGCATCGCCACGGCCCCCAAGGACGGAAAGAGCGGCGATCAACTGCTGAAAAATGCGGACATCGCCCTCTATGCGGCGAAATTCGACGGCAAAGGTCGCTTCCGCTTCTTCGACTACGAAATGGATACTCGTGCCAGGCGCAGACTGTTTCTCGAACATGAGCTGCGCGGCGCCCTGCAACGGGGCGAGTTTCACCTCACCTACCAGCCCATCTTTTCGCTGGGCAGCAACGATATCTGCGGCTGCGAGGCGCTGCTGCGCTGGCGCCACCCCCGCCTCGGCCTGATCGACACACAAGAGTGCATCTCCGTGGCCGAAGACTCCGGCCAGATCGAGAGCATCGGCGAATGGGTGCTCGACGCGGCCATCCGCGATGCCGCCAGCTGGCCCGACACCGTGCGCCTGTCGGTCAACCTGTCCCTCGCTCAGTTCATCAACCCGGCCCTGTGCGACACCATCCTGAAGCTGCTCGACACACACGGACTCCCCGCCCGGCGCCTGGAGCTGGAGCTGACCGAATCGATCTTTCTGCGCGACACAACCGACACCGAAGGCCATCTGCGGGCGCTGCGCGCGGCCGGCATCCGGATTGCGCTGGATGACTTCGGCACGGGCTACTCATCGCTCGCGTATCTGCGCACCCTGCCGCTGGACCGCATCAAGATCGACCGGGCCTTTGTTCAAGCCATCACCGCACACCCGGAAACCGCGGCCGTCGTGCGCGCGATCATCGCCATCGCCCAGGCGCTGCACATGGACACCTGCGCAGAGGGCGTCGAGGATGCGGCACAATTGGCCATGCTTCGCGCCGAAGGCTGCGATACCGTGCAGGGCTTCGCCTTGGCCGAGCCCATGCCGCCGTCAGCGCTGGCCGCGTTTCTGAGCGGCAATGTCACCGTCCCGGCGCTATCAATGGCTGCCCGCAGCGCCGGAGACAGGAAGATCAATCAGCAGCGTTGATCACAATGCCCTTAACTTGATCGGACAATATGCCGATAAGGCAATGACGCCCTGGTGCGGAACACGAAAATCATGAAAATTGTCATTGTCGACGACACCCCGCTGAATCTCACCTTGATGCAAGCCCTGGTCGGCAAGCTCGCCGACTGTGAGCCGGTGCCCTTCATCGACCCGCAGGAGGGGCTTGCCTGGTGTCAGGCCAACGAACCCGACCTCGTCGTGGTCGACTACATGATGCCCGGCCTGGACGGCGTTGAATTCATCCGGCGTTTTCGCGCCACCCCCGGGCGCGACGATGTGCCGATCCTGATGGTCACGGCCGACCACGAACGCCAGACGCGCTACGACGCCCTGCAGTCCGGCGCCACCGACTTCCTCAACAAACCCGTCGACCGCAACGAATTTCAGCCCCGCGTTCACAACATGCTGGCGCTGCGCCGCGCCCACCTGGCAACCCGCGCCCGCGCCCGCACGCTGGAAGTCGAGATTGCCGAAGCCACCGCCCAGATCCACGAGCGAGAACAGGAAACCGTCACCCGCCTGGCCCGCGCCGCCGAGTTTCGCGACCCCGAAACCGGCGCCCATATTCTGCGCATGGCGCACTACTCGGCGCTCATCGCCCGCCAGCTGGGCAAAGACGACGCCTACTCCGATCTGCTCTTGCATGCCGCCCCGATGCACGATGTCGGCAAACTCGGCATTCCCGACCACATCCTGATGAAACCCGGGCGCCTCACCGTCGAGGAGTTCGAACAAATGAAGCGCCACCCGACCATCGGGCACGACATCCTCAAAGGCTCGACCTCGCCCGTCATCCAGCGCGCCGCCGTCATCGCCCTGAGCCACCACGAAAAGTTCGACGGGTCGGGCTACCCCTTTGGCACCGCCGGCGAAGCGATCCCGCTCGAAGGGCGCATCGTTGCCGTTGCCGACGTCTTCGACGCGCTCACCTCCGCCCGCCCCTACAAGCCGGCCTGGTCGCTGGACGACGCAACCGCCTTCCTCCGCGAGGGACGCGGCAAGCACTTCGATCCAGTCTGCGTCGACGCCATGCTCGAGCGCTGGTCCGAGGTGCTCGACATCCGTCAGCGCTTCCAGGACGAAGTCCCCACCGCGTTGTAAGCTGCAAGCCCGCCCCCCAGCCCTCAAGCCCCAGCCAAACTTGATGCTCGCCAACCTACTTCACCGCCTCCGTCCGAGCTCGCTCAAGCACCGCCTGGTCCTGCTGACAAGCCTGCTGGCCTGCGTCGCGGTCGTGCTCACGAGCGCGCTGGATCACGCCCAACAGAGCCGCGCGGCAGAGGCCCGTCAGCGCGTTCAAGCCCAGGCACTCACTGCGCACATCGCCACTTTGACCGCCACGGGAGTCGCGGCCAACGACACCGGCTCACTCAACCGGACCCTCGAAGCCTTCAACAGCTTCCCGCACATCCAGCGCCTTGTTGTCACCGACCGACAAGATCAGGTGCTTGCCGCCGTCAGTCGCACGCCGCGCGGCACACTCGCGCCGGACGAGCACATCCGGCCCGGCGCCATCCATGTCAGCCAGAGCACCGATTTACGCGCGCCGATCGGGCCCATCGCCCCCACCGGCTGGGTGCATCTGAGCCTGGACGCGCCGCCGCCCGCCCCGCTGTTCACGATCAGCACCGCCCTCCTGCTCACCTTGTTACTCGTCACGGCCGGGTTCTCGGTCATCTGGATTCTGCGCCGCCCGCTGGCCGACCTCGCGCACGCCGAAGCCGTTGCCGCTGCCTTGCCCGCCAGCACCCTCATCCCACCGCCGCCAGACGGTGTGCTGCGCGAAGCTCAGCCGCTCACCAATGCGCTGCAGCAAGCCGCAGAGCGCGTTCAACTGGCGCAAAAAAAACTCGCCGCCAACCATGCGCGCATGCACGCCATCTCCGAGGCCGCGCTCGACAGCATCATCACCATCGATTCGCGCGGCTGTGTGCTCGAGTTCAATGCCGCCGCCGAAGCCTGCTTTGGCTATCGGCGCAAAGAGGCGCTCGGACACCCCATCGCAGAGCTGATCATCCCGCCCGACATGCGCGAAGCGCACAATCGCGGCATGGCCCACTACCTGGCCACCGGAGAAGGCCCGGTGCTATCGCGCCAGATAGAAGTCATGGCCATGCGCCAGAACGGCAGCACCTTTCCGGCCGAACTGGCCATCGTGCCCATCGACCTCAATGGCGCGCAGGCCTTTACCGCCTACTTGCGTGACATCAGCGAACGCAAGCAATCCGAACAGGCCCTGCTCGAGGCCAAGGCACAGGCCGAAGCGGCCAACCAGGCCAAGAGCGACTTCCTGGCCAATATGAGTCATGAAATCCGAACGCCGATGAACGCCATCATCGGCATGACCGACCTGGCCCTCGAAACCCGGCTCGATGACGAGCAGCGCGAGTACCTGACGCTGGTGCACGACGCTGCCGATTCGCTTCTCAGCCTCGTCAACGACTTGCTCGACTACTCCAGGATTGCCGCCGGCAAGCTGGATTTCGAGCGCATCGGCTTCGGCCTGCGCGACTGTATCGCACTGTGCCATCGCACCCTCAAGGATGCCGCCGAGCGCAAACAGCTCAACTTCACCTATCACGTCGCCCCCACGGTTCCCGATCATCTCGTCGGCGACCCGCATCGCCTGCGGCAAGTCCTCATCAACCTGATTAGCAACGCCCTGAAGTTTACCGAGAGCGGTCATATCACGATCCATGTAGGCCTGACTGAAAGCACCGCCGACAGCGCCCAACTGACGTTCTCGGTCGAAGACAGCGGCATCGGCATTGCCGAAGACAAGCAACAGCTGATCTTCGACGCCTTCTCCCAGGCCGACACTTCGTCAACGCGCCGCTTCGGCGGCACCGGCCTGGGCCTGACCATCTGCTCGCAACTGGTCGACAGCATGCACGGGCGGCTCTGGGTCGACAGCACCCCGGGCCAGGGCAGCACCTTCCACTTCACCGCCCGCTTCGAACGCTCAAGCGCGCCCGTCACGCCGCTGACACGACCGGCCGAGACCAATCTGGGCACCTTGCGTATTCTGGTGATCGCCGGCAACGAAGCCAGCCGCAGCCACCTCACCGGCATGATCGAAAGCTGGAACATGCTGTGCGACACCTGCGCCAGCGGCACCGAGGCGCTCGCCGGCTTCAGCGGCGACGGGCCGGAAGTGCGCTACCACGCCATCGTCGCCGACACCGATCTGGGCGACATGAGCGCCTTCCGCTTCTTTGAAAAGCTCAACGCCCACGCACTCGCGCACCCCCCCATTCGACTGATGACCGCCAACGCCGGTCAGCGCGGCGACGCCGCGCGCTGCCGCTCACTGGGCATCCAGGCCTACCTCAGCCGTCCGATTGAGCCCTCCGACCTGCTCGACGCCATTTTGCTGGCCATCGGCGCCGACGGCATCGGGCCGCTGATCACCCGGCACAGCCTGCGCGAGCAGCGCCGCCGCCTGAATGTCCTGCTCGCCGAGGACAACAAGGTCAATCAGATGCTCGCCCTGCGTCTGCTCGAAAAGCTCGGCCACCACACCCATGTCGTCAACAACGGCCTTGAGGCGCTGTCGGCCTGCGACAGCACACACTTCGACGTCATTCTGATGGATGTGCAAATGCCTGAAATGGGCGGTTTCGAGGCCACCGCCATCCTGCGCGAACGCGAAGCCGCTGCGGGCCGCTACACCCCGGTCATTGCCATGACCGCGCATGCCATGCCCGGCGACCGTGAACGCTGCCTCGCTGCGGGCATGGACGACTACGTCGCCAAACCGGTTCAGCCCACCGCACTGGCGGCCGCCCTGGCCGTGATCGTGAGCGGCGACCAGCGCGTCACCCATCGCGAAGCGGCTGCCGCCATATCAAGCCGCCCGCTCACCGCATTTGACCAGGAGACACTCCTGGCCAATCTGGGCGGTGATCATGAATTGATGGTGCAACTGGCCGAGCTCTACCTCAACGACGAAGTCACGCTGCGCGCATCGCTCGAAACCGCCTGCAACACCGGTGACCTGCAAGCCATTCACTCCGCCGTTCATGGCCTGAAGGGCGCGATCGCCAACTTCTCGGCCGACAGCGCCATGGCCGCCGCCAGCGCGCTCGAAGGCGTGTGCCGCAACGGCGAATCCGAGCGGCTCGATCACGCCATTACGCAGTTCAACGCCGAGCTTGACCGCTTTGCCGAGGCGCTGCGCAGCGTCACCGCCTGAACGGCGCCCCCAGATCAGTCGCGCTGAATCAGCTCGACCTTGTAACCATCCGGGTCGTCCACAAACGCGATGACCGTGGTGCCATGCTTCATCGGCCCCGCCTCGCGCACCACCTTGCCACCCGCGGCACGGATCGCGTCGCAGGCGGCGTAGGCATCGGGCACGCCCAGCGCGATATGCCCGTAGCCATTGCCCAGCTCATAGCGGTCGGTGTCCCAGTTGTGGGTCAGCTCAAGCACCGCGCCTTCCGATTCGGGCTGATA
>JBFIJC010000202.1:0-7159 GCA_041600915.1 Nitrogeniibacter sp.
CCGATCACGAATCGCCTCCAGCGCCGCCATCACCGCACTGGCGTTAAGGAGTTGATTCGCGCCGCGAAGCGCCGGATAGGCCAGGCCGCCACGACGCACGCCCGGGCCCCAAAACGCCCACTGCGTACGGTCACCCGAAAAGCCAAAATCACGCCCGCTGATCTGCAGTTGCGCACCTACTTCGCTCGCCACCGCTTCGATTGTGGCCGGCGGCTGCGGGTCGGCACAGATCGCCGGTCGGCCCGCGCGGAAAACACCGGCCTTTTCCCGCCCGATGGCTTCGAGTGTATCGCCGAGGTATTCCATGTGATCCATGGCGATACTGGTGACGATGGCGCAATCCGAGTCGAAAACATTGGTCGCGTCGAGCCGACCACCCAAACCGACTTCGAGGATGATGACGTCCAGCCCGGCATCGGCGAAACACGCCCAGGCCGCGAGCGTGCCATGCTCAAAATAAGTCAGAAACGTGTCGCCGCGCGCATGCTCAACCTGGGCAAACGCCTTGGCGAGCGTGGCGTCGTCCACCTCAAAGCCGTTGATCCGAACCCGCTCGTTGTAACGCATCAGGTGCGGCGAGGTGTACAGCCCGACCCGATAGCCGGCGGCCAGGCAGATGGCCTCAAGCATGGCGCAGGTCGAGCCCTTGCCATTGGTGCCGGCCACCGTAATGACCACCGCTTCAGCGGACAAACCCATCGCATCACGAACGGTGGCAACGCGGTCCAGGCCAAGTTCAATACGCTGGCCATGTCGGGCTTCGATCAGGGCCAGCCATCCGGCGAGATCGCCGGGCAAAACGGAATCAGGCATGCGTGGCGGGCTGGCGGGTCAGGAGAGTAAGCAGGTCGGCAACGCGTCGGCGCATTTCGCGACGGTCGACGATCATGTCGATGGCGCCCTTCTCGAGCAAGAACTCGGCGCGCTGGAAGCCTTCCGGCAATTTTTCGCGCACCGTTTGCTCGATCACACGCGGACCGGCAAAACCAATGAGCGCATTGGGTTCGGCAATGACCACATCGCCCATAAAGGCAAAGCTCGCGGACACACCGCCCATGGTCGGATCGGTCAGAACCGAGATAAACGGAAGTTTTTTCGCGGCCAGTTGATTGATGGCTGCCGTGGTTTTAGCCATCTGCATGAGCGAAAACAGGCCTTCCTGCATACGGGCGCCGCCTGTGGCGGTAATGCAGATGAACGGGACACGCTGTTCGATTGCGGCCTGCACGCCCCGTGCAAATCGCTCGCCCACGACCGAACCCATCGAACCGCCAAGAAAATCGAACTCGAAGCAGGCAACAACCACCGGCACGCTCAGGATGGCGCCTTGCAGCACGACCATTGCGTCCTGCTCGCCCGTATCGCGCGCCGCCGCCTTGAGTCGGTCGGGGTAGCGCTTTGAGTCCTTGAACTTGAGCAAGTCCATCGGTGTTACATCGGCGCCAATCTCGAAACGACCTTCAGGGTCGAGCAGCAAGTTCAGCCGCTCGCGCGCACGGATACGCTGGTGATGACCGCATTTCGGACAAACACTGTGATTGCTTTCGAGGTCGGAGCGGTATAGCACCGCTTCACAGGCCGGGCACTTGCTCCACAAGCCCTCAGGAATCGATTTGCGCGCAGCGCTGTCGTCGCGCTTGATCTTCGGGGGCAGCAGTTTCTGAAGCCAACTCATGAGCGGGTATCTCCAAGACTGTCGAGCGCCTCGCGAATCGAGCGCAGAAAGGCCGTCACGCGCGCGACCGCGGCGTCGGGGCCAGCGTTTTCAATTTCTTCAATGATCCGGCTGCCGATCACCACGGCATCGGCCACAGAGCCGACCGCCTTGGCGGTTTCGGCATCGCGAATGCCAAAGCCGACACCAACCGGCATGCCAACGCGCTCGCGGATGACCGGGATCCGTTGGGCAACCTCATCAAGGTCCAGCTTCGCCGAGCCGGTCACCCCTTTCAGGGAGACATAGTAGATATAGCCACTGCCGGCCTTCGCCACATCATCAAAGCGCGACTCAAGCGAGGTCGGCGCCAACAGGAAGATGGGGTCGATGCCAGCGCCTTTGGCCAATCCAGCAAAAGCCACGCATTCCTGCGGCGGGTAATCGACAACCAACACGCCATCAACGCCCACCTTTGCGGCGGCGGAAACGAAGGCCTCGGCGCCCATGGCCTCGATCGGATTGGCGTAGCCCATCAACACAACCGGCGTGGTGGTGTCGGTCTGACGAAACGCCTCGACAATCGCCAGCACTTTGCGCAGCGACATGCCGGCCGCCAGCGCACGCTCGGAGGCGCGCTGAATGGTCGGGCCGTCAGCCATCGGATCCGAGAACGGCACGCCCAGTTCGATGATGTCGGCCCCCCCGTCGACCAGCGCATGCATCAGCGGCAGCGTAGCCTCGGGCGACGGATCGCCCGCGGTAATGAACGGAATCAGCCCACGCCGACCGGCTGCACGCAACTGTTCAAAGCAAATTTTGATTCGTGACATAAACACCTACACGCCGGACACATCGCGCCCGGCCAAAAATCAGAACTGGATGCCGGACTTTTCCGCCACCGTATGCATGTCTTTGTCGCCGCGGCCGGACAAATTCACCAGCAGGATTTTGTCCTTGCCCAGCGTCGGCGCCAGCTTCGCAGCGTAGGCCAGGGCATGCGAGGACTCGAGGGCCGGGATAATACCTTCGTAGCGGCACAAATCGTGAAACGCCTGCAACGCCTCGGTATCGGTGACACCAACGTATTCGGCACGATCACAATCCTTGAGCCACGCGTGCTCGGGGCCAACGCCCGGGTAGTCAAGCCCGGCCGAGATCGAGTGCGTTTCGATGATCTGGCCGTCTTCGTTCTGCAGCAGATAGGTGCGATTGCCGTGCAACACACCCGGACGTCCGGCGCTCAAGGAGGCCGCATGGCGTCCGGAATCCAGACCGTCACCGGCAGCTTCGACACCAATCAGGCGGACATCCGTATGCGGGATGTAGGGGTAGAAAATCCCCATCGCGTTGGACCCGCCGCCAACGCAGGCAATGACGGCGTCGGGCTGACGGCCGGCCATCTCCGGCATCTGGGTCAGGCATTCCTCGCCAATGACTTTCTGGAAATCGCGCACCATCTGCGGATAGGGATGGGGGCCGGCCACCGTGCCAATGATGTAGAAAGTGTCGTGGATGTTGGTCACCCAGTCACGCATGGCTTCGTTCAAGGCGTCTTTGAGCGTGCGCGAACCGGACTCGACCGGCACCACGCTGGCACCGAGCAGCTTCATGCGATAGACGTTCGCGGCTTGCCGGCGAATGTCTTCAGACCCCATGTACACCACGCACTCCAGGCCGTAGCGCGCGGCCACCGTCGCGGTCGCCACACCATGCTGGCCTGCGCCGGTTTCAGCAATCACGCGCGGCTTGCCCATGTGTCGGGCCAGCAAGGCCTGACCGATGCAGTTATTGATCTTGTGCGCACCCGTATGGTTGAGGTCTTCGCGCTTGAGATAGATCTGCGCGCCGCCGAGCAGCTCGGACCAGCGCCGAGCGTGATAGATCGGGCTCGGCCGACCAACAAAGTGGCGCAGCTCGTAGCGATACTCTTCCATGAAAGCCGGATCCTGCTGGCAGGCAGCATAGGCTTCACGAAGACTGTCGAGTGCGGGGATCAGTGTCTCCGCCACGAACACACCACCATAAGGACCAAAGTGGCCTTGCGCGTCGGGCATTTGATACGGCGTGTCAGCCATCTGCATCTCTAACTCCGGAAGTAAACCGGGCGATCGCCTCGGCATCCTTGATTCCTTTCTCCGCTTCGACACCGCTGGACACGTCAACTGCCCATGGGCGAACACGCCGCACGGCATCGATAACGTTGTCCGCCGACAAGCCGCCCGACAGGATCAGGGGCCGATCAAAACCCGGGGGAATCAAGGACCAATCAAACACTTTTCCGCCGCCGCCATAGCCCTCGACAAAGGCATCCAGCAACAGGCCACGCGCCGACGGAAAACTCGCTGCGTATTCTACCAGATCGACCCCTGCCCGCATTCGCGCGGCGCGGATGTAGGGACGACCATACTGGAGGCAGTCCGCCTCGGTTTCATCACCATGGAACTGCAGCAGCTGTATTGGCAAGCGCGCCAATGCCTCGCGTACCCATGCCGGGTCGGCATTCACGAACAAGGCAACGATGGTCACAAAAGGCGGCACACGCGCCATCAAGGCGGCGGCTTGCTCAATCGACACGTAACGTGGGCTGGCTGGGTAAAACACGAAGCCCAGAGCATCGGCACCTGCGGCGACAGCAGCATCAACATCTTGGGCGCGGGTCAGTCCGCAAATCTTGATTCGGGTTCTGTGCACGATTCAGGCAGGGCAAGTTGCGGAGTGCAAATGATACGCCCCTGCCCCGGCAAGGACCATTTATCCGGGTACTCGACACCACACAGATACAAGCCGGCAGCCGAAAAGGTGGGCGCCGCTTGCCGGCGATCGCGCTCGCGAAGCAAGCGCGCCATCCAATCGACGGCTTGAGCCCCCTTGCCGACATACACCAGGGAACCGACCAGATTCCGGATCATATGGTGCAGGAATGCGTCCGCGCAAAAGTCGAACACGACATAGTCTCCGCACCGCTGAACACGGGCATGTCGCATGCGACGCACGGGCGAGTGCGCCTGACAGCTCGACGCCCTGAACGCCGTGAAATCGTGCTCGCCCACCAAGTCCGCCGCAGCCGCCGCCATACGCGCTACATCAAGCGGGCGATGAAACCACCCCACACGTGCGCTCAGCAAGGCGGGCCGCACCGGCCCATTGAACAACACGTAACGATAGTGACGGGCTGTCGCACTGAATCGCGCATGAAAGTCCTCGGCCACGGGCTGCGCCCACCGCACCGCCACCCCATCCGGCAGATGACTGTTCACACCTCTCACCCAGGCGCCGAAGGGGCGCGCCACGGGGGCGTCGAAATGAACGATCTGGGTTGTGGCGTGAACGCCCGTATCGGTGCGCCCTGCACACACGGTCGGCACGGGCGCATCGGCAATGCACGCCAGGGCCCGCTCAAGTGCATCCTGCACCGTTCGCCCATGAGGCTGCGTCTGCCACCCCTCAAAGGCTTCGCCCGCGTATTCGACACTCAGCACAGTCCGCATTAAAACCACCACCAGAGTACACCCACGAGGAACACCATCGCGACCACGCCGTGATCCTGCACGCGCCAAGGCGACACATCGAGCACCAACGGTTTTTGCGTGGCGGGTGCCTCTACCGTCTCTAACCAGTCGCGCCATTGCATGCGCGGCCCCTCAAGCTCGGCCAGCACCAGGCTCAAGCGGACCGCCGCGCGATCAGGGTCAAGGCCCAGAGGGCGCACAAGCGAGGCAAGCACATGCAAAGCCAGAACAAGCCGCGCTACCGGCATTTTCGCCAGCAGCATGGATACCAGAGAGACCATCGCGAGCAGCCGCGCCGCATGTGTAGCGCCGAGCGCCAAGCCATCGTAAGTCGGACTTAAAGCGGCCCAATCAGCGAAAACAGCGGTTCCCGGCGTCGCAAAAGCGAACATCAAAGCGATCACGCCAAGCAAAATGCGGATACGCCGAACCAGCTTGATTGTCCGCGGGCGATCAATCCACAGCGCAAGGGCCAGCGCACTCACCGCAGCCATCCACAGCAAAACCGGTGGCAGGGCCTGAATGAAAACGGCGACGCCCGCCCAAAGGGTGAGCATCGCCGCCGGATGTATCGCCATCACGTCAGCCGATACGCGTCATGCAGGACTATCCCAAGCGCGCAAACACCGATCGCGCCTGCTCCTGCTGTGCGTCATTGCCGTCGCGCATGACCTCTTCGAGCAATTCCCGCGCACCCTCTGCATCACCCATCTCTTCGTAGGCACGCGCCAATTCAAGCTTGGTATCGACTTCCTGATTCAGGTCCTCGTCATCGGGAAGATCGGGCATGCTTCGGCTATCGGTAAGCGAGGTGACAACGCTCTTGGACAGCGACGCCATCATGTCGTCCTCTTCCGAGCTTTCGTCAGCCGCTTTAGCCGCCGGTGCGGGCTCATCAAATACCGGCGCCTCATCGTCCAGTTCGTCGCCGACATCGATGTCGAGAGCGTCTTCGCTGACGGCCACTTCGCTGACCGCTTCTTCAGCAGGCGCGGCCTCCTCAGAGGCGGCTTCCGCCGCTTCATTCCGTTCAGCTTCGGCCGGCTCAGCTTCAAGCGGCGCAACTTCGTCGTCCGCTCCTTCAAGATCCAGGCTGATATCCGACAGATCCAGCGATGTCGCCATCATCCGGTCCTCGTCGCCTGAGCCCGGCTTCCCTTCATCCAGATCGAAGTCGAAATCGAGCAAACTACCGTCGAAGTTGGTTTTTTCAAGATCGACGACCGACACACCGGCCGCAGCATCCGCTGAATCCTTACCACCCTCTTCCGCCGGCAACTCAAGCTCAGCTTCCGCACCAGACTCGGGTTCGGGTTCGGCGTCAAATTTCGCGTCAGCATCGACCTCCGGCAAGGTGAGCTCGGCATCAAAATCAAGGTCGCTGGCCTGGCCCACATCGGCTCCGCCATCGGCCTCGACACCATCAACGCGCGTGACGTCCAGTGACGCATCGGCCGTCTCGTCGGTCTCAGCCAGGTCCAGGTTGAACTCAAGTCCGGTATCCGTCGTGGTGAAGCTCTCATCCAACCGACGACCGGCCACTTCAGTGGCTTCCATGGACGCCGCGTCTGCCGTGGGAACAGCTTCGGCCTCGTCCAGATCGAGATTGAAGTCCAGATCACCAGGCTCCAGCGTATCCGATGCCTCGGCGACATCAGGCTCGATCTCCTCTTCGATCTGTGCAACCGCGGCTGCCTCGAGATCGGAATCCGTGTATTGATTTAGATCGCCGGGGATCGCCCACGTGTCTTTGAGCTGCGAGGGAGACGGCCCGTCGGCATTCGGGACAGCGGACGAAGGATCAAGCGACATCTCGGCCGCCTCATCGCCATCAATGGCCGCATCGATGTCAGAAGGACGCTCGTCCGCCGGTGCTTCGACGACCGGCGCAGAAAATGCGAGGCTGTCGGCTTTCGACTCATCCTCAGCCTTGAACTCGGCCGCCTCGGGAATCTCTTCGTCGAGCGGCAGATCAATTTCGCTCTGCGGCCCA
>JBFIJC010000203.1:0-7141 GCA_041600915.1 Nitrogeniibacter sp.
CGGGCGGCCCTTGTGTGGCCGCCCGCACCGCGCCGGTCAATAACCGACCAGGCTGGGTAGCCAGAGAGACAGTTGTGGCACGTAGGCGATAAGGAAAATCGCGATCACCGAGACGAAGACAAAGGGGTGAATCCGGGCCACGATGGATTCGATGCTTGAGCCGCCAATGCCCGAGGCGACAAACAGGTTCTCGCCCAGTGGCGGCGTCATGAAGCCGACCGACAACGTGCAGATGACCACGATGCCGACGTGGGTCGGGTCGACACCGATGGTGTACATCACCGGCAGCAGCACGGGCACCAGAATCATGATCGCTGCCAGCGTTTCCATGAACATGCCGACAAACATCAGGAAGACGATGATCATGGCCCAGATCAGGTAGAGATTGTCGGTGAAGCTGAGCATGGACTCGGCGATGATGGCCGGGATGCGTTGCTCAACCAGCAGGCGCCCGAAGACGGTGGCGGTAAACAGAATCAGCAGCACGCGGCCGGTAATCCAGGTGGTGGTCCGTAGCGAGTTGAGCAGCGCCGGAAACTTCAATTCGCGGTGCAGGAAGAGGCCGACAAAAAGCGTGTAGAAGATGGCCACGATGGCCGATTCGGTCGGCGTGAACATGCCGGTGTAGATGCCGCCCAAGATGATGATTGGTGCAAGCACTGACCAGAAGCCTCGACGAAGCGATGTGCGGACTTCGCCAAAATTCCATTTGTCGGTCAGCCCGACGTAGCCGTGCTTCTTCGAGGTCATGTAATTGACGATCAGCAGACTGCCGGCCATGACGATGCCCGGAATCACGCCCGCGATAAACAGCTTCGGGATCGAGATCGAGGCGAATTCGCCATGTTTGGCGACGGCCTCGGGCGGCGGCATCAGGCCGAGCGCCGCGATGCCGAAAATCACCATCGGAATCGAGGGCGGGATGATGATGCCCAGGCCGCCCGAGGCCGCTGTGACGGCCGAGGCATAGGGCCGGTCGTAGCCGCGCTTGGTCATCGCCGGGATCATAAGCATGCCGACGGCCGCAGTGGTGGCTGGTCCCGAGCCCGAGATGGCACCAAAGAACAGGCAGGCCAGCACGGTGGCCGCGCCCAGGCCGCCGGTGATCGGGCCGGCGAGGTTTTCGGCGATATCGACCAGGCGTTTCGAAATGCCGGCCGCTTCCATCAAGGCGCCAGCCAGCACGAAGGCCGGTAGCGCCATGAGCGGAAAACTGCCAACCGAGGTAAAGGCGATCTGCACAAAGGCGATCGGGTTCTTTTCAACCACCATGAAGGTGGCCAGCGCTGCGCCGCCGAGTGCGATGGTGATCGGCGCGCCCAGCAGCATCAGGAAGAAGAAGCTGCCGAACAGAATCTCTACGATATAGGCTTCCATGATTGTCTCTCTGCGGTGGGCCGCTTTATTGTTGTGCTGTGGCGCTGTGCTTGAGCTTCTCGATCTCTTCGGTCTCCGGGTCCACCAGGTTCACGCCCTTGACGAGGGTGAGGTAGTTGTTCCAGAGAATGCGGATCGACATCAGCGTGAAAGCGATCGGCAGGATCATGTAGAAGTACTTCATCGGCAGGCCCAGGGTCTGCGACTTCCAGAACAGGTTCATCTTCTTGAACACGAAGATGTAGCTCAGATAGACGAAATACATGTTGAAGCACACCCACAGCAGATCGGCGAAGGCCATGCACACTTTGCGCACGATGGGCGGGGTGAAGTTGAACTGAAAGGTCACCCGGTTGTGTGCCGACATCTTGGCCGCCACGGTGGCGCCCAGATAGGCGAACCAGACAAACATGTAGGTGGCCAGCTCTTCGCCCCAGGGCAGGGAGTACTGAAAGAACTGACGCAGCAGAATCTGCACGAACAGCAGGACCACGAAGCAGGCCAGCAGGGCTTCTGCCAGATACTCCTCGATGTTGCCAAGCAGATTGAGGATGACTTTTTTGACGGACATGGCAGGCTCCACGGTGTCGTGAACACGCGAATGCGTTGATCGTACCGGTCGGTGGTGCCGCCGGGGGGATGGCCCCCGGCAGCGTTGCCGTGCCGGGGCGGGGTGCCCCGGCGGTCGATGCTTATCGGCCGAGGCTCTTCAGTGCCTGGTCGAGTTTTGCCTTGCCACCGATGCTCTCATAGAACTTCGGCCACACGGCCTTGGTGGCCTTTTCGATCCACTCTTTCTCGCCATCAGCTGCGTCGCTGATCTGCATGCCCTTGGCGGCCAGGTCCTTCTTGATCTTGTCTTCGGTCTCAAGCAGGTACTTGTAGCTGTGCTCGGTCGCTTCCATGCCGGCTTCCAGAATCGCTTTCTGAACTTCCGGTTTCTGGTCCTGGAACACCGACTCGCTGACGATCAGCGGCTCGAGCGAGAACAGGTAGCGCACATTGGTGATGTACTTCTGGACTTCGTTGAACTTCATCGCCGAGACGGTGATGTAGGGGTTGTCCTGACCGTCGACCACGCCTTGCTGCAGGGCGGTGAAGGTCTCGGACCAGGCCATCGGCGTCGGGTTGATGCCCCATGCCTGATAGGTGGCGATCATGATCTCGTTCTTCGGCACGCGGATGACCATGCCCTTCAGGTCGGCCAGGGTGGTGACCGGCTTCTTCGAGTTGGTCAGCACGCGGAAGCCCGAGTAGGCCCAGCCGACGATGCGTACACCGGCGTCACGAATGGTGTTCTCGGTCAGTTCCTTGCCCAGGGGGCCCAGGGTCAGTTTCTTCGCGTCTTCTGCGCTCTGGATCACATAGGGCAGGGTCAGCACGCCAACGGAGGGCGAGAACGGGGTGACGTTGTTGATCGCCAGTACCGAGAAGTCCAGCGTGCCCAGTGCGGCGTTGTTGACGGTGTTTTGCTCATCGCCCAACTGGCCGTTGGGGAAGAGGTCGACGGTGTGCTTACCGCCCGCCTTCTTCTCAAACAGCGTCTTGAAGGTCTTGCCCAGCTCCCACTGAGTGCCGCCGGCGGCATCGCCGAGGGCCATCTTGAACGTGGCGGCCATAACGCCCGGAGCGGCGGCCAGCAGGCCGGCGGTGATCAGGGGCAGCAATACGGTTTTCTTGATGTTCATGTTTGTCTCCTGCAAGGGTCTGAGTATTGTCTGTTGCGTTGTGCTTGTGTTGCGTGGCTACGGGGTCTGAATGCCTTTTCCGCTGCGGAGGCCGCGCGGTGTAGATCGTCGGGTGCTACCTGGATCTCCTTGTGAGTGATCGTCGGGCGGCTTATGGCCGCTCATCGTTGTAGGCGTACCAGCGATACAAAAAGCGCTGGCCGAATCGGCGGAAGGGCGCGAATGCCTGCGATTCCACCATTTCTCTGACGTTCGGGAAGGGCAGCCGCGAGGTGAAAATCGGCAGCGTGAGTTCTTGTCCCTTGCCGGCGATCCACTGCGCCAGGCGCTTGCCGGCTTGGGCCGAATACATCACGCCGTTGCCGCCGTAACCGAGCGCGTAGTAGATCGTCTCTTTCGGGTCGGGCTGGTGGATGCGCGGCATCATGTCGTGGCTGACATCCACCCAGCCCCACCATGAGTAGTCAATCTGGATGCCTTTGAGCGCCGGGAACTTGCGCTCCATGTCGGCGATCAGGCGCTGCTCGTACTGCTTCTGCGGCGCGTCGCGGCCGGTGATGGCGCTGCGGCTGCCGATTTGCAGTCGGTTGTCGGGCATCAGGCGGTAGTAGTGGCGCAGGATGCGGGTGTCGGTAATGACTTGTGTTGTACGCAGGCCGCAGGCGTCGATCTCCTGCGCCGTCAGCGGCCGGGTCACGATCGAATTCGAGAGAATCGGCAGCAGCCGGTTCTTCAGTTCGCGATGCAGGCTGTTCGATGTGTAGCCGCCGGTGCATACGCCGACCGCACGGGCCCGGACGATGCCGCCCGGCGTTTTGAGGTAATGCACGCCGCCGCGGGTTTCCCAGCCTTGTACCGGGCTGGCGGGGTGTACCGTGGCGCCGAGTGCGCGAGCTTTCTTGAGGTAGCCGAAGGCCAGCTTGCCGGCGTGGATGCCGATGCCTTCGGGCTCGTGCATGGCGCCGCAGGCCTCGGTGTCACCAATCCACTCGTTCTTGACGGTCGCGGCGTCAAAAATACGCGCGTCGTACTTGAAGGTCTCGCGCAGCAGCTTCGCTTCCTTTTCGAGGATGGGCATGATGCGTGGCCGGTGAGCGATGTACAGGTGGCCGCCGGGTTGCGGATCGCAGTCGATATCGGCGATCAGGCGTTTGAAGGTCTCCATGCCGTCGACACATTCGCGGTGCAGGGCCAGCGCATCTTCCATGCCGTAGCGGTCGATCCACTGCGAGCGCTTGAGCCGCCCCGAGGCGCACTGCGCCTGCCCGCCGTTGCGGGTGCTGCAACCCCAGGCCGAGCGGTTGGCTTCGAGCACAGTGGCCTTGATGCCGTATTCCTGCGCCAGATGAATCGCGGTGGTCAGGCCGGTGAAGCCGGAGCCGATGATGGCCACGTCGACATCGATGTCATGCGTGATCGGGCCGTCGTCGGCCGGCGGCTCGCCGGCGGTGCCAATCCAGTAGGTGGGGGCGTAGTCGCGACCCTGGCCCGGCGTCGGGCTGACCAGCGGATCGTAGGCCGGGTCATAGGGGCGGGACGGCGCGGTGGCCTCGCGCAATACGGCGTTGGCATCCATGGTGTGGTGTCCTTGGCAGTGCGTCGAAGGCAGGGCTTAGCGGCTGGCCGTGGCGACCGGCGGACGGTCTTTGCGGAAGGCGTTCTTTACCGCGATCTTGCCGTCGCGGAAGGTGAAGACATCTACCATGCGCGCTTCGATGCGCGTGCCGTCCGCCTTGGTGCCGCAGAAGGTCGACTCCGATACGCCGCGATCACCGACCACGAAATGGTCGCCATTCAGCCAGGCGGCATCGGGAAAGGTCTGCCAGGCGAGTTCAAAGCCCTGACGGACTGCCTCGCGGCCGACAAAGCTGCGCCCGAGTTCGTCCGGGCCGGCGGTGGCGTGGAAGGCGCAATCGTCGGCCATGAAGCTCATCAGCGCGTCGAGGTCGTGACGGTTCCAGGCCTCGGCAAAGGCGGCGAGAAATTCTGCAGTGGGTTGGGCTTGATTCGACATCTGAGTCTCCTTGGGCTGCGTCGATGGGCCGGGCGCTTCTGTGTGGGCGCTCTGGCGTCATCGCCGGAATGTTGTGGAGTTCAGACTACGAGGTGCTGGCCCAAACACTTAGAGCCAGTTGGATGTAATCGTTTGGTCCAGCCGGCAGGCCGAACTTGTCGCAAACGGCGCTATACGGCGCATACGCCGCGTTTGGGCCAGGCAGGCGCTAGCGTGAATTGTGCCAAGTCATTGACAGATAAAGGGCTTGCGGGGTGCCGCTTCAGGTTTTCTGGGGTGGTGCCAGGGCGCGAAGCGCTTGGGCCAGCAAGGCAATTCCGGGCGCCACCTGTGCGTCATCAATCGATGAAAAGCCCAGCCGGAAATAATTGGTCGGCGGCGTGTCTTCGTTGAAAAACACGCTGCCGGGCTCGATCAGCACACCGAGTTCGACGGCGGCACGGGCAAGCTCGGCGGCGTCCAGCCAGTCGGGGCCACGCACCCAGCAGGACGCACCGCCCGACACCGGCGTGGCCTGCACTTCTGGCAGGTGTTCTCTGAGCGCGTCGATCAGCAGCTGGGCGCGATGGCGGTAGGCGGCGGAGAGGCGGCGCAGCAAGGCGTCGTGATGTCCCAGCGACAGAAACAGCGCAAAAGCGCGCTGCATATAGACGGTGGGATGGCGCAGGTTCAGCCGGCGGATGCCGCGCAATTCGGTGATCAGCTCAGCCGGGCCGACCACATAGCCCAGGCGCAGACCCGGCGCGATGCTCTTCGACAGGCTGCCGACGTAGATCACGCGGTCGCTGCGGTCCAGGCTCTTGAGCGTGGGCAATGGGTCGCCGTGCAGGCGGTTCTCGCTCTCGTAGTCGTCCTCGATCAGCACAAAGTCGGCTTTCTCGGCCATCTCCAGCAAGGCGTGGCGACGCTCGATCGGCATGGTGACCGTGGTCGGGCACTGGTGGCTGGGCGTCACATAGATGTAGTCGCAGGTGTAGAGCGCATCGTTTACTTGCAGGCCGCCTTCGTCGATGGGCAGATTGACGATGCGTTTGCTGCGGCTGCTGAAAATGTTGCGGGCGTCGGGGTAGCCCGGCGACTCCAGACCCACCGGCGTGTCGCTGCTGACCAGCAGATCGGCCAACAGGTAGAGCGCCTGCTGGGCGCCGACGGTGATGATGATTTCCTCGTTGCTGGCCCACACGCCGCGGCGCGGTAGCACGCGGGTGCGGATCTGCTCAATCAGCGAGGCGTCGTCGCGGAAGATCATGTCCTGCGCCCACTCGTTGATTTCGAGCACGCTCAGGGTCTTCATGCAGCACTCGCGCCAGTCGGCGATGGGGAAGAGCGAGCTGTCGAACTGGCCGTAGAGGAAGGGGTAGGGGAAGCGCTGCCAGTCGGCGCGCTTCTGGATGTTGCGCTGCTCGGTGGGCCGGAAGCGGAAGCGCCGCGACCACTCCGGCGGCGCCAGCGGCGCTTCGCGCGGCGGCGAAGTGCGCTCGACCCGGCCGGTGAGGATATTGGCGTTGATGAAGTAGCCCTTGCGCTCGCGCGACACCAGATAGCCTTCGTCGACCAGTTGCTGGTAGGCGATGACCACCGTATTGCGCGCGACGCCGAGCTGGGTCGCCATGTCCCGGCTCGACGGGATCGGCGCATCGACCGGATGTTGTTCGTCCAGAATGGCCGAGACCAGCATCTGGCGAATCTGCCCCTGCAGGCTGAGGCCGGTGTTGGCCCAGCGCTGGAAGAACTGATGCCATTGGGTGGCGGTGGGCTTTGTGGACATCGGGCGGTGGCCGTGGTTGAGTGATTTCCGAGAGTAATGCTTTACGGCGTGTTCGGAAACCGGCGCGATGCGGTGCTGCGCATCGCGCCTTGCTCAGGTCGCCAGGCCAGCCATCGGCGACGACGGCGAGGCCGCAAAGCGCTTGGGCATGCGCCCGGCCAGATAGGCGTTGCGCCCGGCGCGCACTGCGTCGCGCATCGCCAGCGCCATACGGATGGGGTCGCGTGCCTTGGCGATGGCGGTGTTCATGAGCACGCCGTCGCAGCCCAGCTCCATGGCAATCGCCGCGTCGGA
>JBFIJC010000204.1:0-7105 GCA_041600915.1 Nitrogeniibacter sp.
CGGAAGTCGCGAAGATCTGCCGAGCCGATTCAAGAAAAATCACGCAGCCACGCCAAGCACTGGACACGTCGGCGACGCATTCGTTAGGCTGATGGCCCACCACTGATGGATAGGCGGCATGAGCCCTCTGGACGCCTATCGGGCAAGCGAGACGGAACGCCTGCGAACCGACGATCTGCTCGCGCTCATGCCCGAGCGCGGTGCATCGGCGCTCGATGTCGGCGCGCGCGATGGCCACTTCTCCTTATTGATGGCTGAACGTTTCGAGCACGTCACGGCGCTCGACCTGAGTCAGCCGACGATTTCACATCCAAAAATCACCTGCGTCGCAGGCAACGCAACCGCGCTCGATTTTCCGGATGGCCACTTCGACCTGGTATTTTGCGCCGAAGTCCTTGAGCACATCCCCTCGCCCGCACTGGAGCGGGCCTGCGCGGAACTTGCCCGTGTCTGCCGCGGCACGCTCATCATTGGCGTGCCTTTTGAACAAGATATTCGCGTTGGCCGCACGACCTGCAGCCAGTGCGGCCAGCCCAACCCGCCCTGGGGGCACGTCAACCGCTTTACAGAAGCCCGTCTGGCGACGCTGTTTTCCGAGCTGACCCTCGCCGAACGCTCATTGGTTGGCCGCACCCGGGAACGCACCAACCCGCTCAGCGCATGGCTGATGGACCAGGCCGGCAATCCCTACGGCACCTACACGCAAGACGAACCCTGCGTGCATTGCAATCAAGCGCTGGGAGAGCCCGCGCCACGCTCGTTCACACAAAAACTGCTCACAAAAGCCGCCTTCCTTGGCCAGCGGATTCAAGCACCTTTCGTCGCCGAGCGAGCCAACTGGATCCACCTGCGCTTCGAGCGCCCCAACTGATCAGCCCCCCATGCCTACCATCGACCTGCTCGACCAGTCACTGGATTACGTCCGCCTGCATGCCGCCTCGCCTCGTGCCGGTGCGCCGACCCTGGTCTTTCTGCACGAGGGTCTGGGTGCCATCAGCATGTGGCGCGACTTCCCGCAGCGTCTGACCGACGCGGTGGGCGGCAACGCGCTGATCTATTCGCGGGCCGGCTACGGTCGCTCAAGCGCGGCCGCGCTGCCGCGGCCGGTGGACTACATGCATACCGAAGCCTTGCGCGTGCTGCCTGCACTACTCGAGGCGCTGGCCATCGAGCGGCCCGTGCTTTTCGGCCACTCCGATGGTGGCTCGATTGCCCTGATCTGCGCGGGCAGCAAGGCCGCAGCACTGCGTGGCATCGTTGTGCTGGCGCCGCACGTGATGGTCGAAGACATCACCATCGCCGGCATCATCGAAACACGGGAACGCTACGAAACAACGCCCATGCGCGACCGGCTTGGCCGTCACCACGACGATCCGGATGCGGCTTTCTGGGGCTGGAACACGATCTGGCTGGACCCGGCCTTTCGCGATTGGAGCATCGAGCACCTGCTGCCAGGCATCGACTGTCCGGTGCTGGCCATTCAAGGCGAAGACGACGAATACGCCAGCTTGGCGCAAATCGACCGCATCGCCGACGGCGCCGCCGATGTTCGCCTGATGGCCTTGCCAAACTGCCGGCATTCGCCGCAGGTCGATCAGCCCGATGCGGTGATCGCGGCCACCGTTAAGTTCATTGCGGGCCTGGACGACGCTTAGTCGCCGAACTCTTCCTTGCGATAGCGCAGCACATGACGGCGGCCATTGACCGCAGTCACGCTGATCCACAGCCAACCGACACCGGCGCACACCAGCGCCGCCGACAGGCCGCTCGGATACAGCAGCGCCACCGCCGCCACAAAAACAGCCAACACCACCGAGCTGATCAGGGCCTTGCGGGTGATGCCTTGCAAGCACTGCTCGGCCAAGGCCGGCGTGGTGACGCCGGCAGCCTGCAGCGCCGTGCGTACCGAGGCGTAGTTTTGCTCTTGCTTCTGGGCGCTACGCCCAAAGGGATCGTCGATTTTCATGCGTCAAAACACAGTGGCAATGGCAGGGCAGTCAGGATACGCCGGATCGCGCTGCGCCCCCAATTGCACAACAAAAACGGCGCTGCCCCCGTCAAGAGGCAGCGCCGCGCTGATCGGCATCGAAGCGTCGAGCGCTCAGCGCACGAACATTTCGACCCGACGGTTCTGGGCGCGCCCTTCGGCCGTCGCGTTGTCCGCAATCGGCATGGTCTCGCCCTGACCGGTCGGCGTCAGACGCGCCGGCGCCACGCCACGGCCTTGCAGATAAGTGGTCACGCTGGTCGCACGATCCAGCGACAAGCGCTGGTTGTACTCAGCTGCGCCGGTGCTGTCGGTATGGCCGACCACGTTGACCATCGCATTGGGGTGCTCGTTGAGCGTGCCCGCGATCTGGTCCAGGGTTTGCGCAAACGCCGGATTGACCCGCGCGCTATTGGTGTCGAACAACACGGCGCCCGGAATATCGAGCTTCACCGAGCCATCGGGCTGCTCGGTCACTTTGACCTGGGAGCCGATCAGATAGCCGAAAGCGCCACCCAGCGCCGCGCCCACCACCGTGCTGCGCCGGCCGCCGACCTGATTGCCGACAACACCGCCAAGCACGGCACCCGAAACGGCGCCGATGGTTTTGTTCTGGGTTTCGGTTGTGGTGCATGCCGGCAGCGCCAGCACGCTCGCCATGGCAGCAACGATAAGCATTTTTTTCATGGTTTTCTCCTTCCTGATGGGTATCACCAACCTACACCGGCGGCAGCAACATGCAGCCAATCCGGCCATGCTACGCGCTTCATGTGGCACAAATGCGCGCGCTATTGATGGCTTCATCTTGCCACGCGCCGGCACTGCGCGCGCATATTGGTTACGAAGTGCAACAATCACGGCGATTGATCCAGGCTTGCAAAACACCCCGCCGCAAAGCACGCTTCCTGACTCACGACGACACTTGAAGAAACGAGCCCATGCCGAACCTGGATGCCCTCGAACTCAAAGCCTTCGTTCCCGCCCGCAACTTCGAGCGCTCGAAGCGCTTCTATCTCGACCTCGGTTTTCACTGTGTGTGGGCCTCGCCGGACCTGGCCTATTTCCAGTGTGGCAGCACCGGCTTTCTGCTCGAAAACGACTACCTCGCCATCGTTGCCGAAAATTTCACCCTGCACCTGCTGGTCGCCGATGTCGACGCCTGGTGGCAGCGTGCCCATGACGCGCATTTCGTCGATGTCTATGGCGTCAAACTGGGCCGGCTGGAAGACCGCCCCTGGGGCATGCGCGAATTCACCCTTACCGATCCAAGCGGCGTGCGCTGGCGCATCGCCCAGAACATCGACCCCGACGACCTCGCCCACGGCGCGGGCTGAATCACTCGGACCGCATGGCCCAGCGCAGGCGCCGCACCGCCTCGGGCATCTGCGCCTCGGGCACCGCGCCATAACCGAGCAGCAGGCCATTGCAGCGCATCGGCGGCAAGGCATAGCGGCTCAGCGCGCGCACCACAAGGCCCCGTTCGGCCGCCCGCATGACCACCTCGGTGTCGGCCAGCGTCTCTGGCAGCGTCAGCACCAGATGCAGGCCGGCGGCGCCGCCGCGAATGGCCGTTTCCGGCCCCGGCGTGCGCGCCAGCTCGGTGCGCAGCGCCTGCTGTCGCGCCAGATAGAGGCGTCGCATGCGGCGCAGATGCGTGGTGTAGTGGCCGCGCTGGATGAAGTCGGCCAGCGCCACCTGCTCAATCCCCTGACCCGACCGCGCCAGCGACGCCGACGCACCCGCAAAGGCCTCGGCCAGCGCCTCGGGCACCACCAGATAGCCCAGGCGCAAGCCGGGGTAGAGCGTCTTGCTGAAGGTGCCGGTGTAGACCACCGGCGCATCGGGCTGCAGGCCAAACAGCGCAGGCAGGGCCGGCCCGCCGCGGGCGAACTCGCTATCGTAGTCGTCCTCGATGATCCAGCCGCCGCTGCGACGCACCCCGTCGATCAAGGCCAGGCGTCGCGGCAGGCTCAGGACCTCGCCGGAGGGGTACTGGTGAGCCGGACAGACCAGCACCAGACGCGGCGGGCTCGCCCGCCAGTCCGCCGCCGTCGGCGCCATGCCTTCGCCGTCCACCGGCACCGGGTGCAAGCTCAGTCCGGCCATCGCCAAGGCGGTACGCGCTGCCGGGTAGCCGGGATTTTCGACCCAGGCCGTCTCGCCGTTGTCGGCCAGAAGACGCGCACACAGATCGAGCGCTGCCTGTGTGCCGGCAGTCACGACAACTTGCTCGGGGCGCACCCGGAAGCCGCGTACCGTCGCCAGATAGGCTGCCAGCGCCGCGCGCAGTTCGGGCTCGCCGCCGGGCGCCGCATAGCCCAGATGACGCGGCCGCGCCGCTCGCCAGGCCCGATCCAGGCAGCCGCGCCAGGCGCGAAACGGGAAGTTCGCCACATCGGGCACACCGGGCGCGAACGCACCCAATTCCGGCCCGGCCTGTGGCGACTCGGCGAGCGCGGCGCGACGCGCCAGGGCCGGCCACGCTGGCGGCTGCCCCGCCGCGCCCGGCGCTACCGCCAGCGTGGCCACCCGCGTGCCCTGTCGATCGGCGAGCAAACAGCCCTCGGCAACGAGCTGCTCATAGGCAAACATCACCGTATTGCGCGCAATACCCAGCTCGGCGGCAAGCTGCCGACTGCCGGGCAAACGCACACCGGCCGCCAGCCGGCCATCGACAATCGCGGCGCGCAGGCGTTGATAAAGCAGCCGCTGACAGGGCACGCCGTCGGGCAAGGGCGGCGCGAGCAACCAGTTGAGATTCATCGTGGCTCTATGGTTTTGTTCGTTTGTGGCACTTCTCATGGTGCCATGCAAGCCACTACTCTGACCACAGACGCAAGGAGGAACACCCATGAGCACCTATACCGCCACCGTGCTGTGGCAACGCGGCGAGCAGGTCTTCACCGACAACCGCTACAGCCGGCGGCACGACATCTCCTTTGACGGCGGCATCACGCTGCCCGGCTCATCCTCGCCCCATGTGGTACCGGTGCCGTATTCGGACCCGAGCGCGGTCGATCCCGAGGAGGCCTTCGTTGCCGCGCTGTCGAGCTGTCATATGTTGTGGTTTCTGTCGCTGGCCGGCCGTGCCGGCTGGTGTGTTGACCGCTACGAAGACGCGGCCGAGGGCGTGATGGCCGCTGGTGCCGACGGCCGGCTGATGATGACCGTGGTCACACTCAAGCCCGCCGTGCGCTTTCACGGCAAACAGCCCACCGACGCAGAACACGCCGCCCTGCATGAGGCCGCCCACCACGCCTGCTTCATTGCCAACTCGGTCAAGTCCGAGTTGCACTGCCTACCCACCTTGATTACCGACTGACACGGACACTGCCATGACCCAAGCCACCGCCCCCAGCGCCCGCACCAAACTCCGGCGCCACCCCGAGCGCGGCCACTACGACTTCGATACCCTGGCCGCGATCATCGACGATGCCTGGGTGTGCCATGTGTCCTTCACGCTGGACGGCACGGTGCACGCCATGCCCACCGCGCACTGGCGCGTCGGCGACTACCTCTACATCCACGGCGCGCGCGCCTCACGCATGCTCAAGGCGCTCACTGACAGCGAGGCCTGCGTCACGCTGGCGCAGGTCGACGGTCTGGTGCTGGCGCGCTCGTCCTTTCATCACTCGATGAATTTCCGCTCGGTGGTGGCCTATGGCCGCTTTGAATTGGTGGACGACGAGGCCCACAAACTCGCCACCATGAAAGCCTTCATCGACAAGGTCGCCCCCGGTCGCTGGGCCAGCCTGCGCCCGGTCAGCGACAAGGAATTGAACGCCACCACGGTACTGCGCCTGAAGTTGAGCGAAGCCTCCGCCAAGATCCGCAGCGGCGGCGTCAAGGATGACGAAGCCGACCTGACCTGGCCGGTGTGGGCCGGGGTGCTGCCGCTGGCACTGACTGCGGGCACGCCGATCACCGAGCCCGACAGCCAGGTGGCGGACTACCCACCGCCCGGCTGAGGCGAAGCTCAGTCGCTTTCGAGCTGCGCCGGCTTGGTGCCGGCCGGCGCCGCCGGCGCAAGCACACTCGGTGCCGCTTGATGCACATGCAGGTCGGTCTGCGGATAGGGGATCGAGATGCCGTTCTCGTCGTAGGCGATCTTGATCTTCTCTTTCAGCTCGCACATGGTCAGGAAGTAGTCCGGCGTCTTGACCCACGGGCGGATATGCAGATTCACACTGCTGTCGGCCAGATCCGCCACCGCAATCACCGGCGCCGGGTCGGCCAGCACGCGCGGGTCGGCCTTGATCACCGCCTCGGCCACCGCCTTGGCCTTGCGGATATCGTCGTCATAGCTGATGCCGATCAGCAGATCGATACGCCGCGTCTCGCGCGCCGAATAATTGGTGATCACGTCGGCGTAGATCGCACCGTTGGGCACGATGATCTCGCGGTTATCGGGCGTGCGGAAGGTTGAACTGAAGATGTTGATCTTCTCCACCACCCCGGTGGTGCCACCGGCCTCGACAAAATCCCCCGCCCTGAACGGACGGAAGACGATCAGCATCACCCCGGCCGCGAAGTTCTTCAGCGAATCCTGCAGCGACAAACCAATCGCCAGACCCGCCGCACCGATCAGCGCCACCAGCGAGGTGGTATCCACGCCCAGACGGTTCAGCGCCGCGACCACAATCACCAGCAGCAACACGCCGTGCAGGATGGACAACACGAAATGCGACAGCATCTCATCCATGCCGGTGCGGTTGAGTACCCGCCGGGCAACGGCCACGACACCGCGCACCACCCACCGCCCGACGATAAAGATCATCAGCGCAAAGAGCAGATTCAGGCCCCAGTCCGTGGCGTAGGTGGTCAGCTTCTCGGTGTTCATCAGATTTTCCAGCATGGCATCTCCGTGCGTTCAAACAAATTCCGTTGGGGCATCGAGCCGCCTAATGGGCGGGTCCGGATGCAAGCCCAAGCCTATGGTGCATGGCAACATCGCGCAAGTCGTGGACGCAAACACATGTGACGCCAGATGCAGCGGGGCAGGTATCATCCCCGCTTGTCACCCGATCCCGCCACCGCCATGCCCCACCCCCAAGCGCCCACAGAAGCCCCACCGCGCGTCGCCGTGATCGGCGGCGGACCGGCCGGACTGATGGCGGC
>JBFIJC010000205.1:0-7089 GCA_041600915.1 Nitrogeniibacter sp.
CGCGCCAGCGCCTGCTGAAGCCAACCGACTGTAAGCCTCGCCCCGCCTCAACGGTCTGAAGTGCACACAAGCGCATTTCAGCGGAGGCGGCACCATGGCGACAGCACATGAAACAACACCCGGCAACGCGGTCAGGATCGTGGTCTACCGCTGGGCGGGCGCCTGGGGGCCGTTCAAAGTCTCCATTCCCTGCGGCGAATGCGCGCTCACCCGCGATGTGATTGTCGACACCCTGGCGCATGAGCTCGATGGCATCGCCGTTGAGCTTGAGGTGCGCGACTGGCTCAGCGAATGGTGGCGGCCGCTGCTCAAAGGCGGCTGGCATGCGCCCATCGTGATGGTCGAGGGCAAGGTGGTCAGCCAGGGGCAGGCGCTCAATCGCGGCGTGCTCACCCAGGCCGTCATCGACGCCGCTGCGGCGCGCACTGCCGTCACCGGCAACCACATCTTCGGCAAAGCCACCTGCCCGCATTGCCAGCGCGCCAAACAGTATCTGGACGCGGCGAACATTCCCTACACCTATCACGACGTGGTGCGCGACCCGCGCGCGCTGTACGAGATGCTGGCGCGGGTCAAACCCATCATCGGCCCCAAAACTCCGGTGACCGTGCCGCAGATCTGGCTGGACGGCGGCTACATCGGCGGCGCCGATCAGCTCTCCGAGCGGCTGCATTGCGTGGTCGAGCCCAACCCCGAGCGCGGCCGCAATTCGATGTCGCCGGCCACGTCCTGAGGCGCACGCGCCGGGCGCGGCGCAGCGCCTTGTCATCGACTGACTATACTCAAGTGAGCCCGGCCACCTGAGCGTCCATTGAATATCTTCCTGTCTTACGCCTCGGACTACCGCGAGATTGCCGACGACATGTGTTGCCGGCTGCAGGCGGCCGGGCACGAAGTGTTCTTCGACCGCGAAGACCTGCCCGCCGGCGCCAGCTTTGACGACCGCATCCGCGAGGCCATCGACGCGTGCGAGCTGTTCATCTTTCTGGTCTCGCCCGCGGCCGTCGCCGACGGGCACTACACCCGCACCGAGCTGAAGATCGTCAGCCGCAAATGGCCCACACCCGGCTGGCATGTGCTGCCGGTGATGGTCGCGCCAACCCCGCTCGACACCATCCCGGCCTATCTGCGCGCGCTCACGCTGATGCAGGCCGAGGGCAATCTCACCGCCGAGGTGGTGCTCGAGGTACAAGACCGCGTGCGCCGGCACACCGCTGCCGATGACACGCCGGCCCCGCTGCCGACTGCCGACCCCGACGGCGTGCACTACCAATCGGTGCAACTGCGCTTCAGCCGCGACGCCGCTGGGCAGTTCGCGCTGGGCGTGCCCGCCTCCCCGGCTGGTGAGCAGGCACCGGCCAGCCTGCCGCTCGACCCCGGCACACTCGAGCACGGCCTGTGGCAGGCCGCCACGCCCATCGCCGGCTCGGCCCGCCGCGCCGTCAGCGACGCCACGCTCGACGCCCTGCTGCCAGCCGGCGCCAACGCCCGCCAGATCGGGCAGCAACTCTATGCCGCGCTATTTGACACACCGCTGCGCGCCTGTCTCGAGGAGAACCTGCGCAGCATCGACCCGCAGCGCGGCAGAGGCCTGCGCTTTGTCATCAACACCACCGACGCGCCCGAGCTCGCGCGCCTGCCCTGGGAGTTTCTGTACAGCCCGGCCAAGGACGATTTTCTGTTCTCTGACCGCATGCTGCCGGTGGTGCGCTGGCTCGACGTCGACGCTCCCACGCCAACACTCACCGTCGCGCCACCGCTGCGCCTGCTGATTGCCGTCGCCACCCCGACCGACCGGCCCGGCCTCGAAGTCGGCGACGAAATCGCCCATCTCGACACCGCGCTGGCCGAGCTGAGCACCCGCGGCGTGATCCACACCGTGCGCCTCGAGCACACCAGCCTGGAGCGCCTCGACAACGCCTTGCTCGAACACCGCCCGCATGTGCTGCACTTCATCGGCCACGGCGATTTTGTCGACGACGAAGGCGTGCTGGTGCTCGAATCGGACACCGCCCCCGGCACCGCCGACACCATCGCCGGCCGGCAACTGGCGGTGCTGCTGCGCAACCACCTCACCTCGCTGCGGCTGGTCTTCCTCAACAGCTGCATGGGCGCCACCGCCTCGGCGCGCGACCCCTTTGGTGGCATGGCGCAAAGCCTGATCCGGCGTGGCATCCCGGCGGTGATCGCGATGCAGTTTCCGATTCCCGACGGCGCCGCCGTCGCCCTGGCCCGCCACTTCTACCGCTACCTCGCCGCCGGCCAGCCGGTCGACGCTGCGCTCACCTCCACCCGCGCCTTTCTGTACGCGCGCGGCTACGCAGTCGAGTGGGGCGCCCCGGCGCTGCACATGCGCACACCGGACGGGCGGCTGTTCGACCTCACCGCCCCGCCGCCCGCAGCCACCACTCCGGCCGCTGCGCCACCGCCCGAGCGCCCGGCCAGCGCGCCCGCCCCGGCGGCCAGCGGCGGCAAGGGCGCGCGCGTCGGCATCGTGATCGGCGTCTTGCTGCTGCTCGGCGGCGGCGCATGGTTTGTGCTGCACTCGGGCGACGAAGCCCTGGCGCCGGTCGCGGTCGCTCCAGCACCCACGCCCACCGATCCGATCGTGATCACCCCGCCAGCACCGCCCACACCGGAGCCCGTCCCCGTTGACCCCATTGTCATCCCCGAGCCACCCGCACCCAGCGCCAAGCCGATGCCACGCGACACCGCCACCGAGGCGCTCCGCCAGCTACGCGCCGGCAACGCCCTGGGCGGCGCCGCAACGCTGGCGGAGGCACTTGCCGCCGACCCGGCCGCACTATCGCTCGACCGCCTCGGCGCGACGCGTCACGCCGAGCTGGCCGACGCACTGGCCGCCAAAGCCGAACAGCATTTTGCAAATGGCGACGTCGACACCGCGCAACAAATGATGTGGGCACTCGACGCCATGGCGCCCTTCGAACCTGCGGTCGACGCGGCGCTGATGCAGCGCCTCGAACCCTGGCTCGCCATGGCGGCACCGGCCGCCGGCATCGAGCCCGGCGCCGGGGGCGATGACAGCAAACCCATGAGCTACACCGTGCGCACCGGCGACACGCTGTGGGATATCGCCCGCCGCCTCACCGGCAATGGCCGAAACTGGCGCGCGCTGCTGGCCTACAACAATCAGCAGGCCACGCTCGGCAGGGGCGGCGAGCTGATCGCCGATCCGCAGCACATCATCCCCGGACAAACCCTCGCGGTGCCCGACATTCGGGTGCTGCGCGAGGCCTCCTCGGGTTTTGTCCTCAATGGGGGCAACCCACTGACCACCGTGCCGGACCATCTCAATGCACTCCAGATCGGTCGGGGCCGTGCCATCGAATACCATGTCGGGCGCGGCGAGTCGCTGTCCCGCATTGCCGCCCGCATCTATGGCGATCCGCAGTTGTGGCACCACATCCGGCGCGACAACGCGCACATCGTCAGTGATCCGGACCGCATCTATCCGGGGCAGGTGCTTGTCCTCACGCCGCCACCTGCGGCACGATAAGGGCAACGACGCGCCCAGCCTCAAGTCGCACGCGTTCGCGCCGTAAAAAAATGACAATGCACTTTTTCGACTGACTCGGACCGCGCCCCATGAAATCCATTGACGACACGCCGACCGAAGCGCCCGCCCTGCCCGATCCGGTCAAGATTGCCGCGCCGTGGATGGACGAGCGCTCGCACGCCATGCTGCGCGAGTTCTTCCGGGTCGGGGTCAGATCGCGCTGCGTGCTGGTCGAGCCGGAGCGGGCGCAAGCCCTGCTGATTGATCTGGACCGCGGCGATGCCACCCGCCGGCTGCAGGACGCGCGCCAGCGCTGGCCGAATGTGCCCATCATCGAACTGAGCGTTAACCACACCAACGAAGCGCTGTTCGTGCGCAAACCCATCCGCGCCAAAGGCATGGCCCGCGCCCTGCTGAGCGTTCGGCGGCGCCTGCGCCTGAGCGACGATCCGGTGGCCGAATCGGTCTGCGCGCCACCGACGGCAGCCAGCAGTGCCGCCGCCCCGGGCGCCGACATCGACGACGAGAACGCGAGCCTGCTGGTCGGCACCAGCGCCGATGTCGACCCGGCCGACCCCAATACCTGGGCGCGTGCCTGGTACGCACCCGACACCTTCCTGCTCGCCCACTTGCAGCGCGCTGCCGCGCAAGCCGACGCCAGGGCGCATGCCGTGTCGATGAGTGGCGTGTGGGGCACCTGGATCATTCCGCCGGGCAATGGCCCCATCCATGTCGGCATGGCCGACCGCCAGCTACGCTCGCTGTGTGTGGTGAGCATGGACGCGACTGACGTGCGCCTCGCGCCGGCAGACGGTGACAGCGCGCACTCCGACTCGCCGGATGTCACCACGCGCGATGCGCTGCTGTGGAAGATCGCCCTGTGGTCTGCCCGTGGCCGCGTGCCCAAGGGCACCGCGCTCGACCAGCCGGTGTATCTGAAGCACTGGCCCGATCTGAACGCCCTCACCCCGCTCCCGCATGCACTGCGGATCGCCGCGCTGTGGCTTAACCACCCGCTCTCGCTGCTTGAACTGGCCGAGCGCTTGGCCGTGCCACAGCGTTATGTGTTCAGCTTTTACACCGCCTGTGCCGCGATCAACCTCGCCGGCCCGGCGCGTCGTGCCGCCGACGGCCTCATCGAGGCGCCGGCCGTCCCCCCGTCGACCCTGCACGCGCTGATGTCCCGACTGAGCAACCGGCTAGGGCTCGGCCCAACGGTGGAGTCAGCGGCTTAGCGTTCGAGGCCGCACCGAGCGCACGATCAGATCGCCGGTTCGCCGCCGGTCACACCGTGGATGATGAAAGCCCGCGCCTGCGCTTCGGGCAGCGGCCGGCTGAAGTAATAGCCCTGCATCACATCGCAATCGAGGCTGTCCAGATAGCGCGCCTGCTCGGCGGTTTCAACGCCCTCGGCCACCACGCTCAGCCCCAGCGTATGCGCCAGCTTGATGGTTGCGGCGCAAATGGCCGCGTCGTTGGGATCGGACTCGATGTCGGTGACGAAGGTACGATCGAGCTTGAGGCAGTCGATGGGCAAGAGCTTGAGATAGGCGAGCGAGGAGTAACCGGTGCCAAAGTCGTCGATCGACAAACCGATGCCGATCGCTTTGAGCGCGCGCAGGGTTTCCACTGTTCGCGCAGGGTTTTCCATGGCCACGCTTTCAGTGATTTCCATCTCCAGCCGCGCCGGCGGTACGCCGCTGTTTTCAAGCGCGCGCTGCACTTGCTCCGGCAGGTCCGGGTTGCGTAGCTGCCGGGCCGACAGGTTGACCGACATGCTCAGATTGCGCAGACCCGCCTCACGCCAGCGCTGCAGGGTCTGGCAGGCGGTGTGAAGCGCCCACTCGCCGATGGCACCGATCAAGCCGGTTTCTTCCGCCAGCGGGATGAAGCGCCCTGGTGGTATCAAGGTGCCATCCGGGTGCTGCCAGCGGATCAAGGCTTCAAAGCCGACCAAACGTCGCGTGGCCGATTCGATCTTGGGTTGGAAGTGGAGCACGAATTCGCCACTCTTGAGTGCCCGGCGCAAATCGGCCTCCATCCGCAGGCGCTCGTCGGCCGCCTGCGTCATGGCGGCATCAAAGAAGCGGTAGCCGTTGCGCCCCGCATCCTTGGCCGAGTACATGGCAATGTCGGCATGCTTCATGAGCGTGACACGGTCGTCGCCATCATCGGGAAAGATCGCAATGCCGACCGAGGCCGAAGGCGTCACCTGCTGGGTCTCAAGCATCAGGGGCTCTGCCAGCGATTCGAACAGACCGGTCACCACGCGCACGGCTGCGGAAACCGCCTGAATATTGGTGATGGCCAACACGAACTCGTCACCGCCCGGTCGCGCGACGATGTCGCTCTCGCGCGCATTCTTGCGCAAGCGCTCGGCAATCGCGATCAGGAATTTGTCACCCAGCGCATGGCCCAGCGAGTCGTTGATCGCCTTGAAGTTGTCCATGTCGATAAACAGCAACGCCAGCTTGCTGCCGCTGCGGCGCGCGTCGGCAATCGACTGATCCAGGCGCGATTCGAGCGTATAGCGGTTGTCCAGGCCAGTCAGCGTGTCCTCGTGCGCGAGACGCTCAATCGCCTCCATCGCCCGTTTGTGCTCGGTCACGTCCGTGTAGATGGTGACAAAGCCATTGCCCGGCAGGGGCAGGCCGCGAATCTCCAGCACCGTGCCATCTGGGCGGGTGCGTTCGAATACGTGAGGCTCGCGCAAGGCCGCACGCGCCATCTTCGCCCGCACCTTCTCTTCGATATCGCAGGGGCCGTACTCACCACGCTGGGCGTTGAAGCGGAACAGCGACTCGAGCGTCACCGGCGTCTTTGCCATCAACCAGTCGGGGAACTCGAGCAACTGGTGAAATTTCTCGTTGGCCGCGAGCAGTTTGAAATCGCCGTCGAACAGCGACACCCCGCCGGGGATATTGTCGATCAAGGTACGGAAGATCTCATTGCGGGTGCGCAACTCCTGCTCGACCTGCATGTGGTCGGTGATGTCGGTGTAAGTGGTGATGAAGCCGACCACCGCCCCGTCGATGGTCATCGGCTGACCTTCGACCAGATGCGTCCGCCCGTTCGGACGGCTGCGGGTGAAGCGATGATGCTCAAAGCGCAGGGCCTGCTCCCGGCGTTCGCGCACATAGATTTCGGGGTCGCCCGGACCGTACTCACCGCGCATTGCGGGCACCCGAATCAGGTCTTCGAAGGGCACATCGCTGTACACCGCGGCCTCGGGCAGTTCCAGCACGTCGACAAATTTGCCGTTCCAGTGCTTGAGTCGCAAATGCTCGTCGAACACCGAGATGCCCTGCGGCAGCTGGGCGAGGATCGCTTGCAGGTAAGCGCTGCGCCGCTGAAGTGCGGTTTCCATTTTCCGGCGCTCGGTCACATCCGAGTAGACACTGACAAAACCACCGCCCGGCAGCGGCGCACCGCGCACCAGCAACACCTTGCCATTGGCGCGGGTCCGTTCCATGACGTGGTGCGTGGGGTGCTGGGCCAGCGCCACCATCTCGGCCACCTTGGCCTCGACGTCCACCTCGCCGTACTCACCTTGCTCGGCGTTGTATCGGATC
>JBFIJC010000206.1:0-6990 GCA_041600915.1 Nitrogeniibacter sp.
GCAATGACACCCTGATCACCTCCAAGGTCAAGGCCCGCATGATTGATTCGGCCAGTGTGCAGGCCCATCAGATCAAGGTCGTCACCGAGGCCTCCGTCGTGTACCTCATGGGCGTGGTCACGCAACAAGAAGCGGATGCCGCCACTCAGGTGGCGCGTACCACCGACGGCGTCAAAAAAGTCGTTCGCGTCTTCGAATACGTGAGCGATGCCGAAGCCCGGCGTCTGGACCTTCTGCGCCAGAACTGATCGCTGCGTCCAGCAACACCGACCGCCCTCCGGGGCGGTTTTTTTATGGCCGCCTCAGGGGCTCTCGGTATCGATGGGCAGCACCGTGTCGTACTTCACCTCACGCAGCACCACGGCCGTACGCACATTGGCCACACCCGCAATGGCGAAAATCTGCTTGTGCAGGAAATGGTCGTAAGCCTTCATGTCGGGCACCACCACCTTCAGGATGTAGTCCGCGTCGCCAGTGGTCGAATAGCACTCGATCACCTCCGGATGCGCCAGCACCGCCCGCTCGAACTCATCGACCGCCGTGCCCACATGGCGCGCCAGTGTCACATGCGCGAGCAAGCACTCCTTCAGGCCGATCGCCTCACGGTCGAGCAGCACCGTATGGCGGCGGATCAGCCCCGCCTTCTCGATCTCCTTCAGCCGCCGCCAGCAGGGCGTCGACGACAAGCCCACCCGCGCGGAGAGCTCCTGCACCGACTGACGTGCATCGCGCTGCAACTCGGCCAGGATGCGGCGCACAAATCGCTCAAGCACGATCATTCTCCAAATTGAGATAAATCAAGAACACACCTTCTCATTTCTCACCGATGCATGGCAAGAGGGGAACGCACAGACCGCCACCGGCACCTAAACTGTTATCACCACAAATCATGACGGGCGACATGACCGGGCCTCCCCGGCAAGGATCGACCCCACGGAGAGAGACATGCGCCACCCCGAGCCCCGGGTGAGCGCGCCAGCCACCCCGCTCGCCTGTCAGGCCGAGCCGGATTCAATGCTGGCGCGCCCCGACTACACCCTGAGCGACGCCCTCGAGGCCGATCATGGCGTCGTCTTCCTGACCGGCATCCAGGCGCTGGTGCGTCTGCCCCTGATGCAGGCCCGGCTCGACCACAGCCGCGGCCTCAACACCGCCGGCTTCATCAGCGGCTATCGCGGCTCGCCGCTGGGCGGCTACGACATCGCGCTGGGCAAGGCGAAAAAACAGCTCGACGCGGCGGGCATCGCCTTCCAGCCGGCCATCAATGAAGAGCTCGGCGGCACCGCCGTACTCGGCAGTCAGCAGGTCGAAACGGATGATCAGCGCACTGTCGATGGCGTGTTCGCCATCTGGTACGGCAAGGGCCCCGGCGTCGATCGCGCCGGCGACGCACTCAAGCATGGCAACGCCTACGGCGCCTCGCCGCACGGCGGCGTGCTGGCCGTGCTGGGCGACGATCACGGCTGTGTGTCTTCGTCGATGCCGCACCAGAGCGACCTCACGCTCAAGGCCTGGCACATGCCGGTGATCCACCCCGGCAACGTCGCCGAGTATCTGGAATTCGGCCTCTACGGCTGGGCGCTGTCGCGCTTCTCCGGCAACTGGGTGGGCTTCAAGGCCATTTCCGAAGTGGTCGAGAGCGGCATGACGGTCGACCTCGACACCGTGCGCCAAGACTTTCCGCCGCCGGCCGACTACACCCCGCCCGCCGGCGGCCTGCACTACCGCTGGCCCGATCTGCCCAGCCTGGCGCTCGAAGCGCGGCTGGCCGACAAGCTCGACGCAGTGCGCGCCTTCGCCCGCGTCAACAGCATCGACCGCTGGATCCGCGCCACGCCAGACGCCACGCTCGGTATCGTCACCGTCGGCAAGGCGCACTTCGATTTCCTCGAAGTGCTGCGCCGGCTCGAACTCACGCTCGACGATCTGGCCGACGCCGGCATCCGCCTCTACAAGGTCGGCCTGGTCTTCCCGCTCGAACCGACGCGCATCGACACGCTGGTCGACGGGCTCGACGAAGTGCTGGTCATCGAAGAAAAAGCGCCGGTGGTCGAGGAGCAGATCCAGACGCTGCTGTTCAACCGCCCCGGTGCCCGCCCGCGGGTGATCGGCAAGCACGACGCCGACGGCACGCCGCTGCTCTCAGCACTCGGCGAATTGCGCCCTTCGCGCATCATGCCGGTCTTCGCCCGCTGGCTGGCCACGCACCGCCCGGCGCTCGACCGGCTCAGCCATGTGTGCGACTTCACCGCCCCCGAGGTGCTGTCCAACGCCGGCGACGCCGTGCGCCGCCTGCCCTATTTCTGCTCCGGCTGCCCACACAACAGCTCCACCAAGGTACCCGAAGGCTCGGTCGCGCAGGCCGGCATCGGCTGCCACTTCATGGCCTCGTGGATGGACCGCCAGACCACCGGCCTGATCCAGATGGGCGGCGAAGGCGCCGACTGGTCGGCCCACGCCCGCTTCACCCGCCGAGCGCACGTGTTTCAGAACCTCGGCGACGGCACCTATTTTCACTCCGGCAGTCTGGCCATCCGCCAGGCGATTGCGGCGCACGCCAATATCACCTACAAGATTCTCTACAACGACGCGGTCGCCATGACCGGCGGTCAGGCGCACGACGGCACCATCAGCGTCGCCCGCATTGCCCGCCAGATCGAGGCCGAAGGCGTGCAGCGCCTCGCCGTGGTCAGCGACGAACCCGAGAAATATCTGGGCGACGAGATGCGCTTCCCGCCCGGCACGAGCTTTCACCATCGCAGCGAAATGGATGCGGTGCAGCGCACACTGCGCGATATCGAAGGCGTCACCGCGCTCATCTACGACCAGACCTGCGCCGCCGAGAAGCGCCGCCGGCGCAAGAAAAACGCCTTCCCTGACCCCGACCGCCGCATCTTCATCAACCCCGAGGTGTGCGAAGGCTGCGGCGACTGCGGCACGCAGTCCAACTGCCTGTCGGTGATCCCGCTGGAGACGCCGCTCGGGCGCAAGCGCCAGATCGAGCAGTCCTCCTGCAACAAGGATTTTTCCTGCGTGCAGGGCTTCTGCCCGAGCTTCATCTCGGTGGCCGGCGCCACGCTCAAGAAGCGCGTCGGCAAGCTCGACGCCGCCACGCTCGAGCACCTCATCCACGACCTGCCCGTGCCACACACCCATCTCGACGACGCGCCCTACGACCTGCTGATCACCGGCGTCGGCGGCACCGGCGTGGTTACCGTTGGCGCGCTGGTGTCGATGGCCGCCCACCTCGACGGCCTGGCCAGCTCGCAGCTCGATTTCATGGGCTTTGCGCAAAAAGGCGGCGCGGTGCTGGCCTTCATTCGCTGGGCCAAAACCCCGGACCTGCTCAACCAGGTACGCATCGACACCCAGCAGGCCGACCTGCTGCTGGCCTGCGATCTGGTCGTTGGCGCCTCGGCCGAGGCGCTGCAGACCGTGCGCCACGGCCGCACCCGTATCATCGCCAGTGAGCACCAGAACCCCACCGACCGCTTTGTGCGCGACCCGGACGCCCAACTGCACGCCGACGCCCTGCTCGACAAGCTGCGCTTTGCCGCCGGCGACGACGCGATGGAATCGGTGGACGCCTACGACCTCGCCCTGCGCCTGCTCGGCGACTCGATCGGCGCCAACATCCTGCTGCTCGGCTACGCCTGGCAGCGCGGCCGGGTGCCGGTGTCGCTGGCGGCCATCGAACGCGCCATCGCGCTCAATGGCGTGGCCGTCGGCACCAATCGCATGGCCTTCCACCTCGGCCGCCTGACGGCGGAAAAGCCCGAGGCCGTGCTCGAGCTGGCCGAAGAGCCGGCCCACAAGACGCTCACCCTGGACGCCCTGATCGCCCATCGCGTGGCCCATCTCACTGACTATCAGAATGCAGCCTACGCCGAGCGCTACACAGCGCTGGTGGCGCGTGTGCGCAGGGCTGAAGCCGCGCTTGTCGCCACCGATGCACCTTTGCGCCTGACCGAGGCGGTGGCCTTCGGCTACGCCAAGCTGCTGGCCTACAAGGACGAGTACGAGGTGGCGCGCCTGTACACCGACGGCCGCTTCATGGAGGCATTGCGCGACACCTTCGACGGCGATCTCAAGCTCACCTTCCACATGGCACCGCCGCTACTGGCCAAAGTCGACGCGGCCGGCCGCCTGATCAAGCGCGACTTCGGCCCCTGGCTGATGCGCGCCATGCGCTGGCTGGCCCGCGGCAAGCGCTTGCGCGGCAGTGTGTTCGACCCCTTTGGCCGCACTGCCGAACGCCGCATGGAGCGCGAACTGGCGGCCGCCTACCCTGACATGGTGGACGCCTTGCTCAAACGACTCAGCACCGAAAACCTCTGCGAGGCGATCGCGCTGGCCGAGCTTCCCCGGCAGTTGCGCGGCTTCGGTCATGTCAAACAGGCTGGCTTGCAGGCCATTGCAACCCGTGAGGCGCCACTGGCGCGGGCCCTGGATGTGACGCCGATTTTTGCGAATGCATTGGCGGCGCTGCCGCCGATCACGGAGCGCACAGTGTTCAAAGGCATCCCGGTCGTTTCCGGGAAGTGATGCCGGCGCGAGGCTCAGGCGGACGTCGGCCGCACCCGCGGGAGGCTCACACGAAACGTCGTGCCCTCGCCCACCGTGCTGCGCACTTCAATCCGTCCGCCGTGCTTCTCGACAATGCCATAAGACAGCGCCAGCCCCAGCCCCGTGCCTTTTCCGACCGGCTTGGTGGTGAAAAAGGGGTCAAACAGACGGCTGAGGTTTTCGGCCGGAATCCCGCAACCGGAGTCAGCCACCTCCACCCACACCTCGGCCTCGTCATCACTCACGCCCGTACGCAAGGTGATGGTGCCGGTATCGGCAATCGCGTGGCCGGCATTGACGATCAGATTGAGAAAGACCTGATTGAGTTGCGACGGCAGACACTCGACGTCGGGCACGCCGGCGTACGCCCGGCTCACGGTCACCCGGTGCTTCATGTCGGTCAGCGCGATGTTCGCCGTGGCGTTCAGGCCGGCCTCCAGCGATGCGGTCTGCCACTGGTCGTTGCCACCTGCGCGGGAAAAATCACGCAGATCCTGCACGATGCGGCGGACCCGGTCGAGTCCGTCGCGAGATTCGTCGAGCAGCGCAACGATGTCATCGCGCACAAAATCCAGATCGGCCTCGGCCCGCGCCGCCTCGAACGCACCCAAGGCCGGGCTGCCTGCCGGCACCGCGTCACGCAAGCTGCGCTCACACACGTCGGCCAGCGCGAGCAGATTGCGCACATAGGTGCCCAGCGTCGTCAGATTGGCGCTGACAAAGCCCACCGGATTATTGATTTCGTGCGCCACGCCTGCCGCCAACTGCCCGATCGAGGCCATTTTTTCGGTCTGCACCAGTTGCTGATGCGTCGTTGCCAAAGCCGCGTTCGCCGCCTCGAGCTCGGCATTGCGCTCCTTGAGCGCCTCTTCGGTTTGCATGAGATCGGTCACATCCTGCCCGATCGTGAATAACCCGATCACCTCGCCATTCGGCGCCCGGTGCGGTGCGGAGCTGACCTGAAGATAGCCCGCGCTTCCGTCGGGCCGGGTAAAACGTCGTTGATACGCCGTCGCCTCGCCATTAAGCGCTCGCCGGAAATAGCCTTCGATCTCGGGATAGACCGCATCGCCCACCAATTCGCGCAGGGTTTTGCCCGCATCGCCGGTCGCCACGCCGCCAAACACCAGCTCACGCTGGTTGCTATACACGCAGCGCAGTTCGGCATCAAAAAAAGACAGCTTCCCCGGCACGTTAGCCATCACGAGGTCGAGCTGTCTGGCGCGCGCGTCAGCCTCACGCTCGGCGCGCTTGCGTGCGGTCACATCGGTCCAGATGGTCACAAAACCGCCGCCGGGCAGGGGTTCGCCCCGGATATCCAGCACCGAACCATCCGGGCGGTCTCGCTCAAACTGGTGAGGCTCTCGCTTGCGACTACGCTCCACCAAGGCGTCCGCCTGCGCCTCCGGGTCGCCCTCGCCATATTCACCGCGCCGCGCGTTGAACAGAAACAGCTCCCGCAGCGTCGGCATTTTGCCGGCAAAGAAACTGTCCGGAAAATCCAACAGCTGCCGCGCCTTGCGGTTGAAAATTCTCACCTGAAGCGCTTCATCGACCAGCGCCACGCCAACGGGCAGGTTGTCCATCAACACGCGGATCTCGGCGGGATCGAGCGAACCGCTCTCGATCAGGGCCTCACCTGCGAGCTGCGCGACTGCGTTCGTCAAGTCGGTCATACGCTCTCCTCCGAAACCACCGGCGGCAAAACGGCATGCCGTCTTTCACTATGTCGGCAGCAACGGGCCGGACTTGAACCCACGCGCTTGACCGCACCGTGCGGTACTCGCGACACTGACGCTTGCCATGAGCACATCCCCCATCAAAGGCCGCAGCACCACGCACCGACCGGACAGCCGGTTTCTCGACTGGCAACGCGAGCCCAGTGACGACGGCTGGCCGCAGGACACCCCAGCGCCACCATTTCGCACGCAATTGCAGGTCGACACCGCGCGCAGCGTCATCACGACCAACCAGTCGCCAGACGTGCCGTTTGAAAAATCAATCAACCCCTACCGCGGCTGCGAACATGGCTGCGTGTATTGCTTCGCGCGACCCAGCCATGCCTATCTGGGCTTGTCGCCGGGGCTGGACTTCGAGACGCGTCTGGCCTGGAAGCCAAACGCCGCCACGCTGCTACGCGCCGAATTGTCCGCCCGCAGCTATCGCTGCTCGCCCATCGCCCTGGGCGTCAATACCGACGCCTATCAACCGGTGGAGCGCCAACTCGGGGTGACACGGGAGATTCTCAAGGTGTTGGCCGAGTGCCATCATCCGGTGATGATCATCACCAAATCGGCGCTGATCGAACGTGACCTCGACATCCTCGGGCCGATGGCGCGAGAGGGGCTGGTGCAGGTGATGGTGTCCCTCACCACCCTCGTCACCGAACTGGCGCGCACGCTGGAGCCGCGCGCAACGGCACCA
>JBFIJC010000207.1:0-6941 GCA_041600915.1 Nitrogeniibacter sp.
CGTGGCCTTTCCAGAAGACAACGCCCAACATAGCATCGCGCATGACGGGGAAGAGGAAGGAGATCGATTTGTTTGGCGACTGCCAATCTACCAACCTCCGAACCGTCAACCACTACTTCCCCCGGATTGCGCGAAGAACCTTTTTTCATCTGTGCGCCACGCGAGCCCCGCTCCGCGCTGGCGACAAAAGAAAAACCCCCAAGGGCTGACGCCGATGGGGGTTTTCTTTGACAGGGTTCTATGTTCAGAACATGTCGTCTTCAAGCGCCAGCGCACCCGCCGCACCATTGACCACGGCGTAAGCCAGACCCGGTGCCTGCGACAAGATGTGGTCGGCGTAGAAGCGTGCCGTCACGATCTTGGCCTGATAGAACGACGCGTCACCCGCGCCTTCGTTCAAGCGCGTCTGCGAGATCATCGCCGCGCGAGCCATCTGCCAACCGCCAGCCACAATGCCGAACAGCTTGAGCATGGGCACAGCGCCCACCGAGGCCGCCTTGATGTCGCTGCCGTAAGTGGCCAGCACATAGTCCGTCGCCTCTTCCAGCGCGGTGATACCCGCCGACAGCGCAGTGCGAATTGCCTTGTACTCCGGCGCACTCTGCTCATTCAGCTGAACCACGACACCGCGCATCTGCTCGATCACGGCCTTCATGGCCATGCCGCCGTCGCGCGAGATCTTGCGGCCGATCAGGTCGTTGCCCTGAATGGCGGTCGTGCCTTCGTAGATGGTGGTAATCCGGGCATCGCGGAAATGCTGAGCCGCGCCCGTTTCTTCGATAAAGCCCATACCGCCGTGAATCTGCACGCCGGTCGAGGCGATATCGATCGAATTCTCGGTGCACCAGCCTTTGACGATGGGAATCAGCAGATCAACAAAAGCCTGGTTCTGCGCACGCACAACTTCGTCTGGATGGTCATGTGCCATGTCGGTTGCTGCGCCGACCACATAGGCCAGCGCACGCATCGCTTCCGTCTGGGACTTCATCGACATCAGCATGCGACGCACGTCCGGGTGACGAATGATGGCCACTTTGCCGCCGCCGCGAACGCCAGGCTCGGTGCCCTGCACGCGGTCACGGGCATAGCCCAGCGCCTGCTGGTAAGCGCGCTCTGACAGCGCCAGACCTTCCATGCCGACCGCAAAACGTGCCTCGTTCATCATGATGAACATGTACTCAAGGCCGCGGTTGGCTTCGCCAATCAGATAGCCTGTTGCGCCACCCTTGTCACCAAAGGCCAGTACGCAGGTCGGGCTGGCATGGATACCGAGCTTGTGCTCGATCGACACGCAGTGCACATCGTTACGTGCGCCCGGCGTGCCGTCGGCTTCGACCATGAACTTCGGCACCAGGAACAGCGAAATACCCTTCACCCCCTCCGGTGCGTCCGGCAGACGGCCGAGCACCAGGTGAACGATGTTGTCGGTCAGGTCGTGTTCGCCGTAGGTGATGAAAATCTTCTGGCCGAAGATCTTGTAACTGCCGTCGGCCTGCGGTTCAGCACGGGTGCGCACCGCCGCCAGATCGGAGCCGGCTTGCGGTTCGGTCAGGTTCATGGTGCCGGTCCATTCGCCGCTCACCATCTTGGTCAGATAGACCGCTTTCTGCTCGTCCGTGCCGCGCAGCATCAGGGCTTCGATCGCGCCGTTGGTCAGCATGGGACACAGGGAGAAGGCCATGTTGGCCGCCTTCCACATTTCCATGACAGCGGTGTTGACCAGCTTCGGCAAGCCCTGACCGCCGTATTCCGGGTCGCAGGCCAGCGCCGTCCAGCCGGACTCGGCGAACTGACGATACGCGCCCTGCCAGCCCGGCGCCGTCGTCACCTCGCCATCTTTCCATTTGGCACCGACCTGATCACCCGTGCGGTTCAGCGGCGAGAGCACGCCAGAAGCAAACTTGCCGGCCTCTTCAAGCACCGCATCCACCAAATCGTCGGTGGCATCGCCATAGCTCGGCAATTGGCTGACCTGCTCAAGGCCTGCCAGTTCTTTCATCACGAACTGCATATCCCGAATCGGGGCAACGTACTCGCTCATTGTCCATGCACTCCTGTCCAGTGTTTGATTGTGGTTGCGACGATCGCCGCAGCCGTGCCTATTTGTTCTTCAAGTAAAGACGGTCATCGAAACTGGCGACCCAATCCGGTCGATAGATAACCATCACGGTAATCACTGCGCCCGACAACCAGGCTTCGGAAAAGCCCAGCAGCAGGAAATACGGCAGATAGTCCGATGCCAGAAAATCCAGGGAATACACATCGGCAACACTCAGCACCACCGACGCCAACAGCCCCTGCGCCATCACAGTGGCCGCACTGCCAAAAAACGCGACCACGAACACGTATACAAAAAAGTGCCGGGGCAGACGCCACGCCACGAGCCGACGAATACCGTCGGCAACGATCACCGGCCACACCGCCATCACCAGCCAGTTCAAGCCAAGGCTCTGCCAGTCACCCCCGGTGGCCAGCACGACCGCAGCCAGAACAATGCCGAGCAAGGCCATGGCCAACTGAGGCCCAAACAGCAAGGTCGCCACCATCGCGCCGAGCAGGTGCAGATCCAGACCGGGGAGCACCCCCGCTTTCATCCGCCACACCAGCATCAGCGCGACCGCCGTCCCGAGCCACACATTCATGCGCTCGGACCGGCCAAGGCTGGCCCAGGGACCGGTCCGGACAATCCAGACCAGCACCAGGCAGGAGAGCGCACTCGCCCCCCAAAGCCAGCCTCCGGCAAACAAATCAGCGGTGAAATTCACCGCTGCAAGCCCCTGTGCTTAACCCAGTGCGGCGGTCAGTGCCGGGACGGCTTCAAACAGATCCGCCACCAGGCCGTAATCAGCCACCTGGAAAATCGGCGCTTCTTCGTCCTTGTTGATCGCGACGATGACCTTCGAGTCCTTCATGCCGGCCAGGTGCTGGATGGCGCCCGAAATACCGATGGCGATATACAGCTGCGGCGCGACGATCTTGCCGGTCTGACCCACCTGATAGTCGTTCGGCACATAGCCCGCGTCCACCGCTGCGCGGCTGGCGCCGAGGGCGGCGTTGAGCTTGTCGGCCAGCGGCTCGAGCAGGCTGTGGTAGTTCTCACCATTACCCAGGCCACGACCACCCGACACGATGACGCCGGCGGCACCCAGTTCGGGACGCTCGGATTTGGTCAGCTCGCGATTGACCAGCTTGGTCAGGCCGGTATCGGCGGCTGCTTCGAGTGCTTCGACGCTGCCACTGCCACCGGTCTCGGCGACCGCATCAAAACCGGTCGTACGCACCGTGATGACCTTGACCGGATCGGCGCTTTGCACGGTAGCAATCGCGTTGCCGGCGTAAATCGGACGACGAAAGGTGTCAGCCGACACCACGGCGACGATCTCGGAGACCTGCGCCACATCCAGCTGGGCGGCCACACGCGGCATCACGTTCTTGCCGAAGGTGGAGGCCGCGGCGAGGATATGGGTGTAACCGGACGCGCTGGCGACGATCAGGGCGGCAACGTTTTCGGCGCCACCATCGGTGTAGTGGGCCGCATCGGCGACACGCACTTTGCTCACACCAGCGAGCTTGGCGCCGGCTTCCGCCGCTGCCGCGCAGCCGCTGCCGACCACCAGCAAATCGATGTCACCACCGATGGCTTGTGCTGCGGCGAGGGTGTTGAGGGTGCCAGCCTTGATGCTGGCGTTATCGTGTTCTGCGATGACGAGGATGCTCATATTCAGATCACCTTGGCTTCGTTCTTGAGTTTGGCGACCAGTTCGGCCACATCGGCAACTTTGACACCGGCGCTGCGCTTGGGCGGCTCTTCAACCTTGAGCGTCTTGAGGCGCGGTGCGACATCCACGCCCAGATCGGCGGGAGTGACGGTTTCGAGCGGCTTCTTCTTGGCCTTCATGATGTTCGGCAGCGTGGCGTAACGCGGCTCGTTCAAGCGCAGGTCGGTGGTGACGATGGCCGGCAGGCTCATCGACAGGGTCTCGAGACCACCGTCGATCTCACGGGTCACCGTGGCCTTGCCGTCAGCGATGGCCACTTTGGACGCGAAGGTCGCTTGCGGCAGATTCAACAGCGCAGCCAGCATCTGACCGGTCTGGTTGGCATCGTCATCAATGGCCTGCTTGCCGAGGATGACCAGCTGCGGGCCTTCCTTCTCAACCAGCGACTTGAGCAGCTTGGCCACGGCCAGCGGCTGAAGTTCTTCGTCGGTCTGCACCAGAATGCCGCGATCAGCGCCGATGGCCATGGCGGTGCGCAGGGTTTCCTGACACTGGGCCACGCCGCAAGACACGGCGATAACTTCCGTCGCCACGCCCGCTTCTTTCAGGCGGACGGCTTCTTCGACGGCGATTTCGTCGAAGGGGTTCATGCTCATCTTCACGTTGGCAATATCGACGCCGCTCGCATCGGCCTTCACGCGTACTTTTACGTTGTAATCAACGACCCGTTTGACGGGAACCAGAATCTTCAAGGCTGTCCTCCTTAATCAAATCTTCAGAAAGGCAATATTGCTACAAGGCCAACATTCATTATGGCATCGCGCACGATGTTTCGCATGACGCCCCCGATTGGCAAATTTCCATACGGGAAAGTATGGCCGTACGGTAGCGTATGGATGCCGTTTTTGTCAATACTACGGCGTATGGAAAATTCGAAGACCAAACCTCGTGCCCAACTCGACCGCTCGACCTGGGTGCTCGCCGCCACCGACCTTCTCGCCAAGGAGGGCGTCGCGGGCTTGCGGGTAGAGTTGCTGGCCAAGCACCTGAAGGTGACCAAGGGCAGTTTTTACTGGCACTTCAAGGATCGCAGCGACTTGCTGCAGTCGGTGCTGGAGGTCTGGAAAGAAGGCCGCATCAAGGACATCGTGAAGCAAACCCGCGCCAACGCCGGCTCCGAGTTGTCGCAGCTACACCACGTCATTGACGTCTACAGTGCCAGCCGCAGCCGCAAAGGCATGATGATCGAGCTGGCCGTGCGCGACTGGGCGCGGCGTGACGACACGGCCGCGGCGGTGGTCGAAGAAGTCGACACCTGGCGCCTCAAATGCGCTCGCGAGCTGTTCCTGTCCTGCGGCGTGCCGATGGCTGAAGCGTCGAGCCGCAGCATGTTGCTCTACGCGTATGTGTTCGGCGTCTCGCTGATGTTTTGCGACCGCTACGCGGACAACCTGAACGATCTGAAAAACGACATCGCCGGGCTGATCGCAAGCTCAAGCAACGCCACAAAAGCCTGACGCGCAAGGCCTCAGGCGAGCAACCCGTTCAGCCGCGGCAAGGCACGACGCGCATTCGCCCCGGTCGCGGCAACAATGTCCGCCAAGGGCTCGCCTCTTAACTCGGCCAGGGTTTCGGCAATGCGTGCCAGATTGACCGGCTCGTTTCGCTGACCCCGCGCCCAAACCGGCGGCATGTCCGGCGCATCAGTTTCGAGCACAATCGCACTCAGGGGCAAACTCGCCGCCAATGCACGAATCCTGCGCGAACCGGGATAGGTCAGCGTCCCGCCGAAACCCAGTTTGAAACCCATCATCAACAAGGTATCTGCCTGCTGGCGACTGCCATTGAACGCATGGGCAATGCCGCCGCGCACACCGGCCTTTTTCAGTGAGCGGATGATCGGCTCGACCGCATGGCGCACATGCAGGATCACCGGCAGCTCAAATCGCTTTGCGAGCGCCAACTGCGCGTCGAACCACGGTAGCTGTGCGGCCATGTCCGGCGCAGGAATAAAACCATCGAGGCCGATTTCGCCCACCGCCACAGCATCCGGCCGAGCCAAGCGCTGGGCGAGCAGCTCGAGATCTTCGGGGCGCGCGCGATCGATATAGAGCGGATGCAGACCGTAGGCGCGCGCCAGGTTCGGCGTCGCATCGGCCAATGCATCCAGGGCATCAAAACCCGCTGCCGTGACTGCGGGCACCACATAGGCCCCTACCCCGGCATCGCGGGCCGCGTCCATCAGCGCCTGCCGATCCGGCGCAAACGCATCCGCGTCAAGATGAATGTGGGTGTCGATCAGCATCGCACCCCCAAACAATCGCTCAGCGACCTTTCCAGACCGGCTTGCGCTTGGCAATGAAGGCGTCGATGCCTTCGCCCGCGTCCTCGGTCATCATGTTGCAGGCCATGGTTTCTGCGGCACTCTGGTAAGCCGCTTCAATACCCATTTCGAGCTGCTGATAGAACAACTGCTTGCCCATGCTGATGGCCGCCGCCGACTTGTTGCAGATCGACGCAGCCAGTTTGGCAACTTCTTCGTCAAGTTGATCGAGCGGCACCACCCGGTTGATCAGGCCACGGCGCTGAGCTTCGGGCGCATCAATAAACTCGCCGGTCACCAGCATCTCGAAGGCAGCCTTGCGCCCCATATTGCGCGACAGACCGACACTCGGCGTCGAGCAAAACAGCCCCACATTGATGCCCGACACCGCAAAGCGTGCCCCTTCAGCCGCCACCGCCATGTCGCACATCGACACCAGCTGGCAGCCGGCCGCGGTGGCGATGCTGTGCACCCGCGCGATCACCGGTTGCGGAATGGCGATGATCTTGCACATCAGCTTGCCGCACAGGCGGAACAGCGCCTGCTGGAACTCAATTGTGTGATTGCCGCGCATTTCCTTCAGGTCATGCCCGGCGCAAAAGGCTTTGCCCTCACCCGCCAGCACCACCACACGCACCGCCGGATTGGTCGCAATCGCATCCAGCTCGGTGATCAGCGCGTTGAGCATCGCCTCGGACAAGGCATTGAACTGCGCCGGGCGATTCAGGGTCAGGTGGGCGACACCATCGCGGTCCTCGCGCAAGACCATCGGGCTATCGTCCTGATTCAGCACTGCACTCATGATTCCCTCCTCGGTGCCGGGCGGGCTCTGCACACGCCCGGGCATTGTCACGGCCGCTCTCGGTTGTGAACGACGCACTCAATTCATGGTAGCGCGC
>JBFIJC010000208.1:0-6925 GCA_041600915.1 Nitrogeniibacter sp.
CTGATGCGATGAAATCTCGCCACTGACAAATGCGCGATAGATCTGCTCGTCCGCGGCTTGATCGTCCGGATGGGTAAAGGTACGGAAGTCGCGCCCGAGCAAGGCACGCCTCGGATAACCCAGCATATGCGCAAACGCGGCATTGACCGTTTGCCGGTGGCCCTCCGCGTCCAGGGTGATGATACCGATCGGTGCGTGTTCGAAGGTATTGCGATAGCGCGCTTCGCTTGTCGCCAGAGCGAGTTGAGTGTTGCGCTCGGTGGTGATGTCGCGGGCGACGCCGCGATAGCCGCTGAAACGGCCGGCATCGTCGAAGCAGGGCCGGCCACTGACTGAAAACCAGCTGGTTTTCTTGTCAGGTGATTTGCGTGAGTAGACAAAATCAGTGAAGGCTTCGTGCTGCTCGCAGGCGTGAATATGGGCCTGCCAACAGGCGTCGGTCGTGTTGACGCCGGCCAGCGCCCAGCGCGTTTTGCCGATGACTTCGTCGACGTCTATTGCTTGTTCGTTGCGTGGGCTGGTGACCAGTCGCGTAAAACGAAACTGTGTGTCCTGCTCCCAGAACCAGTCGAAAGAGCCTTCCACCAAGGTGCGAAAGCGCTCCTCGCTTTCGCTCAGCTCGCGTTCGGCCTTGATGCGCTGTGTGATGTCACGGCCGACGCCGCGGTAGCCCTCGAAATTGCCATGCCTGAACAGTGGCTTGCCGACGAACTCCAGATGCCGCAGCGCGCCCGCCAGATCGTGGCGGGACAGCAAGAGTGTGAAGGGCTCGTGCCTCGCGACGCGTTGCCGGTGGTCCGACCAGCGACCGGCGTCCATGTTGCTGCATGGCAGCTCCCACAGATGCGCCCCGACAAATTCCGCGCTGTCCATATTGGCCATGCTGCGCATGCCTTCGCTCATGAGCGTGAAGCGGTGCTCGATGTCGGTTTCCCACAGCCAGTCGCTGGAGAGCTCGACAAAGTCCATCAGCCGGCGCTGATTGAACTCGGTGACGGCGGTGGCGCGGTGGGCGAAGTCGACGGCGAAACGATAGTTGCGAATCGACCGGAAGCCCAGGGTGAGCGCGACCCCGAGTGCGGCCACCAGCAGCACAAGGCCGATCCAGCCGGTTGTATCGTTAAAGGCAGGCAGTGCGCCAGCATCATGCGTGGCGGCAGCCGCGTTGCTGCTTCGGGCAAGCCACCATTTTCCGGCCAACACCAGCAAAACGGCAAAGGCCACGCCCGCCAGCGCCAGCGAGCGGTGCAGAAAACGCTTTGCCGTGGAGGGCGGCGCGTGGACGTCGTCAGGAGTGTTGTGTGAATCCATGTATTTGGGGCGGCTATGTTTCACCGCCGGTGATGCGTTTTCTCAGGGCAGGCGAGTTCGGTTGCGAATCCATCGGGCCTCGAACGAATAATACGCGTTTGATCCGCCGGGCTCGTGGAAGGGCACGATGCTGTGCTCAGCGTAGATCGGCCGTGGCGGCGTGAAAAGTGAATACGGCATGGCGCACGCTAGAATTGGCGCTCGCCTAATTATTGAGGTCGCCGTGACGAATACGAACAATCGCCCCGCAATGGCCGGAAGCCAGCATGGCAGCGGTGCGCCTTCGGAGTGGGTACGCCGCTGCGCCGAGGTGCTGGTCGATGGCGCGTCTGTCCTTGATCTGGCCTGCGGGCGCGGACGTCACTCGCGGTGGCTGGCCGACCGGGGCTGCCGGGTGACAGCCGTCGACCGTGATCCGGCGGCCTTGGCGGCACTTGAGCTTCATCCCGGTGTGACGGCCTGCGCGCTGGACCTCGAATCCGGTGCCGCCTGGCCCTGGTCGGATGCGTCTTTCGACGCGATCGTGGTGACCAATTACCTTTTTCGACCGACGTTTGACCGCCTCGGTGCCTTGCTGAGACCCGGCGGCGTGTTGATCTACGAAACTTTCATGCTCGGCAATGCCGCCTTCGGCAAACCCAGTAATCCTGATTTTTTATTGCTGCCGGGCGAATTGCTTGAGCGAACACGCGATGGCTTTACCGTCATTGCCTTTGAACAGGGCGAGATCGCACGCCCCGCGCCGGCGATGGTCCAGCGTATTTGCGCCCGCAAAGGCGAGACACCGGGCCGCCTGCCGGGCTGATCAGTGCTCGGCGCGCGCGGGTGTTCGCGCCAGAATGGTTTCAGCAATGGCCGTCACGCCCGCAGGCGTCAGGTCGTCCGCTGGCACATGGATAGCGTCAGTGAAGCGGACATAGTTGCTGTTCTGCGAGCGCTTGTAGAGCGGGTCATAGTGCTGATCGATCAGATCGGCAAACAGGGCGGGCAGATTGTGTTCGGCGGCGTAGATCTGCCAGCGTCCCAGGGTTTCGTTTGACACGATGCGGTTGAGGCAGCTGAGCTTGTGCTGCAGATCGGCCACGTCATCGCCCAGGTAGGCGTAGTCGCGCAGCAGGAAGGCGATGCGCGCTTCGCGGGTGGCGTCGATGCCGATGCACGGCGACGCGCGCATGGCTTCGATGAGGGCGCCGGGTAGGTGCACCCGGCCAATCTTTCGACTCTCTGCTTCCACGTAAACCGGCCGGTCCGGGCTGAATCGGCTGAGGGCGTCGTGCAGCAAGGTTTCGAACTTCTTTTGTGTCGGCTGGGCGATGCCCGGCAGTGCGCCAAGCACCGAGCCTTTGTGCGACGCCAGTCCTTCCAGATCAAGCACCTGCGCGCCTGCCGCAGCCAGCGCTTCGAGAATGCGCGTTTTGGCACTGCCGGTGGCGCCGCAAATGACGCGAAAATCGAGGGTCGCAGGTTGTAGCTCCAGCGCGTTGATCACCAGGCGGCGGAAGTTCTTGTAGCCGCCTTCGAGCTGGCAGGCATCCCAGCCGACCATGCGCAGCCAGGTCACAAATGCGCCGCTGCGCTGTCCGCCACGCCAGCAATACACCAAGGGGCGCCAGTCGCGTGGCTTGTCCTGCATATGTGCGTGCAGATGCCGGGCTAGATTCTCGGCCACCAGCGCACCGCCGATGCGCCGCGCCTCGAAGGACGACACCTGTTTGTAGATGGTGCCGACGCGTGCGCGCTGCTCATCATCCAGCACCGGCATGCTCACCGCGCCCGGAATGTGGTCCTCGGCGAACTCGGCCGGCGAGCGCACGTCGATGATCTCGTCAAACTCGGAAAGCTGTGCTACGGTCGCGCTGCCTTTTTTCATCACCATCCTGTGCCGGCGCCGCTCGCGCGCCTCTGTGTGTAAATCATGACTGTTGTTCGTTTGACCGAATTTTCCCACGGCGGTGGCTGCGGCTGCAAAATTGCCCCCGCCGTGCTGTCCGATATCTTGTCGCGCTCGCCCATGGGCGTGATGCCGCCCGAGCTGCTGGTGGGCAACGCTTCGTCCGATGACGCCGCAGTGTATCGGCTCAACGACCAACAGGCGATTGTTGCGACCACCGATTTCTTCACGCCGATTGTCGACGACCCCACCGATTTTGGCCGCATCGCCGCCACCAACGCCATCAGCGACATCTACGCCATGGGCGCCACGCCGATCATGGCGCTGGCGATCGTCGGCATGCCGCTCGACAAACTCGCGCCGGAAGTGATCGGTCAGATTCTTGAAGGTGGCGCCAGCGTGTGCCGCGAGGCGGGCATTCCGATTGCCGGCGGGCACTCCATTGATGTGCTTGAACCTATTTACGGTCTCGTGGCGCTCGGCATCGTGCACCCCGACCGTGTGCTACGCAACGACACCGCCCGTGCCGGCGATGTGCTGATTCTCGGCAAGCCGCTTGGCGTCGGTGTGCTCTCTGCCGCGCTCAAGAAAGGCCAGCTCGACGCCGACGGCTACGCCTGCATGATCGAGACCACCACCCGGCTCAACACGCCGGGCCCCGCGCTCGCGCAGATTGATGGCGTGCATGCGGTCACCGACGTGACCGGCTTCGGTCTGGCCGGGCATTTGCTGGAAATGTGCCGTGGCTCGGGCCTGGCGGCTGATGTAGCGTTTGGCGACATTCCCATGATTGAGGCTGCGCTTGGTTTTGCCCAGGCCGGCGTTGTCACCGGCGCCTCGCGCCGCAACTGGGCCGGTTACGGCAATGACGTGCATCTGGGCGATGGTCTGGTGGCATGGCAGCAGGCGCTGCTGACCGATCCGCAAACCAGCGGCGGCCTGCTTGTCGCCTGTGACCCGGCGTCGGTCGATCAGGTGCTTGAGGTGTTCCGCGCGCAGGGCTTTGGCAGCGCAGCCGTGATTGGCCAGATGAACGCCGGCGCACCGACCGTCCAGGTACGCTGACGTAAGCACCGAACCTCACGACACACGCCGCTTGGTGGGTGGCAAGCCACCCACCATGTCGCTCAACGCCGCGATACCGCGCTCGGCAGCAGCGGCTTGAGCGCCGGCCACACCGTCTCCAGAATCTGCGGCTGCGCTTCCGCCGTCGGATGCACCCCGTCAGCCTGAAACAGCCGGCGGTTTTCTGCAAATCCGTCGAGAAGGAAGGGCACAAACGCCAGTTCGCGCGTTTTGGCCACCTCGGCAAAGGTGTTCTGGAACAGCCGCGTATATACCGGCCCGTAATTCGGCGGCAGCCGCATGCCTACCAGCACCACTTTGGCGCCAGCGGCCTCGGCTGCGTCGACCATGGCCAGCAGATTGTCTCGCATCAGCTGGACGGGCAACCCGCGCAGGCCGTCGTTGGCCCCCAGCTCGATGACCACCACGTCCGGCGCATGCGCGGCAATCGCCTGCGGCAGGCGCGCCCGGCCGCCCGCGGTGGTCTCGCCACTCACGCTTGCGTTGATCACGGTATGCTTGCCCGGCAAGGCATCGAGCTTGCGCTGCAGGTGAGCGGGCCAGGCCTGCTCGGCACGCAGGCCGAAACCGGCCGACAGGCTGTCGCCCAGCACCAGCACCGTCGCGGCTTGCGCCAGTGTGGTACTCATAACCAATAGCAAACCAATAATGGATCGAACCATGCTTTCCAACTCCGGGCCGGTGATCGAAGTGACCGGCTTGTCCAAATCAGTGCCTGCGCGCGAGGGGCAGGGCGGCGAGCTGCCCATTCTCAAAGACATCACGTTTGCCGTGCAAGCCGGGCAGTCGATCGCCATCGTCGGCGCCTCCGGCTCCGGCAAGTCCACGCTGCTCGGGCTTGTCGCGGGTTTGGACGTGCCAACGAGCGGATCGGTTCAACTCGCCGGCCAATCCCTGTTCGCGCTCAGCGAAGACGCCCGCGCCCAGTTGCGCGGCGCGCAGATGGGCTTCGTGTTCCAGTCCTTCCAGCTGCTGCCGGCGCTCACCGCGCTCGACAATGTCATGCTGCCGCTGGAGTTGGCCGGCCAGGTCAGGGCCGAAGCCACCGCCCGCGACTGGCTCAAACGCGTCGGCCTCGAAGGGCGCACCGGGCACTATCCCAAACACCTCTCAGGCGGCGAACAACAACGCGTCGCGCTCGCTCGCGCCTTCGCCCCCTCACCCGCCGTGCTGCTGGCCGATGAGCCCACCGGCAACCTCGACGCCGAGACCGGTGCCGCGATCATCGAACTCATCTTCGAACTCAACCGGGAGCGTGGCACCACGCTGATTCTGGTGACCCACGACGACGCACTGGCCTCGCGCTGCGATCGGGTGTTGCATATGCAGGGTGGGGTGTTGAGTGAGGACTTGGGGGCTCGAGTTGAGGCGCGGTAGGAAATCAGTGCCAGTGTGTTTAATGTTTTGCCCGCCCAGCCTTCAGGGGGCGCGGATTTGTAGTTCCAGCGCATGGCCAAACATATCCAGAACGAACGCGCGGTGAAACGGGGTGCGGAAAGTCTCTGTTTTTAGTTCGGGAGAAAGCGTTAAAGAGCTTGATTGGACACTTCCGTCGCATGCGAGAAGGATCCATCGCTTGCTAAATTCGGGCGGAAAAGCTGAAAACATTGCCTCTTTTTGGTCCAGTCCGTACTGAACGAGGCGCGGAGTTGCGCTACCAACCCAAAACGTATTGTTCAAATTCAGTATCGAATCGGGCATGCCGTCGAGCGAAGTGACGCTTAAGTAAGCGAGCGGTTCAGGCAGATCCGTCACGAGAGCCCGCGCACCAAACGGGTCTGGTTCTGGCCCTGAGGAGATGACCGCCTCGACGATTTCAGAGGCAATCTTGTTGATGTCTTTTGTTCGAATCGGTTGATGCTCGGGAATGCCGAGAGAGATATGGAATTTCTCTGCTGACTTTGTTGCCAGAATTTCAGAGGCTCGGTCAACTAAGCGCTGGCGCAGGGAAGCGATCCCCCGTAACGTGCTCCCCTTTTTTTGATCTTCGTCCGAATACAGCCGTCGGACTTCGATGCCGACGATTCCCATTTGACTGCTTACCGTGACATCGGGTGGATCGTTTGAAAACGTCGAAATTGCGCCGTTTGGAAGTAGCCCGGTCGTTTCGAGTAGTAGTTCAACGGCTCTACGTTCAAACGCTGTTTTTGTTTCGTCCAATGCCGTTTTCCGTCATTGTTTCGAAATCGCGAATGCGGCATTGCAGCCTGCCCGCACCGCCCCCTCGATCGTCGCCGGATACGGCCCCTCCACGTAATCCCCAGCCAACCAGATGCCGCGCTGCGCCGTCTGTACGCCCGGCCGGGCCAGTTGCGGCCGGCAGGCGAAGGTGGCGCGTTTTTCGGTGATGGTGAGGATGCTGTCGGCCGGGGGCAGGCGGCGGTCGAGGAGGGCTTCGAGTTCGTTGTGGACGGCGAGTTCGACTTCGTGTTTGGGGATGTCGAGATGCGGGCCGCGGGCGCTGATGACGGCGGCGATGAGGCCGGCGGGGCCGCCGGTCTGGCCGCGGTCGAAGAACCATTGGGCGAGGCCGCCTTCGGCGCCGATCATGGGCGCGGGCAGGCGGACGCTGTCGTCGTATTGCAGGTAGGTGGTGAGGATGGGCTCGTAGGGCAGGGCCTTGATCGATTCGACCAG
>JBFIJC010000209.1:0-6916 GCA_041600915.1 Nitrogeniibacter sp.
CGGGCCCGTCACCGCCAGCACCTGCGGATGGGCGTCGAGAATCACGTCGGCCTTGGCGCCGAGACAGCCCGTCACAATCACGCGACCGTTTTCTGCCAGCGCTTCACCGATGGCGTCCAGCGACTCGGCGACTGCCGCGTCAATGAAACCACAGGTGTTCACAACGACCAACTCCGCATCGTCGTAGGAGCCGGAAACTTCATACCCTTCTGCCCGCAAACGGGTCAGGATATGCTCGGAATCAACGGTGGCCTTGGGGCAGCCAAGGGAAACAAAGCCCACTTTGGGGGCGGCGGAGTGACTCATGGCGACGCACTCCAAAACTCGATACTCAAGCGCAGGCTCACTTCTTATTGCTACTCGTTTTACGCGAATCAGCGGCGGCGTCTTGATTCGCCTCCTGCGGATTCTGCGAATAATTGGGGAACTGGAAACCAGAGAACAGATTGCGCGTCTGGCTTTCCACTTGTTCTTGCATCTGGGTGAGCATCTTTTTGCTCTGTTCCATATACGCACCCATCATGCTTTGCATCGCCGGCCCCTGAAAATTCAGGAACTGAGCCCACAAATCCTGGCTGATCGGGCTGTTTTCGCCATAGATTGACCGCGCCTGATCCTGCAGCTTGAGCTGCATATCGGTGAAGCCCTTGATGTTGTTTTCCAGGTACTTGCCCATCATGCCCTGCATGGCATTGCCATAGAAGCGGATCATGTGTGACAGCAGGTCACTGGTAAACATCGGCGCTCCGCCGGCCTCTTCCTCGAGAATGATCTGCAGCAGGATGCCCCGCGTCAGATCGTCACCGGTCTTTGCATCGATGACCTTGAACTCATCATTGGCCAGCACCAAGTCCTTGACGTCTGACAACGTAATGTAGGAACTGGTCCGTGTGTCGTACAAGCGACGGTTCGGGTATTTTTTGATCAATCGCAGCTGGTCTGGCATTGCATTCGTCTCCACTCGGCGGGTAGTTTTCCCACTCTCACGAGAATTATACCGCGCCGCGCAAAGAAAAACCCCGCCATAGGGCGGGGTTTCGCGTGACCGGTTTCGCAACGCGGCACAATTACGACATGTGCAGACCGCCGTTGATGTTCACCGTCGAGCCCGTGATGTAGCCGGCCATCTCGGATGCCAGATAGGCGCACAGGCCGCCGATTTCTTCCGGCTTGCCAAGACGCTTCATCGGCACGGTATCGGTAATCGCCTGACGGACGTCGTCACGAATGGCCATGACCATGTCGGTTGCAATGTAACCCGGAGCAATGGCGTTAACCGTCACGCCCTTGGTTGCGAGCTCCTGAGCCAGCGCCTTGGTGAAGCCAAGCACGCCCGCCTTGGCGGTCGAGTAGTTGGTTTGACCCGCCTGACCTTTGACGCCATTGACCGACGAGATGTTGATGATGCGACCCCAGCCACGCTCGGCCATCTTGGGCGAGATGTGGTGCGTCACATTAAACAGGCTGTTCAGGTTGGTGTTGATGACGGCCTGCCACTGGCCGGTTTCCATCTTGGGGAAGAACTTGTCGCGCGTGATGCCGGCGTTGTTCACCAGCACATCAACAGCGCCAATGTCGCTCTCGATCTTGTCGATCATCACTTTGCAGGAGTCGTAGTCCGAGACATCACCCTCGGCCACCAGGAACTCAAAGCCCTGGGCCTTCTGGCCATCGAGCCAGGCGTCCTTTTCCGAATAACCCGGCAGGCAGTTTGCCACCACGGTCATGCCTTCTTTAGCAAATGCCTGGCAGATCGCCGTTCCGAGTCCACCCATTGCACCGGTAACCAATGCGACTTTCTTGGTCATAATCAACCCCCTATTTATGTGTCTGTGTCTTGGGCAATCGTACCGTTACCGCGCGCAACCGCCTCAGTCGATTGCGCAACGCACGACATGCCTTGGATTGATTATAAGCACAAAACAGCAAAAAATATTGCGACGCACCATAATTCCACAAAAAGAAGGCGCACCGAAGTGCGCCTTCTTCCACAACTGACCGGAAACGGTCAGAACATGTGCTGGCCGCCGTTGATCGAAATGTTGGCGCCCGTCACAAACGCTGCCTCTTCCGAGGACAGGTAAGCGACCAGACCGGCGATTTCTTCGGGCTTGCCGAGGCGGCTGACGGGGATCTGCGGGAGAATCTTGGAGTCAAGAATCTCCTGCGGAATCGCCATCACCATCTTGGTGCCGATGTATCCCGGAGAAATCGTATTGACGGTCACACCATTGCGCGCCACTTCAAGCGCCAAGGCCTTGGTGAAGCCGTGCATGCCAGCTTTTGCGGCTGCATAGTTGGTTTGACCAAAAGCGCCTTTCTGACCGTTGACCGACGACACGTTGATCACACGACCCCACTTGCGCTCAACCATGCCATCGATGACCTGCTTGGTCATGTTGAACACGCTGTCGAGGTTGGTGCTGATGACAGCATCCCAATCCGCTTTGCCCATCTTCTTGAAGGTCATGTCGCGCGTAATACCCGCGTTATTGACCAACACATCAATCGGGCCAACCTCTGCCGTTACGCGAGCGACACATTCTTTGGCAGAGTCAAAATCAGCAACGTCGCACGGCACGGCGCGGAAGCCATAACCCATGCCATTCATCGACTGCAGCCAATCGGCAGCCTTTTCGTTGCCCGGCGAGTGCGTGGTCACCACGCGATAGCCAAGTGCCGCAAGTTTGATGCAGACGGCCTCGCCGAGACCACCCATACCACCTGTTACCAGTGCAATACGCGCCATATCTCTCTCCTCTCCCTTCATTATCCAGGGGCTTTTTGATATCCCCGGCAGTGCCCCTCAACCGCTGCCGGGTGGGAAATCGTGACGAGCCTGTCCTCAGGACTTTTCTTTCACATAGCGTCCAGGTGCGGGCTCAATCGTTTCGTACTTGGTACTGCCCAAGCGACCACGTGCGGCAATCGACTTGCCACCGCGCTTCTTGAGCCATTCAATCCAGTGCAACCACCAGCTGCCCGGCTGCTCCTGCGCTGCATCCAGCCACTCATCCGCGGTGGCCGAGTTCGACTCGCTTGTCCAGTAGCTGCGGCGGTTCTTGCTCGCCGGGTTGATCGCGCCTGCAATGTGCCCGCTGGCGCCAAGGACAAAGGTCGTCTCGCCACCCAGCAACTTGCGAACCAGATAGGCGCTCTCCCACGGCACGATGTGGTCTTCCCGCGCGGCAAGCAAATAAGCGGGCACATCGACCTTGCCGAGATCCACCTTGACGCCAAGCATCTTGAGACGCCCCGGCACACGCAGATTGTTTTCAAGGTACATGTTACGCAGGTACCACGCCAGGAAAGGACCTGGCAGGTTGGTGCTATCCGAGTTCCAGTACAGCAGATCGAAGGCCGCCGGCTTGTCACCTTTGAGGTAGTTGCCAACAACATACTGCCACACCAGGTCATTGGCTCGAAGCGCGGAAAAGACGTTTGCCAGTTCCTGCCCCGGCAAGAGCCCGCCCTTACCGATCGTGGCTTCACGCGCGGCCACCGAGGTCTCGTCGATCAAGCAGCCCAGTTCGCCGGAGTTGGCGAAATCCAGCAAGGTGGTCATCAGCGTGAGGCTTTCGACCGGATCCTCGCCACGCCCTTTTGCCACAGCCAGCGCCGAAGTCAGCAAGGTCCCGCCAACGCAGAAGCCCAGCGCATTCGGCTTCTTGACGCCGGCAATCTCGCGAACAACTTCCAATGCGGCCAGTGGGCCGTGCTCCAGGTAGTTGTCCCAGGTTGCCTTGGAAAGATCCTCTTTCGGGTTCTTCCACGACACCAGAAACACCGTAAAGCCTTGCTCGACAACAAAACGCACCAGCGAATTATTGGCCTGCAAATCCATGATGTAGAACTTGTTGATGCACGGCGGCACGATCAGCAAAGGCGTCGCGGCGACCTTGTCGGTCAGCGGCGAGTACTGGATCAGCTGCATGAACGGGTTTTCGAAGACAACCGCACCCGGCGTGGTCGCCAGGTTCTGCCCCACCTCGAACGCACCGTCATCGGTCATCGAGATACGGCCCTTCTCCATGTCGGCCAACAGATTCTGGATGCCGATGGAGATGCTCTCACCCTTGGTCTCAAGCGCTTTCTTGATGAACTCGGGGTTGGTTGCCGCAAAATTGCTCGGCGCCAGCGCATCGACGTACTGCCGGGTCAGAAACTGCATCCGCGCCTTGGCGCGGCCATCAGCCATGGGAAGGCTCTCTGCCACCTGGGTCAGGTAGTTCGCATTCAACAGATAGGCCTGACGCATGTAGTCATACATCGGGCTTTCTTGCCACGCCTCAGACGAAAAACGGCGATCGCCTCGCTGCGCCTGGACCAGCGGCTCTGCAGTCGTACCGGGTTGGCGCTGCAACATGTGCGACCAAAGCTCAGCGTGGTTCTTGGCGAAATCCTGCTGCAAAGCGGACAAGGCCTCGGTCTCGGGCGCTGGAATTGCCCCGCCGGACTGTTGCATCGTCTCGTTGTGCTTACCAACGACTTCGAAGAACTGTTTTGCAAACTGCTCGCCAAACTGGAACATCTCGGTCACGTTGGGGAACGTGGGCGTCTTACGATCGGTCATTCTTACTCCCTGGGGCCATTCGCTGCGCCGTTACAGTCGGTCGCACGAAGGACGTTACAATCTTGCGATGTACATCATCGCTATCGCCTGGCTCTATGTGGCCCTTATGGCAGCTGTCTCTGACACCACCATCCTCGGTGGTGTGCTGACCTTTATCTTTATGGGCATGCTGCCAATGAGCCTCTTTTTGTGGCTGTTCGGAACACCTGCACGCCGACGTAAACTACGCGAAAAAGGCGATGACATCGACTCCGACACGACCCACAGCGAATCCAAGCGGGATCAATAATACGCGCGCGGCGCAATCACGCAATCGCCAGAACGACGCCCGGACGGCTTTCGATCTGACGAATCGAACTTAAAACGCCGTACCCGGCAGTATCGCCAAACACGTTAACAAGGCCATAATCCGCTGAGTCTGCAAGGCTATTCGTGATCACCGGAAAGCCAGATCATCGCGGCCATACGGCCGGTTTGGCCGTCGCGCCGGTAGGAAAAAAAACGTTGCGCGTCAGCCACAGTACACAGAGTTCCACCGTACACCTGCCATACGCCGCATGCCGCAAGCCGTCGGCGAGCCAGTTCATAGAGGTCGGCCAGCCACTTTCCGTCGGCACCGGAAGGCCTGAACGCCACCGCGGCGCCAGCATCGTCAGCCACGAACGCATGGCGTACCTCGTCACCCACTTCAAAAGCATTGGGGCCTATCGCCGCGCCCATCCACGCAATGACTGCACTCGCAGCGACGCCCATGTTGGCCAGGGTCGCTTCGAGCACGCCCGCCTGAAGACCTCGCCAGCCCGCATGCGCGGCCGCGACCACTGTTCCGTCAACATCGCAAAAAAGCACCGGCAGGCAATCTGCCGTCATGACAGCGCACACCACACCGGGCGCTCGCGTCACTGAAGCGTCAGCCGTCGTGCCCGATTCAGCATGATCGGCAACAATGCACTGCACGCCATGCACCTGATTCAGCCAAACCGGCGCGGCAGGCAATACGCAAGACACCAGACGACGATTCTCCGCCACCGCTCGCGGGTTATCACCCACGTGGTCGCCAAGATTCAAGCTTGAAAAACACCCCGTGCTGACACCGCCGGCGCGCGTTGTCATCAGTGCCTTCACGCGCGGGGGCGCCGCCCATTCGGGCGTCACGAGATCGACAGCGTTCATACCGCCGCTTCCGCAGCGATGCGGATCAGCTGTTGCATATCGTCGGGCACCGCAGCAGTCCACGACATGGACTCGCCGGAGCTCGGATGAATGAGCCCCAGCTGGAACGCATGGAGCGCCTGCCGGGGGAAATCCTGCAACGCGGCGTTGCTGCAGCGTCGCTTGCCATACGCCGGATCACCTACCAAAGGATGCCCGATATGCGCCATGTGCACGCGGATCTGGTGCGTCCTTCCGGTTTCAAGCTGACAGCGCACTAGGGTGCAGTCATCGAAACGGCGTTCGATGGAATAGTGCGTTACCGCCTCGCGGCCCTTTCCAACAACCGCCATACGCGTGCGCTGACTCGGATGCCTGCCAATCGGCGCATCCACAGTGCCGCCAGCGCTCAACTGTCCATGCGCCAGGGCCAGGTACTCGCGACGAACCGTGCGCGCTTGCAACTGCCGGACAAGATCGGTCTGTGCGGGAAGTGTTTTTGCCACCACCAGCAAGCCGCTGGTGTCTTTGTCGAGACGATGGACAATCCCGGCGCGCGGAACGCGCGACAACTCGGGGCAATGAAACAGCAACGCATTCAACAACGTGCCCTGCCAGTTGCCACTACCCGGGTGAACCACAAGGCCGGCCGGCTTGTTGATGACAAGCAACGCGTCGTCTTCAAAAACAATCGTCAGATCAATGGCTTCGGCCGCATCGGCAACGGCCTCAGGCGGCGGCGGGACATCGATCACGAGGCTTTCGCTACCGCGCACCCGGAACTTGGGAGGCACCTGGCGGTCATCGACCAGCACGCGCCCCTCCTTCACCCATGTCTGCAGCCGATTGCGCGATTGCTCGGGCAAAAGCTGCGCCAACACCTGGTCGATACGCATGCCGGCGCAAGCGTCAGGCACAATGAGTGGCAGATCCGAATCATCTTCGGGGTCTGCGTTATAATCCGCGCGATTAATCACAAGAGACAAGAGCGTTTTCGATGGCCAAAAAGATCCTTCGTAGTTTAGCGGTAATCGGCGCCCTATTGCTGGCCGGATGCAGCGCAACACCTGATGAGTACGACGAAACCGCCGGCTGGAACGCGCAGCGTCTCTACTCGGAGGCCAAGGAATCGATGTCGGACGGCAGTTACGACCGCGCGATTCAGATGTTTGAAAAGCTGGAAGCACGCTA
>JBFIJC010000210.1:0-6746 GCA_041600915.1 Nitrogeniibacter sp.
TCGAATCCGATCGTCGGCATGACTTCTGTCGTAATGGTGAGCGGGTTGGATAACATCGGCCGCCACGTTAACAGCCTGCCGAACTGTTCACAAGTCCTAAAATGAAAAATGCCGCTCACCTAAGTGAACGGCATTACCGCTCCGGCGGGGTCTTTTTTTGTCTGTATGAAATGGCGGGGTCTCGCGTCACCCGGGCCATGCACTGAAAACCCCATCGGCCTCTCGCACCTCACGTAGCCTCGGCGTACTGACCCAGGCCGGACGCGTGCTCTGAGGCAACCGTTACCGCCTCGCGGGTCGGGTTTCAAGCCGACCGCATCAGACGCACTGCCCGAATTCGTACGGCCGGAAATGGCGCCAGCCCCGAAGAGGTGCAGCCGGGCTACCGCAAGACTCCGTCGCCCGAGGGCACGCATTCACGTACGCAAGCGCGGCGCTTCAAAACACTGCCGGCAACCGGTGGGCTCGAGCAGAAGCGGCGACGAGCAAGGTCTGAACTAGGCCGTACCCAGCACCGTCTCATCGGGGTAATGCGAGGGAAACAGGCGCCGCATCTCGCCTTCGATCCACGCCTCGGCACGCCGATTGACTTCGTCAGGGGCCAAGCCGGTCGGATCAATGGCCGGCCCGATGCTGACGACGATCTCCCCGGGCCGCTTGACGAAAGCATTGCGACGCCAGAACTCGCCCGCATTATGCGCAATCGGCAGCACCGGCACGCCAGCCTTGATGCCCAGCCATGCCCCGCCCGCCTTGTAGCGACGCGTCAAGCCCGGCTCGACCCGCGTCCCTTCCGGGAAAACGACCACGTAAAAGCCTTCGCTCAAACGGGCTTTGCCCTGCTCGACCACCTGCGCCAGCGCGTCTTTGCCCGCCGCGCGGTCAATGGCGATATTCGGCATCTTCCCCAGGCCCCAGCCGAAGAACGGCAAGCGAAGCAGTTCACGTTTGAGCACGAAGCAAATCGGCGGCAGGATGCGCTGAAGCGCGATGGTTTCCCAGGCTGACTGGTGCTTGCACAAGACAACGCAGGGATCTGCGGGAATATTCTCGGTGCCCAGCACACGATGCCGAATCCCGAGCAGGTGCTTGATGAACCACATGGCCAGCGTCGTCCACCCGCCAATCAGGCGGTAACGCGTCTGTGGCGGAAGCGGCGTGCTGAGCATGCCGACCAGAGCGAACACCGGTGTAATAAACACCAGCACCACGGCAAACAGGGTTGAACGAATCAGAGGCATGGCCAGTTCAGTCCAGCAAAAGAGTATCCGCAATCGCGGACAGGTCAGGAAAAACCAGGGTGTCTGCCGGCAGATCAGGGTCTTCCTGCGTACGCGCGCCCTTGCCCGTCAACACGAGAAACGTCTGGCAACCAACCGCCTGACCCGCCTGAAGATCACGCAGGCTGTCACCGACCATCGGCACGCCGGTCAGATCCACGTTGAAGCGCGACTCGATCTGCTTGAACAAACCCGGCTTCGGTTTGCGGCAGTCACAGGTCGAGTCCGCCGCGTGCGGGCAGAAAAAGATGGCATCGAGCCGCCCGCCGACCTGCGCCAGCGATTCAATCATCTTGGCATTGATGGCATTGAGCGTATCCATGCCAAACAGCCCGCGCCCGACACCGGACTGGTTGGAGGCGACAACAACCCGCCAGCCCGACTGGTTGAGCCGGGCGATGGCTTCGAGCGAGCCGGGAATGGGCACCCACTCATCGGGCGACTTGATGAACTGGTCGGAGTCCTGATTGATGACGCCGTCCCGATCAAGAATGATCATTTTCATTTGCCAGCCTCCCGGTGGGTAACGCCGCTCACACGGACAGACGCGACAGGTCGGCCACGCGGTTCATCTGGCGCGCCAGCGCAGCGAGCAGCGCCAGGCGATTGGCGCGAATCAGCGGCTCTTCGGCCATCACCATGACGTCTTCAAAGAAGCGATCGACCGCGGCGCGCAGCCCGGCCAGCACGCGCAAGGCTTCGGCGTCGTCTTCATTGTCGAAGAAGGCGTCCACCTGCGGCGACACCTGATTGAGCTGCTCGAAGAGCGCCTTCTCGGCGGGCTCCTGCAGCAAACTCACATCCGGGGCACCCGGCACGGTATCGGTCTTTTTAAGGATATTGATGATCCGCTTGTTGGCTGCCGCCAGCGCTTCGGCTTCAGGCAGCGCACGGAAGGCCGAGACGGCCGCCAGGCGTGCCGGCACGCGGTCGATGCGCATGGGGTTGAGCGCCAGCACGGCGTCGATCTCTTCGCCTGCATGGCCGGCCTCGCGCAGCAGATGGCGCAGACGATCCTGCATGAAGCCGAGCAGTGCCTCGGGCACCGGCTCGGTCAGCTGACCGGCGGCAAAGCCATGAACGGTGTCGGCGATGAGGGCCGACAGATCGAGCGGCAGCGGCGTTTCCATCAGGATGCGCAACACACCGAGCGCGGCACGACGCAGGCCGAAGGGGTCTTTGTCGCCGGTCGGCACCTGACCAATCCCGAAGAAACCGACCAGCGCATCGAGCTTGTCGGCCAGCGCCACGGCAGCGGCGACATTGCCCTTGGGCAGCGCGTCGCCGGCAAAGCGCGGCAGGTAATGCGCCTGCACCGCGTCGGCCACGACCTCGCCCTCGCCGTCATTGAGCGCGTAGTAACGCCCCATCACGCCCTGCAATTCGGGGAACTCACCGACCATGTCGGTGACCAGATCCGCCTTGGCCAGACGCGCAACGCGCGCGGCGGCGGCCTGGTCGGCACCCAGGCGTGCAGCGATCTTGGCGGCCAGCACCTCAAGGCGCTCAACCCGGTTGAACACGCTACCCAGCTTGTTGTGATAGACCACGTTGGCGAGGCGCTCAACGCGGGCGGCCAGAGGCTGCTTGCGGTCGGTCTCGAAGAAGAAGCGTGCATCGGCCAGTCGCGGACGCACCACACGCTGGTTGCCGGTGATGATGTTGGACGGGTCCTGCGGGCGCATGTTCGAGACGATCAGGAAGCGGTTGAGCAGCTTGCCCTGGGCATCGAAGAGCGGGAAGTACTTCTGGTTGGCCCGCATGGTGAGGATCAGGCACTCCTGCGGCACGGCCAGAAAATCGGCCTCGAACTCGCCCACATACACCGTCGGGTGCTCGACCAGCGCGGCGACTTCGTCGAGCAAATCGGCGTATTCATCCAGACTGGCGTTCTGGCGGGCCGCCTCGGCGGTCAGCTGTGCGTCGATGTCAGCGCGGCGCTCATCGAAATTGGGAATCACCTTGCCTTCGGCCAGCAGCGTGGTCTCGTAGGCGTCGGCATTGGCCACCGTCAGCTCGCCGCGGCTCATGAAGCGGTGCCCCATGGTCAGATTGCCCGAATCGAGATCCAGCACCCGGCCCGGCACGACGCGATCGCCATGCATCAGGATGAGCTTGTGCACCGGCCGCACGAACTGCGCCTCGCCCGCGCCCCAGCGCATCACTTTCGGAATCGGCAGCGCCTTGACGGCAATACCCACCACCTCGGCCAGCACGGCGTCGAGGCTCGCTCCCGGCACCAGGCTGGTATAGAACAGCGCCTCGGCCTTGCCGTCCATGCGGCGTTCAAACTTGGGAATCTCGCTGGCATCGATGCCCTTGGCCTCGAGCTTTTTGAGCAACGGCGCCTTGGGCGTGCCATCGGCCTCCAGCGCCACGGCCACCGGCATCAGCTTTTCGGTGACTTCACGCGCGGCGCCAGTCGCGCGCACGCCGGCAATGGTGACCGCCAGACGGCGCGGCGACGCATAGGGGCGGAAAGCCGCATCGGCGTCGGCCAGACCGCGCGACACCAGTTCTTCCTGAATACGACGGGCAAAGGCCTCGCCCAGACGCGGCAGCGCCTTGGGCGGGAGTTCTTCGGTGAGCAGCTCGACGAGCAGGGTCGCGTTGGACATCACGCGGCCTCCTTGGGGTTCGTTTGTGATTCGCCCAGCATCGGAAAGCCGAGGGCTTCGCGCGAGGCAAAGTAAGCGGCCGCGACGCTGCGCGACAGGTTGCGGATACGGCCGATATAGGCCGCGCGCTCGGTCACCGAAATGGCGCCGCGCGCATCGAGCAGGTTGAAGGCATGACCTGCCTTGAGCACCATTTCGTAGGCCGGCAGTGCCACGCCCGCTTCCATCAGACGCTTGGCTTCGGACTCATAGCCCGAGAACAGCGAGAACAGGAAATCGACGTTGGCGTGCTCGAAGTTGTAGGTCGATTGCTCGACTTCGTTCTGGTGATAGACGTCGCCATAGGTCACCGGGCGGCCATCGGGCGCCACCGACCAGATCAGGTCATAGACGTTTTCAACGCCTTGCAGATACATCGCCAGGCGCTCGAGACCATAGGTGATCTCGCCCAGCACGGGCTTGCAGTCAATGCCGCCCACTTGCTGGAAGTAGGTGAACTGCGTCACTTCCATGCCGTCCAGCCACACTTCCCAGCCCAGGCCCCAGGCGCCGAGCGTGGGGTTTTCCCAGTCGTCTTCAACGAAGCGGATGTCGTGCGCATTGGTGTCGATGCCCAGGGTGCGCAGCGAATCCAGATACAGCTCCTGGATGTTCAGCGGCGAAGGCTTGAGCACGACCTGAAACTGGTAGTAATGCTGAAGCCGGTTGGGGTTTTCACCGTAGCGGCCGTCCTTGGGGCGGCGCGAGGGCTGCACATAGGCCGCATTCCAGGGCTCGGGGCCGATGGCGCGCAGAAAGGTGGCGGTATGAGAAGTGCCGGCGCCAACTTCCAGGTCGTAGGGTTGGAGCAGCACACACCCCCGCTCGCCCCAGAAATGCTGGAGGCGGAGGATGACTTCTTGGAAGGTCGGTTTTTTTACGGACATGAGCTGGGCGGTCGGGCTGCGGCCGCGTGAGAAGCAAAACGCCGATTTTACTGGCTAAACGCCCGATGTCGAAGCGGCATCGTGCCTTTTGTCATGCCAACAGCCAAAAGGCAGGCTCGCCAGCCGCTTTGAACGTACTCAGGCAGCGGCCTCGCGCGACCGGCGGCGCCACCTCAGCCATGCGGCAGGTAGCAAGGCGAGCCCGGCCAGACTGAGCGCCAGCGCATCACCCCAACGCAGATACGGCGTCAGCCCGGCCATGCCTTGCACCGACACGCTCAGCACATCACGCGTAAATGGCGCCAACGCGCCGGCCACACGCCCATCGGGCAGGACAGCGGCCGTCATGCCGGTATTGGTTGCACGCAGCATCGGTCGGCCTGTTTCCATCGCACGCACGCGGGCGATCTGAAGATGCTGGGGCTGGGCAAAGGAATCGCCATACCAGGCCAGATTCGACAGATTGACCAGAATGCTCGCCTCGCCCGCACGGCGACGGATCTCTTCGCCGAACGTGTCTTCGTAGCAGATATTCAGCGCCAGACGCTGGCCGGCCAGAAGCATCAAGGGCTGGTCTGCCGCGCCGCTGGTCTGGTTCGACATGGGAATCTTGGCCAGACGGTAAAACCAGTCAAAACTCGGCGGCGAGTATTCGCCAAAAGGCACCAGGTGCTGCTTGGCGTAGGTTTGCGTCGGTGATGCGCCCACGCTGAGTGCGGCGTTGTAGATATGGCCGTCGGCATCGCGCATGAACACGCCGACAATCGCATCGCCTTTCTGGGCAGCGGCACTGGCGCCCATTTGCGCCAGATAGCCCTCCGGGAGCCGCTCGGCGAGCATCGGCAGGGTCGACTCCGGCAGCACCACAATCTGCGCCGGATGGGTGCGCACCAGTTCAAGATTCAGATCCAGCCACTGCTGCAAGCGCTGGGGCTGCCATTTGAGATCCTGCTCGATATGGGTCTGCACCAGCGCAACCGTCACCGGCTCGCCATCAGGCGCGGTCCAGGCCACGGAGCGCAGACTCTGCCCGAAGCCGAGTATCAGCACGGCAGACACCGTCCACGGCATCATCCGGCCCGGCCCACGCTGAATCATGATGCCCAAGCCGGCCGCCAAAGCGGCAACCAGCGCGCTGACACCGTAAACGCCAAGAATCGGGAAGAACCCGGCCAAGGGACTGGGCGGCGTCTGGGAGTAGCCAATGGCCAGCCAGGGGAAGCCGGTCAATACCCAGCCGCGCAGCCATTCCGTCAGCGCCCACAAGCCACCCGCAAGCAAGGCGTCGCGCGCCGATCGACCGCTGCGCAGGCGCACGAACAAGGCCGCAGCCAAAGCCGGCCATAACGCCAGATAGGTGCAGAACAGGAAGATGCAGAAGGCGGCCAGCACCGATGGCATGCCGCCAAACTGGTGCAGCGCCACATACAGCCACGAGATGCCGCCCAGAAACGAACCCAGCCCCCAGGCGAGGCCAATGGCAAAGCCGATGCCCGCCTGGCGCTGATGCACCAGGAGGCCAAACAGAATGGCCAGGCTCAGAACGGCGGCCGGAAACAGTTGAAAGGGCGCAAAACCCAGGACCGAGACGATGCCGGCGAGCATCGCCATCAGAGGCACACGAAGGCGCATCAAGACTCCGCGGAAACGGGCTTCGGCGCTGCCTCGACTTGCAGGGTGTGCACCCGCCGACTGTCGGCACGCAACACTTGAATGCGCAAACCCTCGATGTTGATCACCTCGCCACGCTTGGGCAGGCGGCCCAGATGACGAATGACCAGACCACCGATAGTGTCGCAGTCTTCTTCGCTGAAGTCGCGATCGAAGGCCTCGTTGAAGTCTTCGATCTCGGTGGTGGCTTTGACCCGGTAGCGGCCCTGCTGGTCGAGCCGGATGTTGTCTTCGACTTCGTCGAAATCGAA
>JBFIJC010000211.1:0-6734 GCA_041600915.1 Nitrogeniibacter sp.
AGAAGGCCATCGACGCTCAGATGAACGAGGGCAAGACCACCATCATCGAGATCATGTGTACCCGCGAGCTGGGCGATCCGTTCCGTCGCGATGCACTGTCCAAGCCGGTGCGTTTCCTCGATAAGTACAAAGACTACGTTTAAAGGGCAGCCCTGACCGTATTTCTCCTCCCGCCTCGCCCCGCCCTCGCATAACGGGGTAGAGGTTTTGCCGGAACGGTGCAGGGCGTGTTCTCAGTGCATTCGTCGGATCACGTTGTCCCCGAATGCGGCCGACACAAGGCGCGCGACGCCGCTCAGGGTGGCTCCCTGAGCCAGGAGCGCAACGCCGTAGCGGGCGCATTCGGGGACAACCCTTCGGGCTCGTCAATCTTGGGGCCTATTGCAGCGTTGCACCTCCTTGCCTGGGGGCCACCCAGCCTGCGTCGGCGCGCCTTGCACTAGGCCCCAAGATTGACGAGCGTGACCGACGAATGCACTGAGAACACGCCCACCCCGATGCATCGTTCCGGCATATTTTTTCCGTTGGCTGGCGGGATCGCCCCGCCCCCCGACACTGGAGTAGATGATCATGAAAGCACTGAATCGCATCATCGAGCAGGCACGCCGCTCCCCGGGTCGCATCGCGCTGTCCGAAGGCGACGACCTGCGCGTCCTGACCGCCGCCGTACGCGCCACTCAGCAAGGCATCGCCCGCATCATTCTGGTGGGCAATCGCGGCAATGCCGAAGCCCTTGCCGAAAAAGAAGGCTTGCCGCTGGACGGCATCAGCTTTGTTGACCCCGCCAATTCGCCGCTCATGCCTGAGCTGACCGAGGCGCTGTTCGAGCTGCGCCGCCACAAAGGCATGACCCGCGAGCAAGCCGCCGAGCAAGCTGCCCAGCCACTGATCTGCGCCAACCTGCTGGTCAAGACCGGTCATGCCGACGGCACGGTGTCGGGCGCGGTCCACACCACCGGCGACGTGGTGCGCGCGGCCATCCAGGTGCTCGGCGTCAAGCCCGGCTTCAAGCTGATCTCCAGCTTCTTCCTGATGATGATGTGCGAGCCGTTTCACTCGCTCAAGGGCGGGCTGATTTTCTCGGACTGCGGGCTGGTGGTTGACCCGAACGCCGAGGAATTGTCGGAGATCGCCATGGCCGCCGCCGACAGCGCGCGCGACCTGCTGATGGAAGAACCGCGCGTGGCAATGCTATCGTTCTCCACACGCGGCAGTGCCCGACATGCTTCCGTGGACAAGGTGGTTGATGCCGCCCGCCGCGTCAAAGCACAACGCCCGAACATGGCGATTGACGAAGACGTGCAACTCGACGCCGCCATCGTCGCTGAAATCGCCAACCGCAAACTGCCGGACTCACAGGTCAAAGGCAACGCCAACGTGCTGATTTTCCCCAATCTCGAAGCCGGCAACATCGGCTACAAGCTGGCCGAACGGGTCGGCGGCGCCGTGGCCATCGGCCCCCTGATGCAAGGCCTGAGCCTGCCCGCCAACGATCTGTCGCGCGGCTGCAGCGCTGAAGACGTGTTTCATGTGATCGCCGTCACCGTGGTGCAAGCTCACAGCGCCGCTGCGGCCAAAGCCTGACCGGCATGCCAGATCCCGCCCTCGTCGCCCTGCTGGCCTTCTTCGCGATCGGCACCTATTTCCAGACCGTCACCGGCTTTGGATTGGGGATGATCGTGATGGGGGCGGCGAGCGGCTTTGATCTGGCGCCGCTGCCGGTAGTGGCCGCCGTCGTCAGCCTGATGGCGCTCACCAACAGCGCCGTCGCCCTGCCCGGCAAGCTGCATCTGATCGACTGGCCGGCGGCCCGCGCCGTGCTGCTGGGCGTGGTGCCGGCCATTGTGGTCGGCGTGCTGCTGCTCGACTACCTCAGCGTGGTTGCCGCCACGGGGCTCAAGCTGCTGCTGGGTGCCGTCATTACCTATAGCGGCGTGGTCTTTGCGCTACGCCCGACGCAGCTGCCCGAGCGCTCGCCCAACCGCAGCTTCTTCGCCAGCGGCCTGCTGGCTGGCCTGTTTGGCGGCATGTTCGGCATGGCCGGGCCGCCGGTGATCTTCCATTTCTATCGGCAACCGATGGCATTGCCCGCCGTGCGCAGCATGCTGTTGCTGGTGTTCACCTTCACCTCGGCCACCCGCACGGCGTTCGTCGGCGCCCAGGGCGGGCTCACCACCGAGGTCTGGCTGCTCACGGCCTTCTCCGTCGTGCTAGTCGCAGGTGCCGCCTTTGCCGGCCGACGCTTCCCGCCGCCGGTCGCCCCCACCACGCTCAGGCGCATCGCCTTCAGCGTGCTGATCCTCATCGGTCTGAGCCTGATGATTTCTGCACTCAGCGCCCTTCAGTAAACCCCTGCATGTCCGATAACTCGGGAAACCAGACGTCGATCTGGGCTTAACCCGAGTTGCGCCCAAGGCGCAGCCCTACGGAGACATGCAGCATGAAAATTTCCCATAAAGTTGGCGTGGCCGCCGCCGCCGTGCTTTTTCTGACGGTCGGTATCCTCTCGCTGATTCAGGTCAGCCAGCTGCGCAGCAGCCTGCAAAGCCAGGCCGAATCGAGCATTTCTCAGTCAGGCAGCGCACTCGCGCGCCAGATCGAAAACTGGCTCAACGGCAAGCTGCAGCTGATCGACATGGTGGCGCAGAGCGTCGATGCCGAATTCACGCCCGAGCACATCCAGCAAGTCTTCGACCGCCCCTTGCTCAAGGAACAGTTTCTGCTGATTTTTGGCGGGCTGGAAAGCGACGGTGTGCGCATCACCAACACCCAGAGCTGGAACCCCACCGGCTGGGACGCCCGCAAGCGCCCCTGGTATCCGGTCGCCAAGGACAGCGCACACGCCACACTCACCGAACCCTATGCCGATGCCGCCACCGGCGAAATCCTGATCTCAGCCGTCGCCAAGCTCACCGACAAGGGGCTGTTCATGGGCGCCTTCGGTGGCGACTTGAGCCTGAAGATCATCTCGGACGCGGTCAACGCGCTCGACCTCAACGGTGCCGGCCAGGCCTTCCTGATGGCGGGCAACGGCAAGATCATTTCGCACCCGGACGCCAGCCACAACGGCAAGCCCTACGAGGAACTGTTCGACAATCAGCGCCCGGCCCTGCAGGCCACGCTGAACACAGTGCAAAGCGCCGGCAAGGAGTTGCTGGTGTCCTTCACCCCGCTCAGCAACCTGAAAGGCATGGACTGGTATCTGGGCATCGCGCTGGACAAGTCCATGGTGATGCAGGAGGCGCAGGCGGCTACGGTGCGCGCGGTCATCGGCACCATCATTGGCGTAGTGCTCAGCATCATTGTGCTGGCGGCCTTGATGAGCCGCATGCTCACGCCGCTGCAGCGCCTGCATCAGGCCTTGCAGGAGATCAACGGTGGTGCGGGCGACCTGACCCGCCGCCTGCCCGCCGACGGCAAGGATGAAGTCGCCCAGCTGTCGCAGGAATTCAATCGCTTTGTTGAGTCCCTGCAATCGCTGATCGGCAACATCATGGGCAAAGCCAGCCAAGTGAGCGAGGCCAGCGCCGAAACGTCCGAGCAGGTGCAAACCGCCGCCGGCCGGCTCCACCGTCAGCTCGAAGAGCTTGACCAACTCGCCGCTGCAATGGAAGGCATGAACAGCACCGCGATCAGCGTCGCTGACCAGGCGGCCACCGCCGCCCGTGCCGCCGAAGCGGCAAATGTGCAGACCGAGCAAGGTGTGAAGGTCGTATCGCAGTCGTCCGAGGCCATCGGCCGCCTCGCCAGCGATCTGAGCGACACCGGTCAATCCATCAACAAGCTGGTGGTGCTGAGCAAGAACATCGACACCATACTGGCCAAGATCACCGGCATTGCCGACCAGACCAACCTTCTGGCGCTGAACGCCGCCATCGAGGCGGCGCGCGCGGGTGAATCTGGGCGCGGCTTTGCGGTGGTGGCCGACGAGGTGCGCACGCTGGCGTCGCTCACGCAGGAGTCGACCGGCGAGATCCGCAATATCATTGAGCAGCTGCAAAGCGGCGTAAAGCTGGCTGAAAGCAACATGCTCCAGTGCAGCAACACCGCGGTGCGGACCGTCGAAGAGGCCGGTACGGCAAATACGATTCTGGCCGAGGTCAGGAGCGCCATCACCCGGATCAACGACATGAACCTGCAGATTGCCGATGTCGCCAAGACGCAAAGTACGACCGCCGGCGAATTGAACCAGCGCACCGCGAGCATCCGTGACATCAGTCAGGAGGTCGCAGGCGGCGCAAAGCGGCGCGTTGCGCTATGCACCTCCATGGTCGAGCACATTGGCGAGCAAAACGTCCTTCTGGAGCGTTTCAAGGTCTGATCGGCGCGGGGGCGCGGCCCCCGTCTCCAACTATGTGCGTGGCAGCAGCACGTCGCGCATCTGCTCGGCCGCCGTGCGCATCTGCGGCACATTACCGAGCAAGTCTTCCATTGACACGCGCGCGCTCGGCCCGTGGCAGGCAATCGCCGCTACCAGCTTGCCTTCATGGTCACGCACCGGCACGGCCACGGCGATCATGCCGCGCACGAATTCCTCGTTGTCGATGCCGATACCGCGTTTGGCGATCCGGTCCAGCTCGGCCTCCAGCGCGCCGCGCTCGACAATGGTGCGTGGCGACGAGCGTGGCAGCGGCATGTGTGCCAGCACCGCCTGCCGTTCGAGCAGGGTCATCGAGGCCAGAAAGAGCTTGCCGCTCGCCGTGCAATGCATGGGCACCCAGGTGCCGGGCTGCACATACATGCGCAGCGGCTCGGCGGTGTCGACGCGCTCCACATAAAGCACCCGCCCGGCATCGGGCACGGTGAGGTTGCAGGTCTCGCCAAGACGCCGCACCAGCGCACGTAACACCGCCCGGCATTCCCGGCGCATGTTCGACCCCCGCAAGGTCTTGAGCGCCAGTGACACCGAGCGCGTGCCGGTCACATAACCGCGGTCTGCGGGCATATGCAGCACATAGCCTTGCGCCTCCATCGAATGCAGCAAACGCATCAGGGTGCTCTTGGGCACCTGCATCTGAGCGGCAAGCTGCGCCAGCGTCAACGGCTGTGGCGATTCGGTCAGCAACTCCAGCACCGTCAGCGGGCGCAGGCGGCGGATGTCCTCATTGGATCCCGAGCTTGCCGCTTCTTCGACATCGTCAAAAACGGGCTCAATCGATGCTGCAGTGCGATTCTGGTTCGTCTCGTCCGGGTTTTGTTTCACTTTTGGCCTCTTGTGCGATTAGCGCTTGGCTTTTCATCTCCTTGCCACAATAGTGTATTCAATGATTTATTGGAACGATACGTTTCATTTATAACTAAGTCTCGGCAGAACACTCAGTGTCATAGACCGAGCCCCAGGAGACGAGATTCATGTCCATCGACGTTGACTACATTGTGGTCGGTGCTGGCTCTGCCGGCTGCGTATTGGCCAATCGCCTGTCGGCCGATCCGAGCAACCGCGTACTGCTTCTCGAAGCGGGCGGCCCGGATAACAACCCGTGGATTCACATCCCGGTCGGCTACTTCAAGACCATGCACGACCCGAAGTACGACTGGTGCTACAAGACCGAGGCCGATGCCGGCATCGCGGGCCGCCAGTTGCAGTGGCCGCGCGGCAAGGTGCTGGGCGGCTCGAGCTCGCTCAACGGTCTGCTCTATGTGCGCGGTCAGCACGAAGACTACGACCGCTGGGCTGAGCTCGGCAACGAAGGCTGGAGCTTCGCCGAGGTGCTGCCCTACTTCAAGAAGTCCGAAGATCAGGAGCGCGGCGCGAGCGAGTACCACGGCGTGGGCGGCCCGCTGAAAGTCTCGGATCTGCGCCTGCGCCGCCCGATCGCCGACCACTTCATTGCGGCGGCCAAGGATATTGGCATTCCCTATAACGACGACTACAACGGCGCCGTACAAGAAGGTGTTGGCTACTTTCAGCAGACCGCCCACAAAGGCTTCCGCTGGAGTACCGCCAAGGGCTTTCTCAAGCCGGCGCGCAGCCGTGACAACCTGATCGTCGAAACCCGCGCCCAGACCACCCGCGTGCTGTTCGAAGGCAAGGTCGCTGTCGGCGTGGAATACATGAAGGGCGGCAAGCTCCTTCAGGCCCGCGCCAAGGCCGAAGTCATTCTGGCCTCCGGCGCCATCGGCTCGCCGCAGATTCTGCAGAACTCGGGCGTCGGTCCAGCCGAGGTGTTGCAAAAAGCCGGCGTAGCGGTACTCCACGACTTGCCCGGCGTCGGCGAAAACCTGCAAGACCACCTGCAGGTCCGCCTGGTACTCAAGACCCGCGAGCGCACGCTCAATGACGAGGTCAACAATCCGATCAACAAGCTGTGGATCGGCATGCAGTACATGCTCAATCGCACCGGCCCGCTGACGCTGGCCGCCAGCCAGGTTGCGATCTTTACGCAGTCGACCCCGAACGTCGATCGCCCCGACATCCAGTTCCACATGCAGCCGCTCAGCGCAGACAAACCGGGCGAAGGCGCGCACCCCTTCTCGGCCTTCACCGCCTCGGTCTGCCAGCTGCGTCCGCACAGCCGAGGTCATGTCCGCATCACGAGTGCCGACCCGCTCAAGTATCCGGCGATCCAGCCCAACTACCTGTCGGACGAGCTCGATCACCCGGTGGTGATTGGCGGCATCAAGGTGGCACGCGCCATTGCCGACGCGCCCTCGCTCAAGAAACACATCATCGACGAGTTCGTCCCCGGCCGGCAGTTCCAGACCGACGACGAATTGCTCGAGGCGGCCCGCCG
>JBFIJC010000212.1:0-6695 GCA_041600915.1 Nitrogeniibacter sp.
CGACATCACGGTTTCCTGAAGGTCGCGCGTGTTGCGCTGCAGCTGATTGATACCCGCCAGCAGCCGCTCATAGAGCACCGGATCAATTCCCTGCGCCGACTCCATCAACATCGCCTGGGTAATCACCAGCTCACCGACCAGGTTGATCATCTGGTCGACCTTTTCAACCCCCACCCGGATCGACGCATCACCACCGCCTTTGGCTGGTGCGGCGGCTTCAGCCGGCACTGCGGCCTCGACGGGCATGGCGGGCGCGACTTCCGCCGGGGCCTCTGATGCGCCAGGCGGGGATTCCACCGGGGGCGCCAGCTCGGTAAAGAAACCGTAGGCAGTCTCTTCAGGCACCGCCGCCTCGACGATTTCCTCGCGCGTCGATTCTGGCGCCGCTGACGGCACGGCCACCGGCAGCGGATCGAAGAAGCCATAAGCTGTATTCTCGCCGGCCGGCGCCTCGCCACCGGCCGGCGAAATATCCACCGACCCGGGCTCTGCCATGAAATCGAGCACGTCACGCAGCGCATCGGCCGGCATCATCGAGGTGATTTTCAGCCACCACTGGCGATCGTCCGAATCCACGGTGGGCCGCGCCACGATCTCGACGCCACCGAGCCGACCCAACTCATCGAGCATGTTGTTCAGCAACTCGGGCTGGGACGCCACATGCGGCTCTGGCACAAAGCGCACATCGAACACACCGGCTTGCAGCGCGTTTGATGTCGACGGCGACGGGGCGAACACGGGCTCGGGGGGTGATGCCGCGGGCGCGGCGACCGTCGAAGATGACAAGTCAGCTTTGAGCAACTGCTCCAGGCGCACAATGATCGCCGTTGCCTGTGCGGGGTCGGCCGTGCCTTCACCGCGATGTCCGGCCAGCTGAGTGTTCAGAATGTCACCGGCCGCCAGGCAGGCATCGACCATGTCGGCATTGAGTGGCCGCACGCCCTTGCGCACCTCGTCGAGCAGGCTCTCCATCACATGCGTGATGTCGGCCATATCGCTGAAGCCGAATGTCGCGGCGGAGCCCTTGATCGAGTGCGCCGCACGGAACACGGCGTTGAGTTCTTCCTCGTCGGGGTGGCGCAGGTCGATCGACACCAGCAGGTTTTCGATCTGGCCGAGATGCTCGGCGGCCTCGTCGAAAAACACCTGATAGAACTGGCTCATGTCGATGGACACAATCGGCTCCCTTACCCGATGACCTTGCGCACCACTTCGATCAGCTTGAGCGGATCGAAAGGCTTGACCATCCAGCCGGTCGCGCCGGCAGCGCGACCCTGAGATTTCATCTCGTCGGAAGACTCGGTGGTCAGCATGAGAATCGGCGTGCGTTGATACGCCGGCAATTCGCGCAGCGCACGAATCAGGGCAATCCCGTCCATGTGCGGCATGTTCTGATCGGTCAGCACGAGATCGAACTGCTGTGCTTTTGCCCGCGCCAGACCATCGCGCCCATCCACGGCGTCCACAACGACATAGCCGGCGCTCTTCAAAGTGAAATTGACCATTTGCCGGATCGAGGCTGAATCATCAATGGCGAGTACGTTCTTGCTCATGCTGTGTATCCCGTTAAAACAGCTCGATACTGCCGCCGGGCGTGGCGCCACGCCCCACCGGCGGCTTTGCCGTGTGCATTGCCAAGGCCCGCAAGCTCTGGCCAATGCGCTCGGCGCGCTGACACACCGCGCCTACCGCTTTGGCGTCGCGGGCAAGCGCAGCGTCGTGAGCAACACCGCCCAACTCTGCCAGCGCCTCGCGCATGCCACCGACACGCTCGAGCACATGGCCGACAATCTGGGCGACGATGTCCTGAAACTGAAGCGCTTCGACCATCTTCGCGGCCTGCGCGTCCAGCACCGGACTCGGTGGCGCCGAATCCGTCGCGTCAATCGATGCCGGCACGGCGAGGTATTGCTCGACCTGGGTTTTGACGTCCCGCACACCGACCGTGTTCTGTACTTTCACGGCGTCCATGGCAGCGCGCGCATCGCCGACCAAGGCTTGCATGGCACCCAGCACCGTCGCGATTTGTGCGCTGAATTCTTCTGTTCGATTCGACAGCGCCGTGACCTCGTCGGCCACGAGGACAAACTCTCGACCAGCCGCACCCGCCCGGGCCGCTTCGATCGACGCATTCAAGGCCAACAAGCCACTTTGTTTCGCAATCGCATTCACTTCACCGAGCAAGGCGCTGGCCTGCGCTGTTCGCGTCGTCAGGGCCTCGGTCAACACAGTCAGCGTCTGGCTGGCATGACCATGTGTCGCTTCTGTGGCAAGCACCTGGTCGAGCACCGCCACCGCGTCCTGAAGCACCGACCGGCATGCACCAGCATCATCAGCACGCATCGGCGCGGTGCGCTGCAACGACTTGACCGAGGCATGCAGCGTCTCAAAACCTTCAGATAGCTGATCGACCGCTTCGGCAAGCACACCCAGCATCTGGGATGACTCCATCTCAACGGCCTGAAGCTGGACTTCAAAGCCGTCCATGCACGAGGCCAGCTCTGCCTCCAGGCTTGCCATGGGCATACCGTCATCAGCAGCCTCGTCGGCCGTTCGCCGGCGTGTGGCCAGCATCAGCACGCCTGCCCAGCCCACGGCCACGGCGCCCATGCCAACCCACATCCGCCCGGCGAACTCGGGTACGGCCGTGAACACGACAGCCGACAAGAGCGTCCAGACACATCCGAGAACAAGAAGGCGAACCGAGCAATGAGGCATTCGGAGTCCCGTAAAAATTGAGCAAGCCGTCATGTTCATAACGTCATGACGGCGGCTGACTTTAGCGGGAGAGGCGGCCAGCGCGATGGCGCCTCGTGGTCAGCAGACGAGCTCGCACAAGGCAAGCTCGGGGCCCGCCTCAGCGCTGGGAAGGCATGACGATTCGCGGCCGCCTGTCGCCGTTTGGCAACTCGCGCGGTGCGACGCGTGGCGGCGGCAGCGCCGGCGCGGCCGCAGGCATGGTCTGCTGAGTCAGGCCTTCGGCGATCTGTGTCTCGCTCGTCGCGTTGCCGACCTGAAGTTGCTCAGGGGTGCCGCGCACCGCAGCCTCAGCCTTGCGATTCAAGACAATGATGCTGATGCGCCGGTTGGTGGGATCGTAAGGATCATCCGCCTTGAACGGTATGGTGTCGGCCAAGCCAACCACACGGATCACCTTGTCGTCCTCGAGCCCGCCTATGACAAGTTCGCGACGTGAAGCGTTGGCGCGGTTGGCCGACAACTCCCAGTTCGAAAACCCGCGACTGCCACCGGCATACTGGCTGGCGTCGGTGTGACCGGACAGACTGATCCGGTTCTGCACCTGGTTGAGCGCCTTTCCGATGGCGTGGAGCAAGCCGCGCGTATAAGGCTGCAAGGTATCGCTGCCGCCCGTAAACATGGGCCGGTTCTTCTCATCCACGATCTGAATGCGCAGCCCCTCATCGGTGATGTCCATCACCAGCTGATCCTTCATCGCCCGAAGAACCGCCGTGGCTTCGATCAAGGCTTCGATCTGGCCCTTCAGGTCCACCAGGGCGGCGCGCTCCTTTTTCTCGAACTCGGCCGCGTCGTGACCTTTGGCTTCTGCAGACGGATCGCGGGCGGCGTCCAGATTAACGGTCTTGTTGCCCTCGACCTCACCCCGCTTGACCTGCCCGACCGAACGGGTGAGGTCTTCACCGCCACCCATGATGATGCTGGAACTGTCGCCCGAGCCCGAGCCGCCGCTCATGCCGACCTTGAGCGGGTTCTGGAAGAATTCGGCGATGCCTTCCTTGTCGCCGTCGGCGGTCGAGCCGAGCAGCCACATCAACAAGAAGAAGGCCATCATGGCCGTCACGAAGTCAGCGTAGGCGATTTTCCATGCGCCACCGTGAGCGCCGCCGCCGCCCTTCTTGATCTTCTTGACGACAATAGGTTGTTGGGTATCGTCACTCATGCGATCGATGTCTCAAGCCTGCAGCGCAAACCCGTTAGCCCTTGCGGCTCTTCACGTCTTCTTCCAGCTCTGTGAAAGAAGGACGGTCGGTGGAATACAACACCTTGCGGCCAAACTCGATGGCCACCTGCGGCGCGTAACCATTCATGCTGGCGAGCAGCACGACTTTCATGCACTGGTAGATCTTGCTGCCCTCTTCCACCTTCTGTTCGAGCTGGCCGGCAATCGGGGCAACGAAACCGTAGGACACGAGAATACCCAGGAAGGTACCCACCAGCGCGCCACCGATCATCTTGCCGAGCACGGCCGGCGGTTGGCCGACCGAGCCCATCACGTTCACCACGCCCATCACCGCCACCACGATACCGAAGGCCGGCACGGAGTCGGCCACTTTGGACACCACGTGCGCGGGCACATGCGCCTCGTGATGGTGCGTTTCGATCTCGATATCCATGAGGTTTTCGATTTCGAAGGCATTGAGGTTGCCCCCCACCATCATGCGCAGATAGTCGGTCAGAAACTCAACTGCGTGATGGTCTGCCATGAACGACGGGTACTTCGAAAAAATCGGGCTGGCTTCGGCGTTTTCGATGTCGCCTTCGATCGACATCAAGCCTTCCTTGCGCACCTTGGACAACAACTCGTACATGAGCGCGAGCACGTCCATGTAATAGGCCTTGTTGTATGACGAGCCCTTGAGCACCGTCGGCAAGGCGCCCAGGGTCGACTTGATCGCGCCCATGCCGTTGCTGGCCACGAAGCCGCCAATCATCAAGCCAAAAATGGCGACGTACTCAAGCGGAACCCAAAGCGCGGCAAGACTGCCGTGCATTGCATACGTGCCGAGCGAGGCAGCGAGTACGATGACGTATCCGACGATGAGAAGCATCGATGCAACCCTTGTAGTGTCTGGTCTTTAGTGCGCGGAGCACCCATGGCGCCCCTTGCTCAAGTCTCCTAACGACCCTGCCAAGCGAAACTTGAGCACCCGAATCGCCGCAAGTCCGCTGGGCATGGGCATTGGCAAAAAAAAACCGCCGGGTATTTCCGGCGGCTTGTAACCCCTTGCGCAGCAAGGAGGAGGTCAGACCAGTGCATTGCGATCAGTCGCAATCCTCCGTGAGCGGCGACCCTTTCCGGCTCGGGAGGGCATGTTGCACAGGCCACACACATACTCGTGCGTGGGATCGTAGGCATGCGCGACATAGTTGCCGCCGCAGCATGTACACGTTGCCTGTTGCAACAAATCAGCGTCGAAGAAGCGCACCAGCGTCCACGCGCGGGTGAGGCTGAGCACTTCTTCCATATCTTCTGCGTCGATGTGATCGAGGTAGAGGCGGAAAGCCTTGACGATGGCATCGAGATCCGGCAAGCCGGCGGTGTCTTTCATGAAACGATAGAAAGACATGAACAAGGACGAATGTACGTTGGGCTGCCAGGTAATGAACCAGTCCGTCGAAAACGGCAGCATGCCCTTGGGAGGCGAGACGCCGCGCACTTCCTTGTAAAGCTTGAGCAAGCGCTCGCGACTGAGCTGGGTTTCGGATTCGAGCATCTGCATGCGCGCGCCGAGGCGGATCATCTCCACCGCGCGCTGGATGTCTTCGGCTTCAGCGAGAACACTTTTATTCCGCATGGGGCGCTCCCGAGATCAGGCCAGGGTTTCCACCGGCTTGCCGGCCGCGATGATGGCGGCATGCAAGGAGGCAGTCGCAGCGTCACGGCCTTCGCCGGTGAGCATGCCGAGCAAGGCACTGTCGTCAAAGCGCACGCGGCACAACATCATCTGCTGGCTGGACAGGCGCACGATCTGTGCCGTCGTCAGCCCGTTGATGAGCTCTGCCACGTCGGCGCCGATGCCGAGGCGGAACATGGCAATCTCCCGATCTTCCCGCACCAGTTGCTGGGCGAGCATGAGATAGGCGAGGTTGAGTTCCCGGATTTCGTCTTGCAAGTCGGCGCTTTTCATCTGCTGTCTCCTGCCCATGGTCGTGCTTAGGCACTGTGGGGACCATTGTGCTCGGTGGCAGATCGCCTCGGTATCAGGTCGGAACGTAAGTTGTCGTCAGATAAATAGCCCGCAGGCATGTCAGGTTTTGTCTGACACGCCTCGCATGAGCGGCACGAAATGGCACGGCCGGATGATGCCGCCGGTGCTAGGTCTGGGGCTTTTGTGCTTCCAGGCGCTCAAGAATACGCTCGATATTCATCGGTCTTCCGAAGTAATAGCCCTGGAAAAACTCGCAGTTCTCGCGTTTGAGAATCTCGACTTGTTCGGCGGTTTCCACGCCTTCGGCGATGGTCGAGCGGCGCATGCTGTGCGCCAGCGCGATGATGGCCCGAACAATCGCGGCATCTTCTTCATCCACGCACAGATCGCGCACGAAGGATTTGTCGATCTTGATGACATCGAGCGGGAAACGCTTGAGGTAGGACAGCGACGAGTAGCCCGTACCGAAGTCGTCCACCGAGATGCGCACACCCATATTGCGCAAGGCGCGCAGCATGCCAGCGGTCGACTCGGCGTCCTGCATCAGCGACGACTCGGTGATTTCAAGCATCAAGGCCTTGGGCGGCAGGCTGGAGTTATTGAGCGCATCGCGCACCGCTTCGAGCAGGCGCGGCTGGCCGAACTGAACTGCCGAAACGTTAACCGACACTTTCATTTCGGTATAGCCCGCCACATGCCAGCCACGGCAGCAACGGCACGCCTCGTTGAGCACCCAGGCGCCAATATCAACAATCAGACCGGTTTCATCGGCCAGCGTGATAAAGC
>JBFIJC010000213.1:0-6632 GCA_041600915.1 Nitrogeniibacter sp.
CGCCCACCGCCACCCAGCCAATCGGCACCGTCTCACCCGGCGGCAGCGTGGTGCGCAAATGCACCACGGCGTTGATGCGCAGCTCGCAACCCTGCCCGATGTGCGCGCCGTGAAACACCGACGCGCCGGTGGCGATGAACACATCATCCTCCACCGTGCAGCCGACCACATGCGCGCCCGGCCCAACAAGGCAGTGCTTGCCAATTCGCAGCGCGTGGTCTGCCGTGCTGCGCAGCACCGCGTTCTCAAGCACGATCACGCACTCGCCGAGATCGATGCGGCTGCCCTCGGCGATGATCTGCGCGCCATGCATCACACAGCAGCCGGGGCCGATGTGCACATTGCCGCAGACCGTGGCGGTCGGCGCCACCCAGGCCTCGGGGTCGATGGTAGGTGTGTGACCAAGATGGGTGAGTAGCATGATGGCGCTCCGCGTCGATGGGCCTTGATCGTGCGCCGAAACGGTTTAACCCGGCAAGGCCGACTGAATCGCCGCCCACACCCGCTCCATATCTGCCTGCATGGTCGCCCAATGGCTGATCGCGCCACGGATCGCGCTCTGTCCGAACAGTACCGTCGGCGTCATGAACACCTCGCCGGTGGCGTTGATACGCGCCAGCAGCGCGCCCGCATCGCCCTCCACCGGCGCAAAGCAAAAGCCGTTCAGCGTCACCGGCGCCAGCAGCGTCAAACGCGGTTCGGCGGCGATGCGCTCGCCCAGCCAGCGGGCCTGATCGCAGTTGCGCTCGACGATGCCGGCGTAGCCCGCCTGCCCGTAGGCGCGCAGCGTGAGCCAGGCCGGCAGCGCGCGCAGGCGGCGCGAGTTTTCGGGGGTCAGTTGCAGGAAGTTGCCGGGCTCGACCTCGCCACGCAGATAGGCCGCGTGATTGCGGAACACCTCGGCCTGCAGCGGAATATGCCGTGTCAGCGCGACCGCTGAGTCGTAAGGCACGTTGAGCCACTTGTGACAATCGACGGTAATCGAATCCGCCGCCTCCCAGCCCGCCAGACGTGGCCGGTAGCGCGCGCTCGCCGCGGCAATGCCGGCGAAGGCCGCGTCTGCATGCAGCCAGAAATCGAAGCGGTCTTTGAGCGCGGCGATAGCGTTCAAATCATCGAAGTCGCAGGTATTCACCGTGCCCGCGTTGGCCACCACAATGCACGGCCCTGGCGCAGCGGCCAGCGCGTCGGCGAGCGCGGCCACATCAACGGCCTCGCGCCCCGGCAAGCTCGCGACCCGATGCAGGCTCTGCCGCCCCAGCCCGAGCATGGCCAGACTTTTGACAGTGCTTGAATGCGCCCCCGCGCTCAGCACCCGCACGGCGCCGAGCGCAGCCACGCCCGCCTCGGCCACATCCACGCCGGCCTGCGCGCCCAGCCACTGCCGCCCTGCCGCCAAGCCGACAAAGTTCGCCATGGTCGCGCCCGACACGAACGCACCATTGAACGCGGGCGGCAGGCCGAGCATGTCGCGAAACAGCGCGATGGTTTCGAGTTCCAGCGCGCCGGCGTTGGAGTCCGCCGAGCCGGTGGCATTCTGGTCGATGACGCTGGCCAGCCAGTCGCCCACCAGCGCGGCGGGCGTGGCCCCGCCGGTGACGAAACCGAAGTAGCGCGGCCCGGCGCTGGCGGCGAGGCCGGGCGAAAAGCGGGTCAGAAACTCTTTCAGCGCGGCACGGGCACCGCCAGCGTGCATCATCGGCGCAGCGGGCGGCGATCCACCGGCCACAGGCTGCGTCGGCAGATTGGCCAAAATCTGGCTGGCCTGGGCGCACACTTCGCGCAGCAAGGCATCGGTCTGGGCGTGGTCATCGGCCAGAAAATCGAAAGAATCGTGCATGGAGCTCTCGCGGCCGCGACAGGCGGCGGTCGATCAAAAGCTTACCCTGCGCGCCTTGCGGCGATTATCAAAGAGACAATCCGGCCGGAGCTGACCGGGCCAGCCCTGACGGTTCAGTCAGCCGCTGTCAGCACCCCTCGCCCGAGCGGCTGACCCGTGGCGTCAAAAGCCTCGCGGAAACTGAACGCGGCGGGCGTCGGCCCATTGGCCTGGATATCAGCCAGCCGCGCAAAGGCTTCAGCCATGTCGGGCTGATGCCCGGCCGGCACCCACCACAACACCATGTGCATCTCGGCCGCCTTGGAAAACCACTCGCGACGGCGCGTCATCACCGACTTGTGCGCGGAGCGATACACATAGTCAAACAGCGCCTCGCTGCTCGCCCACACCGACAGATTGATGATCATCTCGGCATCGTCAGGGGCCGAGGTGCTGCCATCGCGCGCATCGCCCTCGAAGCGCCACACGAAGCCGGGGCTGCTTTCGGCCAGCGCGTTGATCTCGTCGAGCCGGGCCACGAAATCCGCCAGTTGCGGCGAATCGATGGGCGCGATCAGGCGGGCGACATTGAGTTGTGCCAGTTGCATGGCAGGGGTGCTCATCGGGCAGTCCTCGTGAGTCGGGATGGCCACATCATGACCCGAGTGCGAGATGAGGACAAACGCGTCTTTTTCACAGCAAGCACAGCTTCACTCGCGCAAGCCGCCCACTCGCCGGAGCACAGATGCCTGGTCTTGGCCGCGACTCATTTGGAAGCCACCAACTACGCTCTCGACACAGCAGGTGGCGCTAAGATGGCAGCACTCGCGTTTTTTTCAGCCACCATGCTCACCCTCCCCCCGCTCCACACCCTGATCGCCTTCGAAGCCGCCGCCCGCCACGGCAGCTTTCTGCGCGCGGGTGAGGCGCTGTGCATCACGCCGTCGGCGGTGAGCCATCGCATCAAGACACTGGAAGACTGGTTGGGGCAGGCGCTGTTCTTGCGGATCAACCGCCGCGTTGAGCTGACGGCGGCGGGCGAGGCGTATCTGGCCCAGATCCGGCCGGCGCTGGAGCGGATCGAGACGGCGTCACGGCAGGTGCGTCGGCAGGCGGGCCACACCTTGCGCATCAGCGTGGCGCCGGCCTTCGGGGCGAAGTGGCTGGTGGGGCGACTGGCGGGCTATCAGCAGACGCATCCGGCGCTGGAGTTTGCGCTGTCATCGTCCACCCGGCTGGACCCGATGCTCGACGGTACGGCCGACATCGGCCTGCGTTACGGCCGGCCGCCATGGCCGGGGCTGACGGCTTTCAAGCTGAGCGACGAGACCGTAGCGCCGCTGTGTACGCCGGCACTGGCGGCCACGCTGAACACCCCGGCCGACCTCGCCCACGCCCGCTTGCTGCGCCATCCGCTACTGCCCTGGCAGCCGTGGTTTGCGGCGGCGGGGCTGGACTGGCCGGCGCCGGAGAGCGGGCCGGAGTTCGATGACGCGATGATGATGCTCGAAGCCGCCGCGGCCGGCAGCGGCGTGGCGCTGAGCGTGGGGCTGCTGGCGCGCAGTTATCTGGCGTCGGGGACGCTGGTGGCGCCTTTCGATGTGACCGTGCCGGGACTGGGTTTTTATGCCGTGCTGCCGCCGGCGGCGGCCAATCAGGCGTGGATTCGCGACTTCGTGCGCTGGCTGCAACGCGAAGTGCGCACGCCGCCGGCAACATAGAACGCGATTTTCCTGCGCTGGATCAGAGCGTGGCCACCAACGCGTTGGCACACTGCGCTCTGTTTTTCACCGACTCGGAGATTTTCATGCGTTTGCTGTTCGCTGCCCTCGCCCTTGCCATTCCCTTGAGCGCCATTGCCGAGCCGGTGGCCTGTCCGGACGCGGCCACCGTGAAGCAAGTCAATGCCTGCCCGACGACGGAAGAGCTGCAGTACACCTTTGACGGTTACTGCGGCAGCAACGCGCGGCTCTACAGCCCGCTGGACACCACCTGCGAGAGCTTCGAGAACTATCGCAAGCTGAAGGACGTGGCGCTGTGGGAATCGGCCGAAGGCGAGTTTGCCAACTACCTGTCCTGCGACATGCCGAAGGACGACATGGCCAAGGCCAAGCCGGTAAGCATCAGCGTTAGCCAGAAGAAAGGCCTCACGATGCTGCGTTGCGAGTATTCCAATGGCACCTATCTGGTGCAGCGCTCGCGCAAGACCTGCACCGTGCCCGCCGATAACGCCTGCCCGACCGACGCCCCCTGCGTCGCGCAGTGCGAGTAATCAGCGCGCGTTTGTTTGAGGCAATGCCGGGCTGAACTGCCCGGCCGCCACCGCGCTCAGGAAGTCGCTGGTGAGTGCGACCTCAAGCGCATGGGCACGCGCGGCAGGGCAAAACAGCTGAATCTGGAAATTGACCTTGCCCGCATCGGAGGTGCCCACATGCACCAGCGGCACCGGGCCCTGCACATCCGCCGACAAGGCGCGATCCACCGCCACGCTCACCCGCTCGGCTTCCTCGGCAAAGTCCGCGCAAGCCGCGCTCGCCTGCGCCGTCCACCATGCCAAGGCCTCGCCCACATTCAGGCCGGGCTCCACGGTCACGACAAAGGGGTGCAGCACGTAGTGGCGGCCGAGCCGCTCATTGCGCACCGAATGGGTCAGAAACAGGCTGTTCGGGATGACGATGAGGTTGCCCGTGTACCCGTGCCCGCGCTTGGGTGGCGCGAGTTCGAGCAAGGTGGTTGTCAGTACGTTGTAGTCGCTGACCTCGCCGCGCACGCCATTGACCTCGATCCAGTCCCCCACCGAATACAGGCCCGTGCCGGTGCGCAGCATGAAGCCGCTCACGCACATGATGATTTCCTTGGTCGCCAGCACCACCGCGACGATGACCGCGGTCAGGGAAAGCATGATGTTTTGCAAATGCCCCAGCCAGAGCAGCAGCATGGCCACGGCCAGGCCGAGGTTGAAGGCACTGCGCGCGTAAAACACCCGGCGCCGGCGCGAAGCGTCGAGCACATCGGCGTCGCCACGAATGAGCTTGGTCGCCACGCGGCGGCCAATCACAAACAGCAACACCAGCACGAGCGTGATTGCCAGCCGCGGCAACCACTGATCTTCATTCAACAAGGCCTGCACAATCTTTTGCTCACTGCGGTTCGGGCCTGAAAGCATACCGCGACCACCGCGCTTTCTCACCTCATTGCGGCGCACCATTGTGGGGTTCACCCGACTAGGCAAAGCCGGCGCAAAACCCGATCATGACGACAATATCGGCCGCTATTGACGTCAAATTACGCCAAAACTGCGGGCATTTAACAGCTACATCTGCGATCTACTGCAATACGCACTCAGCAGAAGCGCGGCCGCCCGGCTTCAACCGCTTAATCAGGACGCAACCCCATGAATCCGATCAAGAGCATCCTCGTCGCCAACCGATCCGAGATCGCCATTCGCGTGTTCCGCGCTGCCAGCGAGATGAACATCCGCACCGTGGCGATCTACTCCAAGGAAGACCGCCTCTCGCTGCACCGCTTCAAGGCGGACGAAGCCTATCTGGTGGGCGAAGGCAAGGGCCCGATCGCGGCCTACCTCGACATCGACGACATCATCCGCGTGGCTAAAGAGGCGCATGTGGACGCGATTCACCCCGGTTACGGCCTGCTCTCCGAGAACCCGGACTTCGCCGACGCCTGCGCCAAGGCCGGCATCCGCTTCATCGGCCCCAGCCCCGACGCCATGCGCCGCCTCGGCAACAAGGTCACCGCACGGCATCTGGCCGAAAGCGCCGGCGTGCCGGTGGTGCCCGCCACCGATGCGCTGCCCTATGACCTCGCCGAAGCCAAAGTGGCCGCCGCAAAAGTCGGCTACCCGATGATGCTCAAGGCCAGCTGGGGCGGCGGCGGCCGCGGCATGCGCGTGGTCGAGACCGAAGCCGATCTCGGCCCGGCCATGGAAGTGGCCCGCCGCGAAGCCGGCAGCGCCTTCGGTAACGACGAGGTCTATCTCGAAAAGCTGGTGCGCCGCGCCCGCCATGTCGAAGTGCAGGTGCTGGGCGACACCCACGGCAACCTCATCCACCTGTTCGAGCGCGATTGCTCGGTGCAGCGACGCAACCAGAAGGTGGTCGAGCGCGCCCCGGCGCCCTACCTCGACGAAAAAACCCGTACCGAGCTGTGCGCCGCCGCGCTGCGTCTGGCCAAGGAAGTGGGCTATAGCCACGCAGGCACGGTCGAGTTCCTGATGGACGCCGACACCGGCGCCTATTACTTCATTGAGGTGAACCCGCGCATTCAGGTCGAGCACACGGTCACCGAGCAAGTCACCGGCATCGACATCGTCAAGGCGCAGATCCGCGTCACCGAAGGCGTGCGTATCGGCGACGAAGGCAGCAGCATCCCGACGCAGGACAAGATCCGCCTCAACGGCCACGCCCTGCAATGCCGCGTCACCACCGAAGACCCGGAAAACGGCTTCGCGCCCGACTACGGCAAGCTCACGGCCTACCGCAGCGCCTCGGGCATGGGCGTGCGCCTCGACGGCGGCACCGCTTACGCCGGTGCGGTCATCACGCCGTATTACGACTCGCTGCTGGTCAAGGTCACCGCCTGGGGCAACACCGCCATCGAAGCGGCCAGCCGCATGGACCGTGCGCTGCGTGAGTTCCGCATCCGCGGGGTCACCACCAACCTCGCCTTCCTCGAGAACGTGATCGCCCACCCGCAGTTCATCTCGGGCGAGTGCATCACCCGCTTCATCGACGACACGCCCGAGCTGTTCGAATTCACCCCGCGCCGCGATCGCGCCACCCGCCTGCTCAGC
>JBFIJC010000214.1:0-6583 GCA_041600915.1 Nitrogeniibacter sp.
CCTCGGTATAGAGCGCTTCGGCGGGGCCGATGGGGTCGGTCAGGTCGAGCACGATCAGATCAAAACGCTCATTCGCCGCCGGTGCGGTGACGCGCACATAGTTCAGACCATCGGCAATCTGAAGGTCGAGTCGTGGGTCATCGAGGGCGCCGTTGTGCACCTTGGGCAGGTGGCGCCGTGCAATCTCGACGACTTTTTCATCGAGTTCGACGAGCGTCACCTTCTCCATGGTCGGGTGCTTGAAGAGTTCGTCAGCCGATCCGCCATCACCGCCGCCGATGATCAGTGCGCGACGCGGATCGGTCTGGGTCAGAGCGGGGACGTGGATGAGGTTCTCGTGGTAGAAGAACTCGTCGCCTTCTGAGGTCATGAAGTAGCCGTCGAGCCGAAACAGCCGGCCAAATTGGGGTGTGTCCCAGACTTCGTAGGATTGAAACGGTGTATCGCCAGCCTCGATCAAGCGGCCCTTCGTGAGGTAGTGGCCGGCATTTTCGTTGAGTGCTTCGATGAGGCGTTCGTCGTCAGATGACATCGCAGTTTGATTCCCGGCTCAGACGGCAACGGGCAGTTCGCCCCGCATGACATCTTTCTCGATTGCTTCGCCCGGCTGCAAGAGGTCGATCAGATGCTTGTAGACGCTTCGGGCGCGGTCGCTATTGTCACGCGAAAAATTGCACACATAGACATCCAGCGTGACAGCGTGCGTCTCGGGCCAGGTGTGAATGGCGACGTGTGATTCGGCGAGAACCACGGTGCCGGTCACGCCGGCTTTCTCGCCGTCATCGTGTGTGAACTGGTAGAAATAGGCGCCCAGAGGTGTGAGGCCAGCGTCTTTGCAGAAATCGACGCAGCGCGTTTCGAGTACATTCCGATCGAGGAGGACGGCGGGGTCGCAGTCACAGTGGTAAAGATCGGCAATGAGATGAAGGCCTTGCATGGCGTCCCCATCCGATGTAATGGAAAAGCCTGTGATTTTAACATCTTGAAGCCGCTCGGCCCGGCATCGTTTCACGTGGAACACGGGCAGCATTTGGGCGAACAGTGTGCCCGGCCGATGTCAGTTAGCGGACCATGTCCCAGGCCATCTTTGCGATCAGGGCGCTGACGACCAGCAGGAAGAAACGGCGAACGAAGCGGGTGCCATGCTTGAGTGCCATGTTGCTTCCCGCGATGGCGCCGGCGAGATTGCAGGCCGCCATCATCAGGCCGACTTTCCACAGGATGGCGCCGGTGCCGGCAAAGAAGCTGATCGCGGCGAGATTGGTTGAAAAATTCAGGATCTTGGCGGACGCTGATGCCTGCAAAAAATCCATATGAAGCGCGCGGATAAACAGGAAGATGAAGAAGCTTCCTGTGCCGGGGCCGAAGAATCCGTCGTAAAAACCGATTGTTGCGCCAATGATTGCGATGCGAACTTGCGTTGTGCCGAGTGGGAGAGCGGGGCCTGCATCCGTACCAAAGTTCGGTCTGAGATAGGTGTAGATCGCAACCGCAATGAGCAGCGAGAGTACGAGCGGCCGAACCAGGCTTGGGTCGAGGAGTGCCACCGATTTGGCGCCGAACCACGCGCCGGCGAGTGCAGCGGCAGCGCCAGGCAGCACGATGCGGAAGTCGATGCGGACGCGCCTGGCGTACTGAACGGCGGCGCTGGCCGTGCCAACAATACTGGCAATCTTGTTTGTGCCAAAGAGAGTGGCGGGGGCATGCTGAGGCATGCTTGAAAACAGCAACGGAATCTGGATAAGACCGCCGCCGCCCACAACCGCGTCGACGAAGCCGGCAAAAAAGGCGCCGGCACCAAGGAGCAGCCAGAGGGCGTCTGTCATATCAGATGGAGTGTTTCACGTGGAACAGCAGGGCGCCGACGGAGTGCTATTTGCCGATGCAGAAGCGCGAGAAGATTTCGCCGAGCAAATCATCGGGGGTGAATTCGCCTGTGATTTCGCCAAGCGCGTCATGACTCTGGCGCAACTCTTCAGCCATGAGCTCGAGGGCATGGGTTTGCTGTAAGGCTTCATCGACATGTGTGAGCGCGAGGGTGAGTGCGCCGAGGTGTCGCTTTCGTGCGAAAAACACATCTTCGCCGTGCGGATGCCAGCCCGCCAGTTTGAGCAGATGCGAACGCAGAAGCGCGATGCCGGCACCGGTTTTGGCGGAAAGACGAATTCGGGTGTTGCCCTCAGCTTCCGCGAGTTGCGTGTCGAGTTGCGCGAGGTCGCACTTGTTTTCGACGGTAATGCGCGGTACGCCGGCGGGGAGGCGGGCATCGATTGCCTCGTCTTCCGGCGTGATGCCATGGCGGGAGTCGACGATGCGGACAATGACGTCGGCATCATCAATCTCTTTCCATGTCCGCTCGATACCGATGCGCTCGACGGTGTCACCAGTGTCGCGCAAACCGGCGGTGTCGATAATGTGCAGCGGAATGCCGGCGAGCTGAATCGTCTCTTTCAGTGCGTCTCGCGTGGTACCTGCAATGTCGGTGACGATTGCACGCTCGTGGCCCGCGAGCTGATTCAAGAGGCTGGATTTGCCGACATTGGGCTGGCCTACCAGCACCACGTGCAGGCCTTGTCGCAGCAGCGCCCCTTGTTCTGCGCGATCAAGGATATCGCGCAGGGCGGCGGCGATTGCCTCCATGCGTTCGACGGCGCGTGCCGCGGCGAGGAAATCGATTTCTTCTTCGGGGAAGTCGAGCGTGGCTTCGACCAGCATGCGCAGGTCGATCAACTGGTCGCGCACGCCACCGATCGCATCCGAGAACGCGCCACTGAGCGAACGCACCGCCGATCGTGCGGCGGCGACGGTCGAGGCTTCGATAAGGTCGGCGACGGCCTCGGCTTGCGCCAGGTCCAGCTTGTTGTTGAGGAAGGCGCGCTGGGTGAACTCACCGGGCTCGGCAAGGCGCGCGCCGAGTGAAAGCGCTCGCTCCACCAGAAGCTGCATGACGACCGGGCCGCCATGGCCTTGCATCTCGATGACGTCTTCGCCGGTGAAGGAGTGCGGCGCGGGGAAGTAGAGCAGCAAGCCCTCGTCGATCAGGCGACCGTCGCTATCGTGAAAACCGCAGAAGTGGGCTTGGCGTGGCGGAGGCGGTTTGCCGTTGCCGAGTGTCGCGGCCAGCGCGCTGAGCTCGGGGCCGGAGATGCGAACAATGCCGACGCCACCGCGCCCGGGCGCAGTGGCGACAGCAGTGATGATGTCAGGTCTTCTGCCCACTTTCGATCATCTTGGTGATCTGCCATTGCTGGGCGATCGACAGGGTGTTGTTGACCACCCAGTACAGCACCAGGCCGGACGGGAAGAACAGGAACATGAAGGTGAACACGATGGGCATGGCCATCATGACCTTGGCTTGCATGGGGTCCGGCGGCGTCGGGTTCAGGCGCATCTGGATCAGCATGGTGGCACCCATGATGATCGGCAGGATGAAGTAGGGATCCTTGATCGACAGGTCGGTGATCCAGCCCAGCCACGGTGCCTGGCGCATCTCGACGCTACCGAGCAGCACCCAGTAGAGCGCGATGAACACGGGGATCTGGACCACGATCGGCAGGCAGCCGCCAAGCGGATTGATCTTCTCGCGCTTGTAGATTTCCATCATCTCTTTCTGCATGCGCGCCTTGTCGTCGCCATGCTGCTCCTTGAGCCGCTGCAGGCGGGGACCCAGGGTGCGCATCTTGGCCATCGACTTGTAGGAGGCGGCGGAGAGCGGGAAGAAGATCAGCTTCAGGCAGATGGTGACCAGGATGATGGCCCAGCCCCAGTTGCCGGTGAGGTTGTGGAACCACTGCAGCACCCAGAACAGCGGCGCGGCGATGACGGTCAGCCAGCCGTAGTCGACCACCAGGTCAAGACCCGGGGCGATCGCCTCGAGGTGAGCCTGTTCTTGCGGGCCTGAGTAAAGGCGTGTGCTCACCGTGGCGGTTGCGCCAGGGGCGATCTCATCGACCGGCAGGATGGTGCCGGCGGTGTAAAAGCGGTCGTTGATCTTGCGTGCGAAGTACTCGCGCTGTACGCCTTGCTCGGGCAGGAAGGCGCTGACGAAGTAGTGCTGGATCATGGCGACCCAACCGTTGTCGTCCTTCTTGGCGAACTTGGCGCTGCCGTCGGCGATGTCTTCGAAGCTGACTTTCTCGAACTTGAGCGCGTCGGTGTAGAAGGCCGGGCCGGTGAAGGTGCTCACGCCCATGGCTTCAGTGGTTTCGGCGGCTTCACCATCGCGCTGGAACTGGAAGTAGGCGTCGGTGCGCACCGGTGCGTCGCTGCCGTTGCGGATCTCGTAAGCGACGTCGATGACGTAGCTGTCGCGGTGGAAGGTCAGCAGCTTGCTGACGCTCACTCCGTTTTCGGTCGGCGCGTCGAGGCGCACGGTCAGGGTCTTGGCGTCGGCGGCCATGACCTGCTCGCCTTCGGGCAGGGTGAAGCGGGTCTTGTGATTGGGCAGGCCCGGGCCGGTCAGGCCGGACTGGGCGGCATAGATGTGCCGCGTGCCGTTGTCGAGCAGGACGTAGTTCTTGGTCTTGTCGGTGGTGGCCTTGTGGCGGGTCAGCTCGAGGCGAACGATATCGCCACCGTCAGCCGAGATGGTGGCCACCACGGAGTCGGTGCGTACGGTGAGTACGGGTGCTGCTGCGCTGCTGCTGACCGTATCGACCGGCACACTGCCGTCGGCGCTGAGTTGCGTGCGCGCTGTCGGGATGCTGGCGTCGGTGGCGGTGCTTCCGGCGGCTTGGCCGCTGGCGACCTGGGCGACCGGCGGGTTGGTGTACTTTCCCCAACCGTCCCACAACATGAAGATGGAGAAGGCGAAGATCGTGAGCAGGATGAGGCGACGATTGTCCATCGAAACGAGACCGTAGTTAGCAGGTTAGGGAACAGGGTCGTGACCGCCGTCGCACCAGGGGTGACAGCGTGATACCCGCTTGGTCGCCAGCCAGCTACCGCGCAGAGCGCCGTAACGGTTGATGGCTTCGACCGCGTATTCCGAGCAACTGGGAACGAACCGGCAATTGCTGCCCAGCATGGGACTGATCGCGTAGCGATAGACCTTGAGCAGGGCCAGCAAAAGTGATTTCATCCCGGTAGTCGCCTCAGCAGACCACACAGATCCTCGTGCACACTGCTGCGCGTGGTGTCTGTCAGTGGCCGGTGTAGCCGAACGATCATGTCCAGCGCCGGTAGTGTGCCACGTTGCAGGCGAAAACCCTCGCGGACGACGCGTTTGATGCGGTTTCGTTCGACCGCGCGCCGTGCGAGTTTTTTGGCCACCACCACGCCAAGGCGGGCAGTATCTCCGCCGTTGGGGCGGAAATGCACTATCAGATAGCGACCTTTTATTGCGCGCTTAAATGCAAAAACGGATGAATACTCATCCGTTTTTCGCAATCGGTAAGCGTCGCAGAAATGTAGATCGGCCTGATCGGCATTCGGCGACCGGTCGCCCACCTTAGACGGCGAGGCGGTGACGACCTTTGGCCCGACGGGCACGGATCACGGCGCGACCACCGCGGGTGCGCATACGAACGAGAAAGCCATGGGTGCGCTTGCGCTTGATAACGGAGGGTTGGTAGGTACGTTTCATGTTGACTAGCCAAGTGTTAAGTCAAACGGAGAATTTCAACCTAATCGCCTTGTTTTGTCAACGATTCTTTTTGGAAGGGCTTGTGGATAAGTCTGCCGTGGCGGGGTAGAATCGTTCTTTGCCCGCCGAGCCTCCCTCGCAACCGGTTCGTCAGAAACTGGCGGCGGCATTTCCGAAAAACAGAGAACGGCCGTGGCTTTCCGGTGTATCCGGTTGTGCACGGACCATGTTCCTACTCGATGTGACCCGCCAAAGCACGTGACGCAAGACTTCTGGACCTTCTGTTTGACCCGCCTTCAGGGCGAGTTGCCGCCTCAGCAATTCACCACCTGGATCAAGGCCCTGCGCGCCGATGACGGCGCGGGGACGGATTCGGCTGCGCCGGCTGTTCACCTTGTGGCGCCCAATCGCTTTGTGCTGCAGTGGGTGCGAGAGCGCTATGTGCGCCGCATTGGCGAACTGGGCGAAGAGTTTTTTGGCGCGCCGACCGAGGTTGCGCTGAGCTTGCCGGTCAATGGCGAAGCCGTGCGTCGGCCGGTAAGCGCTGCCGCTGCGAAGGCATCGCCCTCCCCCGCGCCGACCAACACGCCCGTGGTGACGCCGGTGGCCGAGACGCCCAAGGCGGAGTCTCCGCGACGCGCACCAACCGCGGCAACCAGCGCCTACGACAAAACCCGGCTGAATCCGGATTTCACCTTCGACACCCTGGTCACAGGTCGCGCCAACGATCTGGCCCGTGCGGCGGCCATGCAGGTCGCCGACAACCCGGGCGTGTCGTATAACCCGCTGTTTGTGTATGGCGGCGTGGGTCTGGGTAAAACGCACTTGATTCATGCGCTCGGCAACGAAGTGTTCCGACGCAACCCCAAGTCGATCATTCGCTATGTGCACGCCGAGGACTACTACGCCGACGTGGTGCGCGCCTATCAGCAGAAGAGCTTCGACGTCTTCAAGCGCTACTACCGCTCGCTCGACGTGCTGATGATCGACGACATCCAG
>JBFIJC010000215.1:0-6564 GCA_041600915.1 Nitrogeniibacter sp.
CGAGGCGGCGCTGGGTTTTCCGATCGAGGTCATCGCCGGCCGTGAAGAGGCCCGCCTGATCTATATCGGCGTAGCGCACTCCCTGGCTGACCCGCAGCGTCAGCAGCTTGTGGTCGATATTGGTGGCGGCTCCACCGAGTTCGTCATTGGCCGCGCCTTCGAGCCGCTTGAGCTCGAGTCCCTGTATATGGGCTGCGTGAGCTTCAGCCTGCGCTACTTTCCTGATGGCAAGCTGGACCGGCGCGGTTTTCAGGACGCCGATCTGGCCGCCCAGCGCGAATTGCAGACCATTGTGCTGCGCTTTGCCGAAGTCGGCTGGGAGCTCGCCGTTGGCTCCAGCGGAACCGCCAAATCACTCAGCGATATCTTGCGCAACAATGGCTATACCGATGGACGGATTACGCTGTCGGGGCTGGAGAAGCTCCGTACGGCGCTGATCAAGGCCGGGCGGCTCGATGCACTGTCGCTGGCCGGCATCAAACCCGATCGTTTGCCGGTGCTGCCGGGGGGGCTGGCCATCATGATTGCCGTCCTGAAAGCATTCAACCTCAAAGAGATGGTGTTTTCCGAAGGCGCACTGCGTCTCGGCGTGCTCTACGACCTGTTGGGGCGTTACCACCATCACGACTTGCGCGATGCGACCGTCGAGGCTTTTGCGACCCGCTACCAGGTGGGTCGTCCGCAGGCGGATCGCGTGGCCAACACCGCGAGTTATCTGTTCTCCCAACTCGATCCGCTGGCCTTGGAAGAGGGCAATCTCGATCTGCGGTATCTCAAGTGGGCTGCCTTGCTGCACGAGATCGGCATTTCGGTGGCCCATTCGAGCTACCACAAGCACAGTGCCTATATTCTCGGCAATGCCGACATGCCGGGCTTTTCACGCATGGATCAGGGCCGCCTGGCGCGGCTCGTTCTTGCCCATCGTGGCAAGCTCTCGCGCATTGCGAGTCTCGATCCGGCCAGCAGCGACTGGTTGCTGATCGCGTGCTTGCGTCTGGCGGTGGTCTTTCATCGATCGCGGGACAATCGCGGGCGTCCGCCCGTCGGTATCGAGCGAAAGGGCAGCGGCTTTGCGCTGGTGGCCGACAAGGCCTGGCTGGATGCCTTGCCGCTCACAGCCGCCACACTGGCCGATGAAGTCGCGCAGTGGTCTGCCCTGGGGCATCCGCTGTCGGTCTCGACGCGGTCCGGTTTTGCCTTGACGGTTTGATCGCCCCCATGGCCGACGCGACGCGCACGCCGGAACTCCGTTTCACTGAGGGGTGCCTGACGCCGGCCGGTGACTGGACCTTGCTGGCGCTGGGGCCACACGCCACTCGCCTGCGCAAGGAGCTGGCAGCGGCCAAGGCCACGCGCTGGGACTTGTCCGCGCTGACCCGCCTCGACAGTTTCGGTGCCTTGCTGCTGTGGCGCGCCTGGGGTGGGTGCGTTCCCGCCGGCACGGTGCTGCCCGATGAGTACGCGACGCAGTTTGAGCGCTTTGTGGCGATGGATGAGGCGCCGGTGCCGCACCCGCCCCGTTTTGTGTTCACCGATCTGTTGGCCGGCCTTGGCGCTGCGGTGCTGGGGCTGTTTTCGCACCTGGGGGATTTCCTCGCGCTGATCGGCCGCCTGGCGCTCGATTGCCTGCATTTGCTGGGGCAGCCGCGCAATTGGCCACTCAAAGAGTTTTCGGCCAACCTGTACAAGGTGGGCGTCAAGGCCATGCCGGTGAGTGCGCTGGTGGGTTTTCTGATCGGCGTGGTGCTGTCTTACTTATCCGCTTTGCAGCTGAAGGCCTTTGGCGCGGACATCTTCATCGTCAATATTCTGGGCTTGGGCATCATTCGCGAGCTGGGGCCGGTGCTGGTCTCGGTGCTGGTGGCCGGGCGTTCAGGCTCGGCCATGACGGCGCAGCTTGGCGTGATGCGTGTGACCGAAGAGGTCGATGCGCTGACCGTCATGGGCATTTCCAATTACATCCGGCTGGTGCTGCCCAAGGTCATGGCGCTGTCGGTGGCCATGCCCTTGCTGGTGTTGTGGACCTCGGCCGTGGCGCTGATTGGCGGCATGGTGTCGGCTGAACTGCAACTGGGGCTGAGCTACGGCTTCTTTCTTGAAACGCTGCCCAAGGTGGTGCCGGTCGCGAACCTGTTTATCGCGTTGGGCAAAGGGGCGGTCTTTGGGGTGTTGATTGCCCTGGTGGCCTGCCACTTTGGCCTGCGGGTCAAACCCAATACCGAGAGTCTGAGCGCCAACACCACCGCCTCGGTGGTGACCTCGATCACGCTGGTGATTCTGGTGGATGCAGTGTTTGCCATCGCCACACGCTCGATCGGGGTGCCGCTGTGAGCGCCCCGGTGTTGAGCCTGCGCGGCCTGAGTACCCGCTTCGGTAGCAACTGGGTGCACAAGGGTGTGGACCTCGATATCCCGCCGGGCGAGGTGGTGTCGCTGGTGGGGGGGTCAGGCAGCGGCAAGACGACGCTGCTGCGGCAAATGGTGGGTTTGTTGACGCCGACCGAAGGCGAGGTGCGGGTCTTTGATGAGCCCTTGTTTGCGGGCAGCCGCGCGGAGCAGCGCCGCCGTCGCCGGCGCTTTGCCATGTGTTTTCAGGGCGGCGCGCTGTTCTCCGCCTTTACGGTCTACGAGAACATTGCGTTTCCGCTGCGCGAGGCGGGCATCGCAACCGAGGCCGAAATCCGCGAGCTCGTGGCGCTCAAACTGACCATGGTCGAACTGATGCCCAGCCACGCGGCGCTGATGCCGGCTGAGCTGTCGGGGGGCATGATCAAACGCGTTGCGCTGGCCCGTGCGCTGGCGTTGGAGCCCGAGTTGCTGCTGCTCGATGAGCCGACAGCCGGCCTCGATCCGACGCGCAGTGCGTCATTCGTGGCGCTGATCCGAGATCTGCAGCAGCAGTTGGGCTTGACGGTGGTGCTGGTGACGCACGACCTGGACACGCTGGCGGCTTTGTCCTCAAAAGTCGCGGTGCTGGCCGAGCGCCGCATTCTGGCTTTTGATTCGCTGGAAGCGGTGATGCAGATCGACCATCCTTTCATTCAGGAATTTTTCCTTAGCGAGCGCAGTTCACGTGCGCTGGCTCGGGCGCAGGGAGCTTAAACATGGAAAATCGGGCGCATGCCATTCTGGCCGGCCTGTTCGTGCTGCTGCTGGGTGCCGCGACGGTCTCGGGCGTGTGGTGGTTCTCCGGAGAGCGCGAGGCCACGCGGGAGCTGGTGCTGGTCAGTCGAGGCAGTATCACCGGCCTCAATCTGCAGGCGGCGGTGCGTTACCGCGGTATCTCGGCGGGACGGGTGGAGTCCATCTCCATTGACCAGGCCGATCCGCAAAACATTCTGGTGCGGGTCAGTCTGCGAACCGACCTGCCGGTGACCCGGGGCACCAAGGCCTCGCTGGGCTATCAGGGCGTGACCGGGCTGGCCTATATCCAGCTTGACGACATGGGCACGGACCCGACACCGCTGGTGGGCGAGGGCGGTCAGCCGCCGCGCATCGCGATGTCATCCGGTTTGCTTGATGAGTTGTCGACGGTGGCTGTGCAGGCGCTTGATCAGTTCCGCAGGATCGCAGCGCAAGTCGAGCGCGTGTTTGACGACAAATCGGTGGCGCGGGTGGAAGCGACCATGGCCCGCCTTGAGTCGGCGGTGAAGGGCATGGACGAGACCTTTGCCACCGCACCCGAGGTGCTGGCCGAGGCGCGCCGTTTCCTCACGCCGGAGAATCGGCAGCACCTGACGCGCAGTCTCGCCAACCTGTCGAGCGCCTCAGAACAGGCCGGGCCGACCCTGGTTGAGTTGCGCGGGCTGCTGCTCAAGCTGCAGGATGTGAGCGAGCATATTGATCAGACTGCGGTAGCCACGGGTGATGGCCTGCTCAATGGCACGCTGCCGCGTTTGAATGGCTTGATGAAGGAATTGACGGTCACCTCGCAGCGCCTGACCCGCCTGATCGAAGAGGTCGATGCCTCGCCACAGATGTTGCTGCTCGGTCGCGGCGTGCAAGCGCCAGGGCCGGGTGAGCAGGGCTTTGCCATTCCGGCTGCGCGCTGACACACAGGAGACGCACGAATGACACGATACAAACTGCTGGCCGCAGCCTTGTTGCTTGCCGGTTTGAACGGGTGCACCAGCTTCAGCGCCATTCCGGAATCCTTCAGCATTTACGACATTGGCCCGCAGGGCAACACGCCAGTGCCCGTCGCGGTGCCGCTGGTGGGTATCGATGTGGTTGCGCCTTCGTGGCTGTCCTCGTCGGCCATGCAGTACCGGCTGGTGCCGCAGCATCCGTTGGAGCGTCGTGCTTACACCAATAGCCGGTGGGCCGGAATGCCGTCGGAGATGGTGCGGATTGTGGTCGGGCGCGTGATTGAAGCGCAGCCGGCCACTAACGGTTCGGGCTGCCGCCTGCGGGTTGACGTGGACGAGTTCATCCAGCGTTTTGACACGGTCGATACCAGCGTGGGTTTGATTGAGTTGCGTGCGAGCCTGCTGGCGCCACGTACCGACGCGGTGATGGCCACCAGGGCGTTCGCCGTCGAAGTGCCGACACCAACGGCCGATGCGGCCGGTGGCGTGATCGCGATGCGAGCCGGGGTCAATCAACTCGCGATCGACGCGGGGCGTTGGCTCGCCGCGCTTGAGCCCGCAACGAGCGGAGCAGATTCTTTCCGGGCGCGGTGTTCGCGCTAGCCGGAGTCCTTTGATCGTCGTTTCAATCCAGTGACCTGTGGGAGTGACGCATGACCCTGACATCCAGCCCTTACGCCGAAGGCCTCGATCGATGTGAGGCCAACTATGTGCCGCTCTCACCGCTGAGCTTTCTGGTGCGCAGCGCAGCGGTGTACCCGGACCGCCTCGCCATCATTCACGGTGCGCGCCGTTATACCTGGCGCGAGATGTACACCCGCAGCCGACGCCTCGCCTCGGCGCTCAAGGCGCGCGGTGTGGGCCGCGGCGATACCGTCGCCGTCGTGCTCAACAACACGCCCGAAATGCTCGAAGCGCACTTTGGTGTCCCGGCCATTGGCGCGGTGCTCAACACCATCAACACCCGGCTCGACGCCGATGTGACGGCTTTCATCCTTGGCCACGGCGAAGCCAGGGTGCTGCTCACCGACCGCGAGTATTCGCCGGTGATGCGCGAGGCACTGCGGCGCGCCAACCGGCAGGATCTGCTGGTGGTCGATGTGGACGACCCCGAATTCACCGGCCCCGGCGAATGCGTCGGCGCGCTCGACTACGAGGCGCTGCTGGCCGAAGGCGATCCGGACTTCGTCTTCGAGATGCCGCCCGACGAGTGGGATGCCATCTCGCTGAATTACACCTCGGGCACCACGGGCAATCCGAAAGGCGTGGTCTACCACCACCGTGGCGCCTATCTCAACGCGCTCTCCAATATCGTCTCCTGGGGCATGGCGCCGCATGCGGTGTATTTGTGGACCTTGCCGATGTTTCACTGCAACGGCTGGTGCTTTCCGTGGACCATGGCGGCCAATGCCGGCGTGAACGTGTGTTTGCGCCGGGTCGATCCGGCCTTGATTTTCGATGCCATCCGCGCGCACGGCGTGACGCACTACTGCGGCGCGCCGATTGTGCATTCGATGCTGGCCAACGCGCCGGCCGCGATGCGCGAAGGCATCCATCACAAGCTCAATGGACTGGTGGCCGCCGCGCCGCCGCCGGCCTCGGTGATCGAAGGCATGGCAAAGATCGGCGTCGAGCTGACGCATGTGTATGGGCTGACCGAAACCTACGGTCCCGCCGCCGTGTGTGCCAAGCACGATGAATGGGCTGACCTCCCGCTGGCGGAGCAGGTGCGACTCAATGGACGGCAAGGCGTGACTTATCACGTGCAGGAAGGCATCACGGTGATGGACCCCGAGACCATGCAGCCTGTGCCGCGCGATGGCGAGACCATGGGCGAGATCATGTTCCGCGGCAATCTGGTCATGAAGGGCTATCTCAAGAACCCGCAGGCGACGCGCGAGGCCTTGAGCGGTGGGTGGTTCCACAGCGGCGATCTGGGCGTGCTGCAGCCCGATGGCTACGTGAAGATCAAGGATCGTTCAAAGGACATCATCATCTCCGGCGGCGAAAACATCTCCTCCATCGAAGTGGAAGACGCGCTCTACAAACATCCGGCCGTGATGGCCGTGGCCGTGGTGGCCGCACCGGATGACAAGTGGGGTGAAGTGCCGGCGGCGTTCATTGAGTTGCGCGATGGCGCCAGCGTCACAGAAGCCGAGCTTGTGGCGCATTGCCGCGAGCATCTGGCCAGCTACAAGTTGCCGAAGAAGATCCTCTTCAGCGAGTTGCCGAAAACCTCGACCGGCAAGATTCAGAAATTTGTGCTGCGCGAACGCATGCGCTCGACCGACGCGATCGATTGATCCATACGCTACCGTCTGGTCAATTCGTGATCGGCGCGCTACCATGAATTGAGTGCGTCGTTCACAACCGAGAGCGGCCGTGACAATGCCCGGGCGTGTGCAGAGCCCGCCCGGCACCGAGGAGGGAATCATGAGTGCAGTGCTGAATCAGGACGATAGCCCGATGGTCTTGCG
>JBFIJC010000216.1:0-6559 GCA_041600915.1 Nitrogeniibacter sp.
GCGCCCCGAGGGCTGCGATCTCGCCCCGCCCTGGGCTAGACTATGACGATTCCCACGCCCGGATTCCGCTCATGACCGAACCGCTTCTTATCGCCAAGGCCGACGGCCGCGATGTCGCCCTCCTGCCGCGCCTGGCCAACCGCCACGGATTGATCACCGGTGCTACGGGTACCGGCAAGACAGTCACCCTGCAGCGTCTGGCGGAATCCTTCGCCAGCATTGGCGTGCCGGTGTTTCTGGCCGACGTCAAAGGTGACCTGTCCGGCATCGGCGTGGCGGGGACCGCCTCTGAAAAGCTGATGAAGCGGCTCAAGGCCATCGGTATTGAGACCTTCGAACCGGTGCAGAACGCCGCCGTGTTCTGGGATGTGTTCGGTGAGTCCGGTCATCCGGTGCGCGCCACGGTGTCTGACATGGGGCCGCTCCTGCTGGCGCGGCTGCTGAATCTCAACGATACCCAGGGTGGCGTGCTGCAGATCGTGTTCAAGGTGGCCGACGACAACGGCCTGCTGCTGCTCGACCTCAAAGACCTGCGCGCGATGGTGCAGTTCGTCGGCGACAACGCCAAAACCATCAAGACGCAATACGGCAATGTCTCCACCGCCTCGATCGGCGCCATTCAGCGCGGCCTGCTGATGATTGAAGAGCAGGGCGGCGACGTGTTCTTCGGCGAGCCGATGCTCGATATCGCCGATCTGATGCAGACCGGCCCAGATGGCCGTGGCGTGATCAACGTGCTGGCCGCCGACAAGCTCTACAACAACCCCAAGCTCTACTCCACCTTCCTGTTGTGGCTGCTTGCCGAGCTGTTCGAGCAACTGCCCGAGGTGGGCGACCCCGACAAGCCCAAGCTGGTGTTCTTCTTTGACGAAGCCCACCTGCTGTTCAATGACGCACCCAAGGCCCTGCTCGAAAAGGTCGAGCAGGTGGTGCGGCTGATCCGCTCCAAGGGCGTCGGCGTCTACTTTGTTACCCAGAATCCGCTCGATGTGCCCGATTCGGTCCTCGGCCAGCTTGGCAACCGTGTTCAGCATGCCTTGCGTGCTTTTACTCCGCGCGACCAGAAAGCGGTCAAGACCGCCGCCGACACCATGCGCGCCAACCCGGCCTTCGATGCGGCCGAGGCCATCACCGAACTGGGCGTGGGCGAGGCGCTGATTTCCTTCCTCGACGAAAAAGGCCGCCCCAACATCACCGAGCGCTGTTTCGTCATCGCGCCGGGCTCGCGGCTCGGTCCCATGACCGACGCCGAGCGCGGGCAGACCATTCGAGGCTCGCTGCTCTACGGACACTACGAAAACGCGCTCGACCGCGAATCGGCCTTCGAAAAAATTCAGGCCGGTTTTGGTCAGGAAAAAGCCGAGGCCGACGCCCCCGCAGCGGCCAACGCGCCGGCCGCCGACGAGGGCGGCGGATTGTTCGGCGGGCTGGGCGGCATGCTCGGTGGCATGTTGGGTGGGGGCAAATCCAGCCGTTCGGATAGCATTATCGAGTCGGCCGCCAAGAGCGCGGCGCGCAGTATCGGCACCCAGGTCGGCCGCGCCATCATTCGCGGTGTGCTCGGCTCCATCCTCGGCGGCAGCAGCCGGCGCTAGGCTGCGACGCTGTGACACACCCCGGGCAGGCCATTTGGCCTGCCTTTTTCATGCGCGCATCATCGGTCGGGACTAGAATATTAGTTTTGGCTAATGGAGAAGCGTATGCGACCCCTCATCCTCGTTGCAGGTCTGCTCATGACCGGCGCCGCCGTCGCCCAGGACATTGAGGCGCTCAAGCTCGACACCCGCGAAAAAGCCCTGCCCGTGCTGCCCAAGGTGGTCAAGATGATGCAGGACACCGTCGCCGCCGAAGGCGTGGCCGGCGCCATTCCGGTGTGCAAGGAAAAGGCCCCGGCGCTGCTCAAGGCGCGCGCTGAAGAGCTGGGCTGGTCGATGCGGCGGGTCAGCCTCAAAACCCGCAACCCCGAGCGCGGCGCCCCCGACGCCTGGGAGACCGCGCAGCTGACGTCCTTCTATGTTCGCGCCGCGGCCGGTGAGCCCGTGGGCGCGCTCGAAGTCGGTGAGGTGATGACCCAGGCCGACGGCAAGAAGATGTTCCGCTACATGCGCGCGATTCCGGTCGGTGACGTCTGTTTGAGCTGCCATGGCGACCCGGCCGATATTGCGCCGGAGTTGAAGGCAGAGCTGGCCAGGACCTACCCGCAGGACCGCGCGACGGGCTATGCGAAGGGCCAGATCCGTGGCGCCCTGACCATCGAGCGCCCCTTGTAAGCCGCTTGGGCGTATCGTTTCTGGCGGTGTTCAGGAGGGATGCGCCCGTGGCGGAAGAGTATTACTTTGAAGAAGGCTGTTTCATCACCGAGCTGCACAACGGCGCGGATGACCCCGCCGTGTCGGTCGCGCGGGCGCGCGTGCCGGCCGGGGTCACCACCCGCTGGCATGTGCTGGCCGGCATCGTCGAGCGCTATCTGATCGAGTCCGGCGAGGGCGAGGTGTGGGTCGGCGACGCACCGGCACGCAGGGTGGTGGCGGGCGATACCGTGGTGATCGCGCCGGGGCAGCGTCAGCGTATTCGCAATGTCGGCGCGGCGGATCTGCTGTTTCTGGCCGTGTGTACGCCGCGCTTTGTGCCCTCGGCCTATACGGACGTCGAGCACGAGCACTAAGCTGTCTCGGTTGTCATCGCCCGCATCTGCTGGCTAAATCGACCCCTTGCCCGCCGCCGGACCCCTCATGTCGCACCCAAGCCCTCATTCACCCAATGCCGACAGCCTGCCCGTGATGGGCCTCGTGCTCGGCGTGGTGGCCGCCGTCGGTTTCTCGTTCAAGGCGATTCTGGTCAAGCTGGCTTACCGTCACGGGGTCGATGCCGAAACCTTGCTCGCGCTGCGCATGCTGTTCAGTTTGCCGTTCTTCTTGTTCATGGGCTGGCAGGGCAGCCGCCGTGCCGCCGCACCGCTGGGCTGGCGTGACTGGCGCGCGCTCGGCTTGCTGGGTTTTTCGGGGTATTACCTCGCCAGTTATCTGGATTTTCTCGGCCTGGGCTACATCACCGCGGCCCTCGAGCGGCTGATTTTGTTCGCGTATCCGAGCATCGTAGTGATTCTCTCGGCCATCTTTCTCGGCAAGGCGCTGACGCAGCGCACCGTGGTCGCGCTGGTGATGTGTTATCTCGGCGTGGCATTTGCGGTGGCGCACGATCTGCGCCTGAGCGGCGATGCCACCGAGGTGATGATCGGTAGCGCGCTGGTCTTCGGCAGTGCCGTGGCCTATGCGCTGTATCTGATGGGCAACGGGCAGGTCGTCGGTCGCCTCGGTGCGGCGCGGGTGACCGCCTGGGCGTCGACCGTGGCCTGCGCGTTGAGCATCGGTCAGTTCCTGCTGCTGCGCCCGGTGAGTGCGCTGGACCAGCCCTGGCAGGTCTATGGCCTGGCGATTGCCATGGCCTTGTTCTCCACCGTGCTGCCGATCTGGTGCGTGAGCGAGGCGATTCGGCGCATCGGCGCCGGTCCGGTGGCACTCACCGGCAGCCTCGGGCCGATCGTCACGCTAGGCCTCGGTGCGCTGATGCTCGACGAGGTCATCGGGGTCGCACAGTTGGTGGGCGGTGCGATGGTGGTGGGCGGCGTGCTTGTGATGGCGCGCGGCAAACGCTGAATGCGGCTGGGGAGCTTTTTCGGGTTTATGGCGTCAGAAGGGTGTGTGCCCACCGCAAGGAGCAAGGCCATGACCCCGGAAACCGTGGAAGTGTTGATGGAAGACATCGAGCGTGAAGACCCGCTCGACTTCGGCATGCTGTCGATCGACGAGCATGAAGCCCGTTGCCTGATGGCCAATCACTTTTGCGAAGTCGACCGCAAGCTGACCGAGAGCGGGCTCGATGTCGAGGCGCGTCTGGAGCTGATGACCGCCATCGCCGCCCACGCCATGGTCGAGAACATGTTGCTCAATGTTCAGCGCTTGCAGGACAAGGGGCGTGGCGAAGACGTGCGGGACTGGATGCGTCGCCACGGCATGGGCTGAGCTCGCCAGCGCTCAGTCCGGCGCCGGCTCGCCAAACAGCACCGGTGACTCGGCCGCCAGCGCGCGCAGAAAGTCCCACACTACCCGCACCCGGCGCAGACGGAAGAGGTCGGCCGGCGCGGCCAGCCATAGCACGCTGTTGGCGACGATTTCGTCGGGCAGCACCTGCACCAGCGGGCTGTCGGCGGTCACGGCATAGGGGGCGAGCATGGCCAGGCCGAGGCCGGCTTCGGCGGCCTGCGCTTGCGCCAGCATGCCGGTGCAGGAAAACACCCGCCGGGGCGCCTCCACCAACCGATCCAGATAGCGCAACTCGTCGCTCATCAACTGATCCTGCACGTAATCGATGAAGGCGTGGCCCGCCAGATCGGCGCGGCTGCGAATGGGCGGATGCTGCGCCAGATAGGCCGGCGAGGCGTAGAGCAGGTAGCGGAACGCGGTCAGCCGGCTGACCACATAGCGCCCGCTGGTCGGCGGCTCCAGCGTGACGGCCAGATCGGCCTCGCGGCTGGCGAGGCTTACGAAGCGGTGTTGCAGCAGCAGCTCGACCGACAGCTCGGGGTGCTTGTTCATCAGCGCCGGCAGGCGTGGCGTCAGCACCCGCGTGCCGAACACCTCGGGCACGCCGAGTCGCACTGTGCCGGCAATCGCACCGCCCAGGCCACCGGCCGACTCCTCGGCCCCCAGCACCGCGCTCTCCATGGCTTCGGCGTGCGCCTGCAAGGCCTGACCGGTGTCGGTCAGCACATAGCCGTCGCGCCGGCGGTCAAACAAGGTGGCGCCCAGCGCGGTTTCCAGCCGCGACAGGCGCCGTGCCACGGTGGTGTGATCGACCCCCAGCCGGGCGCTGGCGGCGGTCAGCGTGCCGGTGCGGGCCACTTCCAGAAAGTGCCGAAAATCCGTCCAGTCAATGTCCACGGCGTGCTCCGGGTCGTTGTGCAAATACGCACAACAAGGCGGCGAGTATGCGCTTTGTTCTGCTTTTATGGGGTGATAAGGTCGCCTAATGCTGCATGTGGCGCAGCGATCTGAATGAGGGCAAGCAGATGAATTTGAAAGACAAAGTGGTGGTTGTGACCGGTGCGGCGCAAGGTATTGGCGAGGCGATTGCCCGGCGCTGTGCGGCCGAAGGCGCGACCGTTGCGGTGTGGGATCTGAATGCTGATGCGGCCACCGCGAAGGCGGCCGAGTTGAGTGAAACCTACGGCGTCAGCGCCAGCGGCTGGGCGGTGAATGTGGCTGACGGCGCCGCGGTCAAGATTGCCGCCGCCGACGTGATCGGCGCCTTTGGGCGTATCGACGGCCTGGTCAATAACGCCGGCATCGTTGCCGACGCGCAGCTCAAGAAAATGACTGACGAGCAGTGGGACCGTGTGATCGGCGTGAACCTCAAGGGGGTTTACAACTGCACCCGCGCCTTCGTTGACACCTTTCTGGCGCAGGGCAGCGGGTCCATCGTGAACATCTCGTCGGTGGTCGGCGTGTATGGCAACTTCGGCCAGACCAACTATGCCGCCGCCAAGGCCGGCGTGCTCGGCATGACCAAGACCTGGGCCAAGGAGCTCGGCCGCAAGGGCGTGCGCAGCAATGCGATCTGCCCCGGTTTCATCGCCACGCCGATTCTGGCGTCCATGCCGGACAACGTGTTGAAGGCCATGGAAACCGAAGTGCCGCTGGGCCGTATGGGCGAACCGTCCGAGATTGCGAGTGTGGCGGCCTTTTTGCTGTCGAAAGACGCCAGCTATGTGAACGGCGCGGTGCTGGAAGTCTCCGGCGGCCTCACGATCTAAGGCGCGGCCATGGCGACGCAGGCGGCAATGGTGGGCTGGGCGCATACGCGCTTTGGCCGGCTCGACGACGAAACCCTCGAATCCCTGGTGCTGCGGGCGACCACCGAGGCGCTGGCCGATGCCGGCATTGCGGCCGAGGAGGTCGACTCGATCCACATCGGTAACCTGGGCGGCTTCGACGCTCAGGCCTTTCCCGCTGCCTTGCCGCTGCAAGCCGCGCCGGGCCTGCGCTTCAAGCCTGCCACCCGCTACGAAAACGCCTGTGCCAGTGGTTCTGCCGCGCTGCATGGCGCGCTCGATCGCATCGGCGCCGGGCGCAGCCAGATCGCGCTGGTGATTGGCGTTGAGAAGATGAACGCGCTGAGTACCCCTGAGGTAGCCCGCGTGCTGGGCGGCTGCAGCTACCAGCCCGAAGAGGGGCAGCTGAGTTTCCCCGGCATCTTCGCGCAGATGGCGCAGACTTACTTCGAGCGCTACGGCGAGCAACTCGACGCGCTGGCCCATATCGCCGCCAAGAACCACGCCAACGGCGCGCTCAACCCCTGGGCGCATATCCGCAAGGATCTGGGCTTTGACTACTGCCGGCATGAATCCGAGCGCAACCGCATGGTCGCGCCGCCGCTGAAAGTGTCGGACTGCTCCACCGTGGCCGACGGCGCGGCCGCGATGATCGTGGTCGGGCCGGATCGCATCAATGACTTCCCCAAGGCGGTCGGCTTTCGTGCCACGGCGCAAGTCACCGATTAC
>JBFIJC010000217.1:0-6539 GCA_041600915.1 Nitrogeniibacter sp.
CAGCCAGTAGGGGGTGGGGTAGCTCACGCTGACATCGGTCAGCTGGACGAGTTGCCCGTTTTGCAGCATGCCGTGCACCAGCGACAGCCGCGACAGCGCCACGCCCTGGCCGTGGCGTGCGGCTTCGAGCACGAGGTTGGAATCGTTGAAGCTCACACCGCGCAGCACGTCGGCGGGCAAGCCGGCGGCGTCTTGCCAGGGGCGCCAGTTTTCGATCGACAGCAGCAAGGGCGCGGCCACCACCTCGGCGGGCGTGCGCGGCAGCCGCCCGCCGCGGAAGTGCGGCGCGGCCACGGCGACCAGCCGGTCGGCAAACAGCTCGCGCTGCTGCACTTTGTCCCAACCGCCATGACCCATTCGGATTGCCACGTCGATGCCTTCGGCCTCGAGATCGGCCACCTGCAGGCCGGCGCGCAGGGAAATCTTGAGTTCCGGGTGGGCCGAGGTGAAGTGCGGCAGGCGCGGGATGAGCCAGTGCGCGCCGAAGGACGGAATGGTGCCGATCACCAGCTCGTCTTCGCGCGGCTGCGCCACCACCGTGCCGGTGGCGCGCGACAGGTCGGACAGCGCGTGGCGCACCTGCAAGGCGTAGACCCGGCCGTTTTCATTGACCGACAGGCGTTTGCCATGTCGGTCGAACAGGCGCAGCCCGAGCATGTCTTCGAGCGCCCGCAACTGATGGCTGATGGCGCTGTGGGTGAGGTGCAGCTCGCTCGCCGCCTTGACCACGCTGCCGAGCCGGGCGACGGCTTCGAATGCGCGTAGCGCGGGCAGGGGTGGAATACGCTGCATGTGAATTTCCTTCACATTAATGTCGAATCCTTATCGATATACGCCCATCTGGCGGTGCGATACAGTGATTCCGGCACTGTTGATTGAAATATCCATCACATTCTAGCGGAGCGCACTATGACAACGTGGCTGATGCTGCCGGGGCTTGGCGGCTCCGGACCCGCACACTGGCAAAGCCATTGGTCGCGCGCGCTGCCGCAGGTGCGCCGGGTGGTGCAGCGTGACTGGGATGCACCGAGCCGCCGTGACTGGATCAACACGCTGGACGCGGCCGTGCGCAGCAGCCATGGCGAAGTGATATTGGTGGCCCATAGTCTGGCTTGCGCGCTGGTGGCGCATTGGGCGCGGCAGCACACCGGCCGGGTGCGCGGCGCCTTGCTGGTGGCGCCGGCCGATGTGGATTCGGTGGTGCACACGCCCGAGGCGGTGCGTGGTTTTGCGCCGATGCCGCTGCAGGCGCTGCCGTTTCCGTCCATTGTGGTGGCCAGCGACAATGATCCGTATGTGTCAATAGACCGCGCCCGGCAGTTCGCTGATGCCTGGGGCAGTCGCTTTGAAAGCATCGGCCCGGCCGGTCATATCAACGCCGAGTCGGGGCTGGGCAACTGGCCGGATGGCCTGGCCTTGGTTGAAAGCTTTTGCGTCACCACGCGCGATGAAGCCATCGCAAACATTGTCTGATCACCCCAAGGAGATTTCGATGTACGCGCTCTATTTCGGCAACAAGAATTACTCATCCTGGTCTTTGCGACCGTGGGTGTTGATGAAGCACTTCGATATCCCGTTTGAAGAACATCAGGTTGAGGTCAGCGGCAAGGGCGCGCACGCCGGCCACCGTGCGTATTCGGCCAACGGGCTGGTGCCGTGCCTGCATGTGGACGGATTTCAGGTGTGGGATACGCTGGCGATTGCGGAGTTTCTGGCTGAGCGCCACCCCGGCCTGTGGCCGGCTGATCCGCTGACGCGCGCCCGTGCGCGCAGTGTGGCCTGCGAGATGCACTCGGGCTTTGGCGCGCTGCGCAGCGCGATGCCGATGAATATCAAGCTATTGTTGAAGGGCAAGCCGCCCAGCGCCGAGGTGCAAGCGGATATCGACCGCGTTGCCGAGATCTGGACGCAGGCGCGCAGCGAGTTTGCGGGCGATGCCGGGCCGTATCTGTTTGGCGCGTTTTCGGTGGCCGACGCGATGTTCGCGCCGGTGGTGATGCGCTTTGTCACTTACAACGTCGATCTGCCGCCGGTGGCAGCTGCCTATCGCGACGCGATGCTGGCGCATCCGGCCATGGTCGAGTGGGCGCAGGCCGCGCGGGCCGAGACGGTGGCCTTGCCGGCCTACGACGCGGTGGCCGAGGCCTATGGTGGCGCGCGCTAGCGCGTGCTGTAGCGATCGAAGAGGACGTCGGCCGTCAAGGGGCGATCAAACAGATAGCCCTGGCCTTGCCGGCAGCCATTGTCGAGCAGGAAGCGCTGGTGGGCTTCAAGCTCGACGCCTTCGGCGATGACGTCGAGGTGCAGGTCGCCGGCGAGCGCGATGACGGAGCGGACGATGGCTTCGTCGTTGCTGTCGGTGGTCAGGTCGGCGACGAAGCTCTTGTCGATTTTCAGTTTCCGGATCGGCAGTTTTTTCAGATAGCTCAGTGATGAGTAGCCGGTGCCGAAGTCATCAACGGAGATGGTCACGCCCAGACTGGCCAGACGGTGGATGGCGGCGACGCCCTCGTGGTCGGCAATCGCCGATTCGGTGATTTCCAGATCCAGCCGGGAGGCCGGCAGGCGAGCGTGGTCAAGGGCGCGCTGGACCTGTTTGGGCAGGTCCGGCTGGCGCAGCTGGCGCACCGACACGTTGACTGCCATGCGCGGCGGCGACCAGCCCTTGGCTTCCCAGTCGTTCAATTGCCGGCAGGCGACGTCAAGCACCCAGGCGCCGATCTCGTCGATCAGCCCGGCCTCTTCGGCGATGGGGATGAAGATGTCGGGTGGAATTGCGCCCATCTCGGGGTGGGTCCAGCGAAGCAGGGCTTCGACGCCGATCAGCTCGCCGGTTTCGAGATCGACTTGCGGCTGATAGGCCAGGGTCAGCTGTTTGTGCAGGGCGGCTTCGCGCAGGGCGGACTCGATGCGCAGGCGCTTCACGGCACCGTCGGTCAGCGACTGGGTGTAGAAGCGGAAGCGGTTTTTGCCCAGTTGCTTGGCGTCGTACATGGCCGAGTCGGCATGCTGGATGAGCGTGCCCGCATCCTCGCCATCTTGCGGGAAGAGGCTGATGCCAACGCTGCCGCTCAAGTAGAGCTGATGACCGGCGATGGTGCGCGGCTCGCGCAGCACGGCGAGCAGTTTGTTGACGATGAGTTCGACGCGAGCGGCGTTGTCGATGGTGTCGATGAGCAGCACGAACTCGTCGCCGCCGATGCGCGACAAGGTGTCCTCACTGCGGATGTGGCCTTGCAGCTCCGTGGCGATGGCCTTGAGCAGCTCGTCGCCCACGTGGTGGCCGAGGCTGTCGTTCACATGCTTGAAGTTGTCGAGATCGAGAAAGCACACCGCCAGCGCATGTTGATGGCGTCGTGCGCGTTCAATGCTGTGGCCGAGGCGGTCGTGCAGCAGCATGCGGTTGGGCAGGCCGGTGAGCGGGTCGTGGTGTGCGAGGTGTTCGAGTCGCGCCTCGGAGCGTTTGATGCCGCTGATGTCGGAGAACACGCCGGCAAAATGGGTGAGTGTGCCGGTGAGGTCGCGCACCGCGTTAATGGTCAGCCATTGCGGGTACACCTCGCCGTTCTTGCGACGATTCCAGATTTCACCTTGCCAGCGGTCGTTCTTGTCGACGGTGGCGCGCAGTGCGTCGTAAAAGGCGGCATCGTGGCGGCCCGAGCTGAGCAGGCGTGGTGTCTGGCCGACAGCCTCGCGGTCGGTGTAGCCGGTGATCTCCGTGAAGGCGCGGTTGACGGCGACGATGCGATGCGCCGGGTCGGTGATCATCACCCCTTCGCTGGAGCACTCGAAGACCTTGGCCCAGAGTCGCAGCTGGGTTTCCATCTCGTGCTGCGCGGTGTTGTCGCGGCTGTAGGCGAGGAGGCCGTTGATCTGGCCTTTTGCGTCGCGCAAGGGGCGTTTGTAAGTGTCGAGAATCCGCTCGCGTCCGGCTTTGTCGCGGATATGTTCGGCGCGCAGGTGAACGCTTTTGCCGTTCAGCACCTTGTCGTCGCTGTAGTCGTCGCGGTCGGGCCGGGTGTCGAGATCGAGCTCGGGGGCCGCCTGGCCGATCATGTCCTTGGGCGATTGGCCCAGTGCACTGGCCATGGCCTGATTGACCAGGATGTAGCGCTGCTCCCGGTCTTTGGCGAAGATCCAATCGGGCGAAGTGTCGATGATGGTGTGCAGCAGGTCGTGCGCATCGCGCACGGCGGCTTCGGCTACGCGGGCGTCGGTCACGTCCAGGCCCGAGGCCAGCACGCCGGTGATGTGGCCGTCCTGATCACGAAGCAAAGTGTTGGCCCAGGCGATGATGCGTTCCTCGCCGTCGGCGGTGAGGATGGGGTTTTCGTAGCGGCTGACTTCGTTGCGTTTTCCGCTGAGCAGTGCGTCAAGCGCTTGATGAACATCGGCGTGCAGGCGCTCGGGCAGGCACAGGGCGAACCAGTCGCTGCCGATCAGCTCGGCTTCGTCGCGGCCGACAATCTCACAGCCCATCCGGTTGATGAGCTGAACCTTGCCTGTGGGACTGAGCACCAGCATGATCGCGCCGGCGACGTCGAGGTAGCGCTGGAGTGTGGCCTTCTCGCGTGCGAGCTCTTCGGTGCGCTGATTGACTTCGATTTCGAGCCGTTGGCGGCGCGAGTCGACCTGGGCCGCCATGTGGTTGAAGCTGCGTGCCAGACGCGCGAGCTCTTCGGTGTGTTCGGTCATGTTGCGGGGCATGCGCACCGAGGCTTCGCCGGCGGCGATGCGCTCCGAGGTGTCGATCAATGCATTCAAGGGCCGGGTGAGCTGTTGGGCGAAGAGCCGCACAAGCAGCATGGACAGTGCCGCGATCACCAGGCTGAGGAGGAGCACGCGGTTGCGTCTATCGATGATGTAGTCAAACGCTTCGTCCTGGTCCCGGCGAATCACCAAGGACCAGCCTTCGTCAGCGCCGACCTGGAGATATCGATACGTGGCGATGTCGGTGCCGCCATCGGGCCGCGTCTCGATAAAGCTGCCTTCGATGCCATGTTTTCTTGCCGGCTGAGAGGGCGTCGAGGTGCTTCGTGTTGCGTCCATAGGCGCCTGATGGGCCAGGCGAATACCAGCGCCATCGAACAGCCCGATGTGCCCGCTCTGCCCAATCAGAATTTCATCTGCACGTGCCAGTGGGGCAAGCAAGTCGCCAGGCGCCATGCGCAGCACCACGGTACCGAGCGTTTCGCCGCTACGGGCAAGAATCTGGCGGGCAAGAATCAGCAGGGGCGCCTTCTGCGCGGTGTCGTGGTCGAGCATCACGGTTTCGATGGCGCCTGGCGTCAATACCGCGTCCAGCCACCGGGCGTGGCCGGGTGGGGGTTGTGCACGCGCTGCGGGGGCGGCCAGAATGTGTTGTCGGTCGCCGACGATCAGCACGATATCGGAGTAGCGATCCGGATAGGCCTGGATGAGTCGTGCAAAGGCTTCTTCGAGCGCCCGTTGAAGCGAGTCTTTGGGCTGTGCTTCGGTGAGCAGCGCGCTGATCACCGGGCTGTCGGCAAGCATTTGCAGATTGCCGCGACGTTCGCGCAAGTCGTCTGCCAGCAAGTTGATGCGCGCGTCGGCTTGTATGGACTGGGTGGCGATGATGTCGCTGATGCGCTGGTCGCGTGCACCCTTGAGGCTCAGCGGGGCAAAGCCGTAGTACCAGATGGCCACCATTGCCACGATGATGGCGACAATGCTGGCGCCAAAGACAAGACTGATCTTTGTGCTGAGATTGGAGAAGGCAAGGGGGCGCGACCGCATGAAGCGGTTAACGGTCGTAATCGAAATTGTTTAAGCGGTATTTTGCGGGGTCGGACAAGACTTCGTGGAGCCCGGTATAGGCAAAGGCGCGTTCGATCTGCTCGCCATTGATGGTGTTGGGGACTTTGCCGAGTCGTTGCAGAAAGCTGAGTTTACCGCCCAGACCATGTGTTCCGCGCGCCGAGGCGGGAATGATCGGGACGGCGGGAACGTCAAGCAGCTCGGCATGGGTGATGCGGACAGCCTGCGCGACCGACGCGCGGGTGGGCCCCCCAGTGAGTTCGGCCCCGTCGGCCATTGCCCACAGGGCGGCAGTCTCAACGTTGGCGCGACTGGCTTGCATCCAGCGGATTGCACGTACCAGCGCGGCCGTCAGTTCGCGTGCGGCTTGCGGGTGGGCTGATTCAAACTCACGAGAGAGCAGAAGGTAGTCCGTGCTGCGCCCCCGAAACACAATCCGGTGATCGGCGCTTCGTGATAGCGCGATGGTGGGGGCCGGCTCCCAGGCCGCAAAGGCCGAGATCGTGCCCGAGCGCAGCGCGGCGGGCATGTCGTTGACGTCCATCGGGACGAGTGAGACGTCCGATTCGCGGAGCCCGGCGCTGGACAGGCCCTCAAGCAAAGTGTGGTGAGCGCTGGTGCCTTCGACGTAGGCGATGCGGCGGCCACGCAGGCTCTCAACCAGCCCGGTCTCGCGCGAGACGATGGATGAACTGGACAGCTTGACGATACCGACCACCAGGGTGTCGCCGGCTGCGATGGCAGTGATCGTTGGCATGTCG
>JBFIJC010000218.1:0-6521 GCA_041600915.1 Nitrogeniibacter sp.
CCTGTGATTTCTTTCCAGGTATGCGACTCCGACCAGTCGTCCCACAGCACAATCATGGCGCTGGCGCAGCCAACAATGCCGTCTTCGGTTTCAGCAACCACCTGACCTTGCGGAAACACTTCAAGCTGCTCACGCAGCTTTCGGCGGCTCCAGGGCGGAATCGACGGGTAGACGCGGGCTTGCAGTTCGATCAAGGCGGGTATGTCGTCCGGCCGAGTCTGGCGCACCCAAGGGCGAGTCATGCGGTGTCTCCTGCGTGAATGGCCCCGACTGCCTGCGGGCGCACAGTGGGCAGTCGGGGGCCTCCTACATCAATCAATAACGATAGTGCTCCGGCTTGTACGGACCGGCCTTGGGCACGCCGATGTAGTCGGCCTGCTCGTCGGTCAGCTCGGTGAGCGTGACGGCCAGCTTCTTGAGCTGCAGACGGGCAACCTTTTCATCCAGGTGCTTGGGCAGCGTGTACACCCCGACAGGATACTCTGCTGTGCGGCTGTAGAGCTCGATCTGGGCGATGGTCTGGTTGGCGAAGGACGAGCTCATCACGTAGCTCGGGTGCCCCGTGCCGCAGCCCAGGTTCACCAGTCGGCCCTTGGCCAGCAGGATGATGCGCTTGCCGTCGGGGAAAATGACGTGATCGACCTGCGGCTTGATCTCTTCCCACTCATATTTTTCGAGTGCGGCAACTTCGATCTCGTTGTCGAAGTGACCGATGTTGCAGACGATGGCCTGGTCTTTCATGGCGGCCATGTGATCGTGGGTGATGACGTGGAAGTTGCCGGTGGTGGTGACGAAGATGTCGCCATGGCTGGCGGCGTAGTCCATGGTGACCACGCGGTAGCCTTCCATCGCGGCCTGCAGCGCGCAGATCGGGTCGATTTCGGTGATCCACACCTGCGCCGACAGCGCACGCAGGGCCTGGGCCGAGCCCTTGCCCACGTCGCCATAGCCGGCCACAACGGCGATCTTGCCGGCGATCATCACGTCGGTGGCGCGCTTGATGCCATCGACCAGCGACTCGCGGCAGCCATACAGGTTGTCGAACTTGCTCTTGGTGACCGAGTCATTCACGTTGATGGCGGGGAACTTGAGGTCGCCGCGCGCATGCATCTGGTACAGGCGATGCACACCGGTGGTGGTCTCTTCGGTCACGCCCTTGATCTGGGCCAGACGGGTGGAGTACCAGGTCGGGTCAGTCGCCAGCTTGGCCTTGATGGAGGCGAACAGCAGGGTTTCTTCCTCGCTGGTCGGCTTGCCGACGACCGAGATGTCATTCTCGGCCTTGGCGCCCAGGTGCAGCAGCAGCGTGGCGTCGCCGCCGTCGTCGAGAATCATGTTCGAGTAGCCGCCGTCGGTCCACTCGAAGATGCGGTGGGTGTAATCCCAGTAATCGGCCAGCGACTCGCCCTTGACGGCAAAGACCGGCACGCCCGAGGCGGCGATGGCCGCAGCGGCGTGGTCTTGCGTCGAGAAGATGTTGCACGAGGCCCAGCGCACTTCGGCGCCCAGTGCGGTCAGCGTTTCGATCAGCACCGCGGTCTGGATGGTCATGTGCAGCGAACCGGTGATGCGCGCGCCCTTGAGCGGCTGGGTCTTGGCGAATTCCTCGCGGATCGCCATCAGGCCCGGCATTTCGGTTTCGGCAATATTCATCTCGCGGCGGCCAAAGGCGGCCAGGGAGATGTCGGCAATCACATAGTCGTTGAAGTCAGTCACAGCGTTCATCAAAGAACTCCTAGCTATGACCGGGGGGAGGGGGATCGGCATGCGGGCCATCTCACGCACCTCCCGTGCCCGGCACGGGTTGAGGTCGTGAGCGCCGTTGGTTCTCACCGCGTGACATTGCGGCTTCCGAGCCTGGGGCGTCGGTCAGGGCGACCTGACGACCTCGCAGCGCTCCTCGGAAATTGGGTCTGCTCTCGTGAGAACAGAAGCGCAGTATACGGCAAGCTTTTGAAAAACATGAAGTGCCTGCGGATCGAAGGCGTCAATTTTCGTCTGGTCGGCGGCAGGCTTTGAGCACCGCCGAGTCGTCTTCGTCGGCCCAGCCCAGCGCGCAGGTGCGCTGCAAAACCGCTTGTGCCGCGACGCCCAGCGTGAGGGGCTGATCGACGGTGCGGGCGCAGTCCAGCGCGAGGCCGATGTCTTTGGTCAGAATGCGGGTGTGGGCGCGCGGGGCGAAGTCGCCGGCCAGCGCGCGCGGGATGCGGTCGGCCGCCATCCACGATTGCCCCGAGCTGGCGCAGACCACGTCGAGCACGGTTTCGGGGTTCAGGCCGAGCCGCTCGGCCAGCGCAAAGGCCTCGCCGGCGGCGCTCAGATTGACGGCCGCCAGCAGGTTGTTGACCAGCTTGGCCTTGGCGCCGTCGCCCGGATGGGGGCCGATTACGAAGCGCGGCTCGGCCAGTTGCACCAGCAGCGGCGTGAGCGATTCGATCAGCGCCGGGTCGCCGCCCAGCATCATGCTCATGCTGCCGGCCCGGGCGCGTGCCGGGCCGCCCGAAATGGGCGCATCCAGCGTTTGCCAGCCGGCGCGGGACAGATGCTCGGCGCAATGCGCCACGTCGTCTGGCGCGATGGTGCTGCAAATGATCACCGCGCGACCCTTGCCGTCGATGCTCGCCACGCCGTCTTTGCCGAGCAGCACCTCGCGGGTTTCGTCGCCGGTGCCGACCACGGTGATTACCACGTCTACCGCCTCGGCGAGCGCGGCCGGGCTGGCGGCGATGGTGGCGCCGGCCGTGTGGGCGATGGTCTCTGGCCCGCTGCGCAGGTCGCGCACCGTGAGCGCAACGCCGCGCTCGCTCAGATTGAGGGCCATGGCCAGGCCCATGTTGCCAATGCCGATGATGCCAGCGCGCATGCCGTGCTCCCGAAAGTCAGCGCCCGCAGGCGGATCGCACGACTGTACCGCCCTCGCGCCCGTCCGGCTACGCGCCGTGGGTGCTTGCCGTGCGCCGGTGCCGCCACAGGCTGACAATCAGGGTCAGCACCGTGAGCGGAATGACGAAGCTCAGCATGGCCGACGACAGCATCGGGGCGGCTGCGTGGTGCTGGGCCGAAAGCACCAGAAACAGGGTGTAGATGAGGTAGTAGCCGAGAAACACCACGCCTTCCCAGCGCGCAATCTCGCGGCCGGTGATGAACACCGGCAGGCAGGCGAAGGCCACCGCCAGCATCACCCACATATCAAAGTCGCGTGCCGCCTCCGACACCGGCAGCCCGCCGGTCGACACCAGTCCGGCCGCGCCCAGGCAGCCGAGGATGTTGAACAGGTTGCTGCCGATCACGTTGCCCACCGCAATGTCGCGTTCGCCGCGCAGCGCCGCCATGATCGAGGTGGCGATCTCGGGCATGGAGGTGCCGATGGCAACGACGGTCAGGCCGATCACCAGATCGCTGACGCCGAAGGCGCGCGCAAAATGCGTCGCCGCGCCAACCAGCCAGTCGGCACCCAGCACCAGCAAGCCCAGGCCGCCGAGCACCAGCAGTACCTGGGCGAGGCGGGAGGCGTCCCAGCTCGCCGCTTCGGGCAGCTCGTGCAGGGCTTCTTCTTGCACCTTGGCCGACCCGCGCCGCGCCTGCACGATCAGAAACACGGTGTAGACAACGGCCAGCGACAGCAGCAGGCCGGCTTCGATCCGGCTGAGCGTGCCGTCCATGCTCAGGCCGACCAGCAGGGCCGACACGCCGATGAGGATAGGCACTTCCTGGCGGATGATCTGCTCCGACACCGCCAGCGGCACGATCAGCGCAGAAATGCCGAGAATCAGCAAAACGTTGGCGATGTTGCTGCCCAGCACGTTGCCGATGGCCAGGTCCGGATTGCCGTCCAGCGCCGCCCCAACCGACACCGCCACCTCCGGCGCGCTGGTGCCGAAGGCCACCACCGTGAGACCAATCACCAGCGGCGAGATCCCCCACGACAGCGCCATGCGTGAGGCGCCGCGCACCAAGGCCTCGGCGCCGGCAATGAGGGCGATGAGGCCGAGAACAAACAGACCGAATTGAGCAAGCATGAGGAGCGCGCGCCAGAGAGAATGGTGGCGCCTTTGAGTGTTTTTTTTGTGCCGAGTTCCGTGTACCGCCTGTCGTCGCCGGCGCGTTCGGACAATCATCCCGACGGTATACTTCGCATTTGCGCTCGACCAACGCTTGCCCCATGACCGACTCCGATACCCTGGCCGTCAGCACCACCCTTGAACAACGCATGGTGGGCGTGCGCGCGGTCACTCAGCGGCTGCAGCGCGTGGGTGGCGCCCCCTGGCGCAAGCTTGTCGCCATGCTGGTGCTGTGGATGGCGGTTGCTGCGCTGGTGGGCTTCTTTGGCGCAGAAATAGAGGCGCTGCCCGGCGGTCAATGGCTGCCGCTCGTGGCGCTGGTGCTGGTGTTTATCGTCCTCATGCAGCGCGCGCAGGGCAATGTGTTGCGGCGCGTGTCGGCCCAGCAGCCGGGCGACTATCAGCTCACGCTGGACGACGGGGCGCTGGTGGTTGTGCACGCCGGCGCCAGCACACAGCTTCAGTGGCAGAGCGTCGTCGCACTCGAACGTATCGGCGATCTGCTGCTGATTCATCTGTCGACCTGCGATGTGCTGACCGTCCCGCTTGACGCTGTTGGTTCCGACGCCTGGCTGGGCCGGCTCGAATCACTCAGCGGATGCCGTGTCACCGTTGGTGCGGTGCCGCCGCCCGAGCCGGACGCCGCCGATCAGGCCCGCCCCTGGCGCGATCTGTTCAGCAACCTCGCCGCCGGTGTGGGCCTGCTGTGGGCCAGCGCCAGGGCGACCGCCCGCCTTAAAGTATCGGCCGCGCAGCTGGTCTGGCTGCTGCTGGTCGATCTGCTCCTCATCGCCTTTGGCAACTGGTTGCTGGTCGGCACCGATAGCCAGTTCAATCGCTACGGCATGGCCTCGGCGATGTTCTGGGTGCCGCTGCTGCTACTCGCCGCTTGGGCCTCGGCGCGCGCGGCCGATGATGACCGCAAGATGCTGCCCGGCGCCGTGGCGCTTGTCGCCGTCGGCATTGCCGGCACCGTCGTTCAATACGCAGCCATTCTCGGATTCACCGCCCTGGGTGACAGCTTCGCGATGCCTGCCGCCTACCTCTACTGGGGCTTCGTCGCCTGGCTCGTCATCGCCTCCATCGTCGCCCTCGCGCGGGCGCAGCAGCTCCTGCCCGAGCAGCGCATGGGCGCCGTGCTGGCCGTGCTCGGCCTGCTCATCGCCCCGCAGTGGCTGTTCAAGGACAACAGCAGCCTGTGGCTTCCGCCCTACGACGAAACCGCTGCCGCCGCCAGCGAGGCTGCGCAGGCGCGTTACACCGCCGTCACCCACGAAACCATGCTCTACACCCAGCCCGCGCTGCTCGATGAGGCGCTCGCTGGCATTGCCCCTGGCCGTCCCGGCGTGCCCGAGCTGTTCGTGCTGTCGGTGGGTGGTCATGGCAATCAGGACGTGTTTTTGCGCGAAGTGCGCTCGGTCGATACGCTCTTTCGCGAGCGCTTCGACGCCGAGGGGCGCTCGCTGGTGCTGGTCAACAACCCCGCCACCGTCGACAGCCTGCCCATTGCCAGCGTCACCGCGCTGGCGCGCAGCCTCAAGGTGTTTGGTCAGCGCATGAACGCCGACGAAGACGTGCTGGTGGTTTTCCTCACCTCGCACGGCTCGGAAGAACACCGCTTCGACCTCAGCCTGTGGCCCTTCAGCTTCGACGAACTCACCCCCGAAGTGCTGCGCCGCCAGCTCGACGCCGCCGGCATCCGCTACCGCGCCCTCATCGTCTCGGCGTGTTTCTCCGGCGGCTTCGTACCGGCGCTGGCCGACACCAACACCCTGGTGATGACCGCCTCCCGCGCCGACCGCAACTCCCACGGCTGCAGCCACAGCGCCGACTGGACCTTCTTCGGCCGCGCCCTGTTCAACGAAGCGCTGCGCGAAACCTACTCCTTCGAGGCCGCCTTTACCCAGGCCAGCGAAGCGGTTGCCGTGCGCGAGGCCGCCGAAGGCTACGACCCCTCCGAACCGCAAATCGCCCTGGGCGAAGCGGTCGCGCCCGTGCTCACCGCGATCGAGCGGCGGCTACAGGTGGAGGCCATGGGGCAGGGGCGGATGGCCGCGGTGGCGGTGACGCCGGATGCGCGTTAGCCGATTGGCACTGCTCGCTGGCACCGCCAGCATGTCATGTCAGTCGACTGTTTTGTTCAAGGCCCGCTCAACAAAATCCAGCCGATCCTGACCCCAGAACACCTCGTCGCCGACCACACAGCTCGGCACGCCAAACACGTTCGCCCGGACCGCGTCTTCGGTGTTCGCCACCAGCGTGTCGGCGTGACTTGGCGCGCCCGCCTTGTCCAATAGCTTGGCCGGCAGCAGCGTAGCAACAAGCGCGTCGCGCACCACGGCTTCGTCAGCGAGGTTGAGGTTGTCGGTCCACAGGGCTTTGCCGAGGGCGACGGTGAGTGGCAGCGCGTTGAATCCGGCGTCGATGGTGGCAAGCACCGTGCCGACGGCCAGGCTTTCA
>JBFIJC010000219.1:0-6518 GCA_041600915.1 Nitrogeniibacter sp.
GTGATCGAGTCGGCCGGTGGCAAGAACAAGAAAGCGCACACCATCAAGAGCCACCACAACGTCGGCGGGCTGCCCGAGACGCTCAATCTCAAGTTGCTCGAGCCCTTGCGCGAACTGTTCAAGGATGAGGTGCGCGAGCTGGGCATCGCCCTCGGCCTACCGCACGACATGGTCTACCGCCATCCCTTCCCGGGCCCGGGTCTGGGTGTGCGCATTCTGGGCGAAGTGAAGCCCGAGTTCGCTGACCTGCTGCGCCGTGCCGATGCAATCTTCATCGACGAGCTGCGCGCTGCCGACTGGTACGAGAAAACCTCACAGGCGTTCGCGGTGTTCCTGCCGGTCAAGAGCGTTGGCGTGATGGGCGATGGCCGCACCTATGAGTATGTGGTGGCTTTGCGTGCGGTTCAGACGCAGGACTTCATGACGGCGCTCTGGGCCGAACTGCCGCACTCGCTGCTGGCGCGGGTGAGTAACCGCATCATCAACGAAGTGCGCGGCATCAACCGGGTGGTGTACGACATCTCCGGCAAGCCGCCCGCGACCATTGAGTGGGAATGATTCGATAGCATCTCACTGGGTCTCGTAAGGTCCCATTGATCTCCCAGGCCCTTGATTTTTCAAGGGCCTTTGTTTTTTATCCTGAAACGTGCGCATCGATCCGTCGTTCTGTCTCCGTAATAAAGATGAATCCAGAGCTCCTTGAATTGTTGGCCACACGTGAAATGCCCTTCGGCAGGTACAAGGGCCGAATCATTGCGGATCTGCCGGGGCATTACCTGGGATGGTTTGCCAGAGAAGGCTTCCCCAAGGGGCAGTTGGGGCAGCTATTGGCGCTCATGTATGAGCTTGACCATAACAACCTGCGCGGATTGCTTGACCCATTGCGGTCAGGCCGTTGAAGTGTGGCGGACCGCCGCGCTTCCATCCCGCCCGGGAAATGATCAAGCACCGCGTGCCATGATCGAAACGGGTCGTCATGAGATCCCAGCAAGCATTTCGCTTGCGGGGATTTTTTCGATGAATGTGGGGTGAACATACGCTTCAGTCGCCGTTCAGGGGCGTGTAGGCAAAGTACTTCCGTCAATCACCAAGCGGGAGTCAATCATGAACACCTTCACCTTCAAACCGCTGGCCATCGTCGGGCTGAGCATCGCGCTGTCGGGCTCAGCCCTGGCGGCGTCGCCGGCGACCGAGTCTTGCGAGCAGATCCGGGCGCGGATTCAGGCGCAGGTCGGTGTTCGCGAGAAGCCGGATACGGCACTGCTGGATACGCTGACCGAGCACCCCTCATGTCGCTTCACCGCGGCTGAAGTCTTTCGGGCTGCTTTTGGCGATCGCCCGATGCCAAAAAAAGACGGTCGAGGCGGCCGACGCGACACGACCGACGATGACGATTGATCGCCCGCCTGATAGGGTCGCTGTCTGAGGATAAGGATGATGGTGACCAAACATGGCGACCCCACTCATTGACGCGCTGCTGAATCGGGTGGCGCGTTTGCGTTTCCCGCAGTTGTTTGCGCTGACGGCGGCGGTGTTTGTCATCGATTTGCTGCTGCCGGACCCTTTGCCGTTTGCCGACGAAATCCTGTTCGGCCTGCTGACCGTATTGTTTGGTGTCTGGAAAAAGGACCGCAACGAGCGCCGGAAAGACTAAGCGCGACTGCTTCAGTTATCCGTTTCACCGAGGGTGAAATAGAAGCGCGCTCCTTTACCCACTTCGCCTTCGGCCCACACCCGGCCACCGTGGCGCTGGATGATGCGCGAGACCGTGGCCAGACCAATGCCGGTGCCTTCAAAGTCGCGGTCGGTATGCAGGCGCTGGAAGGGGCCGAACAGCTTGTCGGCATAGCGCATGTCGAAGCCGGCGCCGTTGTCCTCGACGCAGAAGACGGTTTCCTTGTTTTCTCTGAAGCTGAAGAAGTGAATTTCGGCTTCCGATTTTTTGGCCGTAAATTTCCACGCGTTGCCAAGCAGGTTCTCGACCGCGATATGCAGTAACTTGGCGTCGGCAACCAGCTTCATGCCGGGATCGATGCGTATCTCGGTTTTGCGCGGTATCTTGGCTTGATCGAGCGCCTTGACGACTTGTTCGGCCATGGCGCTGAGGTCGATCGGGTGTCTGTTGAGCGGGCGGCGTGACACACGCGACAGCTCCAGCAAGTCGTCGATCAGATCACTCATGCGGGCCACGGCTGCGAGCATGCGCTCGAACAGAACGTGCGCTTCCTGGGTGAAAGCTTCTCGGTAGTCGTCGCGAATGATGCGGGCGTAACCGTCGATGGCGCGAAGCGGTGAGCGCAAGTCGTGTGACACCGAGTAGCTGAAAGTCTCCAGCTCCTTGACGGCTGCGGCGAGCTGGGCGGTGCGGTCGGTGACGCGGATTTCGAGCTCACGGTTGAGGTTTCGCATCTGCTGCTCGGCGTTCTTTCGCTCTGAAATATCGGTGGTGATGCACAGCAGCTGGTCGGTGTCATGCAGCGTGACACGCCGGGCCAGAAAGCTGACCGGCAGATGGCGGCCGTCTCGTGATTCGACCTGGGTTTCTGCCCAGGCCGCGCCTTCGTCGTAGGCGCGTTCCAGGCGTTGCTGAATCACCGGGCGGTCTTCGGCGATGATCAGATCGGAGATCACCAGTGAGCCGAGGTCGTCAGCGGTATAGCCCGTGATCCGGCACAAGTAGGGATTAAGCAGGGTCAGGCTGCCATCGCGCTGCGCGACGCACAAGCCGACCGGCAGGCTATCGACCAGGGTGCGTGAGAAGGCCAGCTCGTTGGTGAGCTGCATCTCGGCACGCTTGCGGGCGGTGATATCGCCCATGGAGCCCACCATGCGGTAGGCGTTGCCGTGTTCGTCACGCTGGGCAATGCCGCGCGAGCGGAACCAGCGGTAGCTGCCGTCATGGGTGGCCATGCGGAATTCAAGCTCGAAGTGCTGGGTCTCGCCTTTGAGGTGGGCCACCATGCGCAGGTAGTACACATCCCGGTCGTCCGGATGCATGCGGGCCAGCCAGGCGTCGCTGGTGGTGCGCAGCGACTCGGCGGTCTCGCCGAGCAAGGCCATCAGTCGGGACGACAGGAAGAGCTCCATGGTGAGCGGGTTCCAGTCCCACAGCCCCTCGTTGGTGCCGCGCATGGCGAGGGCGTAACGGGTTTCGCTTTCGCGCAGTTTGCGCTCGGCATCGTAGCGCGCGGTGTAGTCCTCGACGATGCCGACGCCGCCGACAACCTTGCCCGGGCCGCCAAAAACCGGTGCCGTGCGGATTGAGAAGCGGATGTCCCGGGATGTCTGGTCGTCGTGATACGGCCCTTCATAGCGGCCTTGATGCCCTTCGAGTGCGGCGCGCACGGCGGGCAGGACGGCTGCATCTGCCAGCGTACGCAGATCAAGTCCGATCAACTGCTCGGCGCTGCGTTCGAGAATGTCGGAGAAGCGTGAGTTGACAAAGGTGATGTGATGCTCGCGATCAAAGTGGAAGATCCCGACAGGCGAGCTTTCGACCAGCGTGCGGTAGCGCGCTTCGCTCTCGTTGAGCCGGCGCAGCGATTCGCCGCTGGCGCGTTCGTCGCGCAGCACGATGACCACGCCGACGGGGCTGGGGTCACCGTCCATCTGAATGGGCGCGGTGCTGTCGAGCACCGGAATATGCCGACCGTTTCGCGCGACCAGCAACATCGCTTCGGGGCAGCGCAAAGCCGTGCCGGTTTTGAGTACGGACTCGACGGGCAATGTGGCAGGGCGCTTGTCTACGGTGGGAGCGAAGCCAAGCACGTCAGTGAGCGGGCGCCCCACGGCTTCGCCTTCAGTCCATCCGGTGAGTGCGCAGGCGGCGGGGTTGAAGAGGGTGATTCGGCCGTTGATATCGGTGGCCACCACCGCGTCGCCGATGGCGCGCAAGGTGACGAGCACACGTTGTTCGGCGGTTTTTGTTTCTGTGATCTCGATGGCGGCGCCGGTGGTGTGGCAAACGCGCCCCGTGTCATCACGCACCAGCCGCACCGAGTCACGCAGCCATCGGGTCTGTCCGTGTGCGTCGCGCAGGCGGTATTCGAGTTCAACGTCGCATGGCCCGGTCGGCGTCTTGTTGAGCGCGGCACGAATGCGCTGACGGATGCGCTCGGCATCGCCCGGCGGAATGCGCGATTGGATATGCGTCCAGCCGCCATCGGCGATGAGTGTGGCGGGTGCCTCCCCGACCAAGGTTTCGATGTTGGGCGAAATATAGTCGTAGGCCCGGCGGCGCAAGTCGAGGCGGTACAGGATATGCCCCCGGCAGGCGAGCGCCTCATCGACGTCCTTGGCCAGCGTGTCGTGCGTGGCGGCCTGTACTGATGAACTTGCGGCCGATGTCGCATCCGTTCCGCGTCCCTGGCTTGCCCGCAGTGCCCACAACGAGACCCCTGCCGGCAGTAAGGCCAAGGCGGTCGCCGCTGGGGCTGGCAACAGGAACTGGGCGAGAAGCCATAGCCCCCAGGTCAGATAGAACGCCAGCAGCACAGTGGGTGGAGCGAAGGTTTTCAATGACTCGATACCGTGGACAAGTGTCAAAGTGGCTCAGTTTAGTCTTGCACGCGCGGATTCGCGGGCGGCACTATAGGTAAAATGACGAATTATTCTGGGCGAACTTGAGCAATGCACGACGAAGCGTTCATGGCGATGGCACTTGATCTGGCCCGTCAGGCGGCCGATGCGGGGGAGGTGCCGGTCGGTGCGGTGGTCGTCTGTCAGGGCGAGGTGGTCGGCCGGGGCTTCAATCAACCCATTGGTCGGCATGACCCGACGGCACATGCCGAGGTCATTGCCTTGCGAGATGCCGCCGCGCGTGTGGGCAATTATCGGCTGCCGGGCTGTGAGCTTTATGTGACGCTGGAGCCCTGCATGATGTGCGCGGGCGCGATGATGCATGCACGCATCGGGCGCATTGTCTACGGTGCCCGCGACCCCAAAACGGGCGTGGCCGGCAGTGTGCTCAATCTGTTCGACGAGACCCGGCTCAACCATCATGCGCGTATTGAGGGCGGTGTTCTGGCGGATGATTGCAGCCGCATGTTGTCCGAGTTTTTTGCGATGCGCCGCGCGCTTGCCAGGCAAAAGAATTGAAATGAAACTCCTTGTCGATCTCGCTACCCAGACCTTGTCGCTTTGCGATGCCGACAGTACCGTGCTGCGCCGTTACCGCGTGTCCACCGCGCTCAATGGCGCGGGTGAGTGCAAGGACTCGGGTTGCACGCCGCGCGGACGCCATCGCATTCGGGCACGCATTGGCGGCGGCCTGCCGATTCGGTCGGTGTTTGTTGGCCGGCGTCCGACCGGCGAAATCTGGTCGGAGGCTTTGTCGGCGGCGCAACCGGCGCGAGACTGGATTCTGAGCCGCGTGCTGTGGTTGTCGGGGCTTGAGCCGGGGCGTAACCGTCTTGGCAAGGTCGACAGCATGCAGCGCTACATCTACATCCACGGCACTCCCGACACCGAGCCCATGGGTGTGCCGCGCTCTCACGGCTGTGTGCGGATGCGCAACCGGGATATGCTCGAGTTGTTTGAACTGGTGGATACCTCGACCGAAGTGGACATTCAATGACGCTGGAAATCCTCGACTGGCAAGCCGCGCACGCGCGCGTGATGCCGCTGCGCGAAGCAGTGTTTGTGGTGGAGCAAGGTGTGCCGGTCAGCATCGAGCGAGACGCCTTTGATGCGGTGTCGCGGCATGCCGTGCTGCGCGCGCCAGACGATGAAGTGATCGCCACCGGCCGTTTGCTGCCGGACGGGCACATTGGGCGCATGGCGGTTGCGGCTGCGCACCGTGGATCGGGTCTGGGGAGCCGGGTGTTATCCGCCTTGATGGACGAAGCCGCGCGCCTGGGTATGGCCGAGGTCTGCCTGAATGCACAGACGCATGCCTGCGCGTTCTACCGCCGTCACGGTTTTATTGAGGATGGTGAGGTGTTCATGGAGGCGGGCCTGCCCCATGTGAGCATGCGCCGGGTCTTGCGCGCGGCCTGAGCGTCTAGCCGAGCTTAAATCGCTCGTCGGTGCGCCCGTCCGGCGAGCCATCGGCCTGCCAGCGCGCTTCGACGAATCGTATCTGCCCTTTGCCCGAGCGCGTCACGATGCTGGTGCAGCGGGTGCCATAGCCGGGCGCGCGAATGAAACAGCTCGACAGCATGCGCTCCCACGCCAGCGACACGCCCGTGCTTGGCAGTGCATCGTCCGGCGCCGGGCGATCATTGCGCATGATGTGGATCAGCGCATCGATGCCGGGTTCGGCGCGAATCGCGGCTTCCAGCCCCCGACGCGCGGCCAGCGCTTTTGGCCAGGGCGTGTCGAGCAAATGATTTGTCAGGGTATGCACGCCGGGTGCCAACGTATGGCATCGGCCGGTGACGCTCTCCACCGCGACCAAGGCGTCGCCGTCGCAGACCAGCAGATTGAAGGGGTTGTAGTCAGCGCGCTCGGCGAGGACTTGCGCCCCGAAGGCCGCCGCCGGTACACGACTTGTTGCCGCGCGCACTACCAGATCGCCA
>JBFIJC010000220.1:0-6484 GCA_041600915.1 Nitrogeniibacter sp.
CGACAGCGTGCTTTTTGGCTTGCTTGGCGGCTTTCTTTTCCTTGGGGTTGAGCAGCGGCTGTTTTCGCTGTTCTTTGTTGCTCTGTTTGATCTTGCCCATGATCGTGCTCCCGAGACGCCTCGGCAAATGCCGCTGCTGATCCAGTATAGGCCGATCCCGTCACGAAAACCGGCGGTGTCACAGCAACACGATGTCGTACTGCTCCTGGGTGTAGCTCGCCTCCGGGTGCAGTGAGATGGTCTTGTCGATGAAGTCCGAGAGCATGGCCAGCGACTGCGATTCTTCGTCGAGGAAGAGGTCGCACACGTTGGGCGCGGCGAGCACGCGGAACTCGCGGGCGTTGTACTGGCGCGCTTCGCGCAGCAGCTCGCGCAGGATCTCGTAGCACACGGTGCGGGCGGTTTGCACCTCGCCGCGGCCGTCGCAGGTGGGGCAGGGCTCGCACAGGGTGTGGGCCAGCGACTCGCGGGTGCGCTTGCGGGTCATTTCGACCAGGCCGAGCGCCGTGAAGCCGTTCACCGTCATCTTGGTGTGGTCGCGCTCCAGCGAGCGCTTGAACTCGCCGAGCACGGCGTCGCGGTGCTCCGGCGTTTCCATGTCGATGAAATCGATGATGATGATGCCGCCGAGGTTGCGCAGGCGCAGCTGGCGGGCGATGGTCTGGGCGGCTTCGAGGTTGGTCTTGAAGATGGTGTCGTCAAAGCTGCGCGCGCCGACGAAGCCGCCGGTGTTCACATCAATGGTGGTCATCGCCTCGGTCTGGTCGATGATCAGGTAGCCGCCGCTTTTGAGGTCCACCCGGCGGGCCAGCGCCTTTTCGATTTCGTCTTCGACATTGTGCAGGTCGAACAGCGGCCGCTCGCCGGTGTAGTGGGTAATCAGCGGCAGCACGCGCGGCATGTACTCCTTGGCGAAGGCGGTGAGCTTGACGAAGTTTTCGCGCGAGTCGACGATGATCCGCGAGGTCGAGTCGGTGACCAGGTCGCGCAGCACGCGCTGGCCGAGGGTCAGATCCTGATACAGCGCTTGCGGCGGCTTGGCCCCGCTGGCGCGGCTCATGATCTCCTGCCACAGCTTGCGCAGGTAGGCGATGTCGGCGGCCAGTTCGGCGTCGCTGGCTTGCTCGGCCATGGTACGCACGATGAAGCCGCCCGATTCGTTTTCGCCCATCAGGCGCGAGAGGCGCTCGCGCAGGGCTTCGCGGCCGGCTTCGTCCTCGATGCGCTGGGAGATGCCGATGTGTTTTTCTTGCGGCAGATAGACCAGCAGACGCCCGGCAATACTCACCTGCGTCGACAGGCGCGCGCCCTTGGTGCCCATCGGGTCCTTGAGCACTTGCACCATCAGGCTCTGCCCCTCGACGAGAATCTTCTCGATCGGGCGGGCGTGGTCGCCATTGTGGCGGTCGCTCCAGATGTCGGCCACATGCAGGAAGGCGGTGCGCTCGAGGCCGATGTCGATGAAGGCCGACTGCATGCCCGGCAGCACGCGCACGACCCGGCCCTGGTACACGTTGCCGACAATGCCGCGGCTGGCATTGCGCTCAACATGGAGCTCCTGGACGACGCCTTGCTGCATGAGTGCAGCGCGGGTCTCCTGCGGGGTGAAATTGATCAGAAAGTCTTCGGTCATGGCGTGGTCGGCAAGAGTGGAAATTCAGGGGGCGAGGCCGAAGCGCTCGAGCAGCGCCGCGGTGTCGAACAGAGGCAGACCCATGATGCCGGTGTAGCTGCCTTCGATATGTTCGACGAACATCGCTGCGCGGCCCTGGATGCCGTATGCGCCGGCTTTGTCCATGGGCTCGCCGGTGGCGATGTAGCGGCGGATGTCGGTCTCGCTCAAGGTGCGAAAGCGCACCCGGTTGGTATTCAGACAGTGTTCGGTGCGCTGGGCGTCGGTCAGCGCGATGGCGGTGTGCACGAGATGCTCGCGGCCCGACAGGGCGCGCAGGATCTGGGCGGCGTGTTCAGCGTCGTCGGGCTTGCCGATGATCTTGCCGTCGACTTCCAGCGTGGTGTCGGCCGAGAGCACCGGCCGCTGTGGCAGGTGGCGCCACAGCACACGCTGCATGCCGCCCTCCGCCTTGGCCAGCGCGACGCGCTGCACATAGACCGCGGGCGCCTCGTCAGGATGCGGTGTTTCGTCGACATCGTGATCGGCGCGCGCGCCACCGCGAAACAGCAGCACGTCGAAACGCACACCGATCTGGCGGAGGAGTTCGCGACGGCGGGGGCTGTTTGAGGCGAGGTAGATGGCGTTTTGCATGGCGGGGTCGTGTCGGATCTGCGCCATTTTACGGGATTCGGCCCCCGCACGGCCGATGATGGGCGTTGACCGGGCAGCGTAGGGCCGGTTTCAAGCGGCCATGAGATCACGGAGGTGTCGGCGGCTTGAAGCCCGCCCTACTCGCGATGGTAGGGGTGGTTGCGGGTGAGGCTCCAGGCGCGGTAGAGCGCCTCGGCCAGCAACGGGCGTACCAGCGCGTGCGGCAGCGTGAGGCCGGACAGGCGTACGGTGTCGTTTGCGGTGGCTTTGATTGTCGGGTCGAGCCCGTCGGGGCCACCGACGATGAAGGCGACATCCTGCCCGTCGCCGAGCCAGCGCTCGAAGCGCTCGGCCAGTTTGCGGGTGGTGAGTTCGGTGCCGCGCTCGTCGAGAATGACGCGATGGCAGCGTTCGGGCAGCGCCGCTTCAATGCGTGCGGCTTCGGCGGCCATCATGGCCGGCACCGTTTTGCCCGTGGTGCGCGGCTCGGCCTTGACTTCGATGAGCTCGATGCTCGCCTCGCGCGGCATGCGCTTGGCGTAGTCGTCGTAGCCCGCGCTGACCCAGTCGGGCATGCGCGTGCCAACGGCGACGATCAGCAGCTTCACGCTTTGGGCGCGGGCTTCGGATTCTTGGGGGTGGCCTTCCAGAGCTCTTCGAGGTTGTAGTAGGCACGCACGGCGGGCTGCATGACATGCACCACGATGCCGCCGAGGTCCACCAGCACCCAGTCGCCGCTGTCTTCGCCTTCGACGCTGGCCACGGTGCCGCCGGCCTTTTTGACCTCGTCCTGCACGTTGCGCGCAAGGGCGCGGGTCTGACGGCCCGAGTTACCGCTGGCGATGATCATGCGATCAAACAGCGCGGTGAGTTTCGTGGTGTCGATGACTTCGATGTCGATCGCTTTGACATCTTCGAGTGCGTTGATAACGATCTGTTGGAGTTGGTCGAGTTCCATGGGGTCAGCTATAGAGGGAATGCGCGGCAATATAGTCGAGAACCGGAGCGGGGAGCAAATATCGGGCACTGTGCCCTTGCGCCAGCAGTTCCCGGATGTGGGTGGCCGAAATGGCTAGGGGTGTCATGTCAAAAGGCAGCAGACCGCCGGCCGGCGCGGTGCGCAGCTGATCGGGGTGGCTCAGCCGGCGGCCTTGGCAGGCGGCGTCGAGTTCGGGTGATAAAACCGACGGCCAGCGCCGGCCGTGCGGCGCGTAGCCGGGCCGGTTGGCGACGGCGATGTGCGCCAGCGTGAATAATTCTTCCCAGCGATGCCAGAGCGGCAGGCCTTCGAAGGCATCGGCACCGAGGATCAACACCAATGGCCGGGCGGGGCCGAGGCGGACGCGCAGGCGCTCGAGGGTGAGTACGGTGTAGCTCGGGCCGTCGCTGTGCACCTCGCTGTCGTCGACCGTCAATTGCGGATTGTCGGCGACCGCTCGTCGGACCATGGCCAGACGATGCTCGCCGGGGCAGCGCGGCGTGCCCCGGTGCGGCGGCTCGCCGGCCGGTATCAGTCGCAATTCGGCCAGGCCGAGGGCTTCGCGCGCCTCTTCGGCCAGGCGCAGGTGGCCGATGTGGATGGGGTCGAAGGTGCCGCCGAGCAGCCCGATCGGTCCGTCAGCCATCGGTCTTGGCGGGCGCGTCGTGGCCGAAAATATCCAGCACGTTGGGCAGGAAGGAGGCGAACACGATGGGGATGGTAATCAGTGGCAGCGGCACGGAGAGCAGGCTGGCCAGTTGCGGTGAGCCTTGCGCAATGGTGGCGATCAGCAGCGCCGGGCCGCCGACGACCAGGAAAAAGATCCCCAGCAGGTACATGCTGAAGGCGCCAAAGCTGCGCCAGCAGGCCACCAGGCTGAAGAACATCGCCTTGGGCGCCGACAAACCGCGCCAGCCGACCAGCATGGCCGCAAACCAGTAGGCCATCATCAGCGGTGTGGTGAGCAAGGTGCCAAACAGCGAGGCGGACATCAGGCCCGGGGTGGCCATGGTTTCTTCATTGAGCGGATGGTTGCCGACCATGATCTTGAGCAGCATGCCGCCGTCGAACAGCGCCGTGGCGGCCAGCGCCAGCAAGGTGCCGGTGAGGTAGAGGCCGCCGACCGTAATCAGGCCCGAGACGTTGCTCTTGAAACCCGACAACAGCACGTCGGGCCCGACCTTGCGGCCTTCGTGGACCGCCAGTGTGCCGTTGAGCACGCCGAGCGAAATGATGGGCAGGATGAGCGAGGCCACGGCCTGGCCGATCATGGGGATTACGCTGAGCACGACCAGAATCAGCAGATAGCCGAAGGTCAGATAGGTGATCAGGGCCGGGCTGCGTTTCCACAGGCGGAAGCCTTCGGTGATCCAGGCGAAGCCGCGGGTGGGGCTGCGTTTATACGCTTGCATGTCAGACGGACTCAGTGGGGGGCGGCAGCGCGGGGCGATCGCCAAAAGTTTCGAGGTAGGCGGCGTGCTGCGCACCGGCGACGACCGGCACCAGCACCAGCATGCCGAGGCCGGCCGGCAGCATGGCCAGCCAGCCGAGCACATACAGGCACAGGGCCAGCACGAAGAAGACCGGCAGATTGTGCAGGCAGGCGCTGGCCGAGTGGCGCAGGGCGGCGACCGGCTCGGCCTGATGAAACACCACCAGCGCGGGGGCGTACCACAGCGCCATCATCAGACCGATCCACAGCGCCATGAAGACAATGCTGGCAATCATCACGCCGCCGGCGGTCAGCCCGGCGGCCGCCAGCGGGCCGATCAGGGCGCCGGTGAGCGCGGCGCTGCCACCGATGGCGGCGGCGACGAAGGCCGAGAGCAGGCCGCCGACCAGATAGCAGATGCCGACCATCACATGTTTGCCGGCGTCGCGACGCAAGCCGTCGAACAGGCCGTCGATGCGTACGGCCCGGCCGGCGGCAGCGTCGTCAGCCACCATCAGCAAACCAGCGGTGAGCACCGGCAGCCCGACCAGGCTGATCGCCCAGCCGACCAGCGGCACAAAGCCGAGCACCGCCAGGATGAGGACGAAGATCAGTGCGATCACCGCCCAGCGTGCCGGGTCGCGCAGAAACAGGCGCCAGCCGTGGGCCAGCCAGCCCAGACAGGCGCCGGGGCGCAGCGCGTGGGCGGGAGGCAGCGCGTGTGGGGTGTCGGTCATCAGTCGTGCCAGGGCAGCGTTTGGCCAGCGCCAATACGCTGGCGGAGGATGTCGCGGTATTCGTTGGGGTCTTTGACCAGCACCATTTCGCCGTCGCGCGGCAGGTGAAAGTCTTCGGCGCGCGAGAGCCAGAAGCGTAGCGCCGCCGCCCGCAACATGGCCGGCCAGGCGGCGTGTTCGGCCTCGGTCAGCGGGCGCTCGGCGTGGTAGCCCGACAACAGCGCTCGGGTGCGGACGGGGTTGAGCCCGCCGGCCTCGTCGGCGCACCAGTCATTGACCGTCACGGCCAGATCAAACAGCAGGGCGTCGTTGCCGGCAAAGTAGAAGTCGATCACGCCGCCGACCTCGTCGCCATCCCACAGCAGATTGTCGCGGAACAGGTCGGCATGGATCGCGCCGTCGGGCAGGGCGGCAACGTCGACGCTGGCCTGAAATTGCATTTCGGCGTCGAGCAGGGCTTGCTCGTCGGCACTCAGGTAGGGGCGCACGGCCTGGGCGGTGCGGGCGCGCCACGCGGGGCCGCGCGGGTTTTCCTGGCGGCGGCCGAAGCGCTGCCCGGCCAGGTGCAGCCCGGCCATCATGGTGCCGACCTTGGTGCAGCGCGCAGCGCTGGGCGACATGTCGGAGGCGCCGGACAGGCGGCGCACCAGCGCAGCCGGTTTGCCCGACAAGGTGCCGAGGTATTCATTGTCGAGGTCGGCGATCGGTGCGGGCACCGGCAGGCCGTGGCGCGCCAGATGCGCCATCAGGTGCAAATAGAAAGGCAGTTCGGCGTGCGACAGCGTCTCGAACAGCGTCAGGACATAGCGGCCGAGGCTGGTGGTGACGAAGAAATTGCTGTTCTGCACGCCTTCGGAAATGCCGCGCAACTCGACCAGGTGGCCGATGGCGTAATTGGACAGCCACTCATCGAGGGCGTCGGGTGTGACGGGCGTGAAAACAGACATAGTGATGTCACCGGCCGGACAGCAAACCGGCCGGCGAAAATGTTGGACTTACCAGGACTTGACGATCCACATCGGCACGGACAGCGGCTTTTCGCCGGTGACATGCTCGAAAGTGCCATCGCC
>JBFIJC010000221.1:0-6444 GCA_041600915.1 Nitrogeniibacter sp.
GCCCCCTTGGGCAAGGCGCTCGGCGATGGTTTGCGCAACCTTGTCGCGCACATAGCGCGGGCCGACCATGGCTGCGTCCATCGCGGGGGTCTGCGCCAGCGATTGTGCGGCCAGCCGGACGAGCACACCCGCCTCGGGGACCGCGGAGGGGTCGGTAAGCGTCAAACGCGTCTCGCCGGGCAGCAGCTTATCGGCGTAGCTCGCAAATGCACTGCCGACACCAACCCAACTGCCTTGCTCAGGAAGCATCACCGCCTCCGGCGGCGAGCACGCTGGTTCGGTCACGGCGGTATAGCCTGCCTCGCCGCGCTCATAGGCAGCAAAATAGGTTTCGCCCATGCGCGCGTCGGTGGCGACCAGCACGCGCTCGGCGGTTTGAGCCGCCGCAATCACGTCCAGACTACACACCGGCACGATGCCCAGACCGGCCGCCAGCGCAAAGCCCTGGGCGACGCTGCACCCCAGACGCAAACTGGTGAACGCGCCGGGGCCGACACCCAGTGCAATGGCGTCCAGTGACGCCATTGCCACGCCGTGCTCGGCCAGCAAGTCGAGTGCAGCGGGGATGAGTTGGTCCGACGGGGTCGCGCCGCCCTCGACCCACCGTTGGTGGATCTGGTCGTCAATCAGGACAGCGACGCTGACGCGCTCGCAGGAGGATTCAATGCCAAGGAGTTTCATCGAGACCGGATTGTACCCGTGCCACCGACAGCCGGCAGCATCGATCGCCCGACGCGGGCGCGCTGGGCAAGAATTACCAATAACGGATTGGGGTCAGGCAGAACGCGCCCGAACGGCGTATCAAGGCAGCTGGCGCTGGCGCTTGCCGTAGGCCTTGCGGATGGCTTCGTCGATATCGCGCCGCATTTCAAAGCGTTCTGCGTCGCTCAATGGGCGACGCTGGGGGCGATCGTCGTCAGCCGAAATATGGGCGAACTGACTCACCGATGCACGGATGTCAGCCCGCCAGGCACGGTTCTGGTCGTTCAGGATCTGACGGTCGGCCCCGCCTGCACCAGCATCTTGGGCCACGGCAAAGCTGCTTGCGGCCAGGGTGGCAACAAACAGCAAGGTCTTGCAAGAGCGGCTGATGAGCGAACGATTAGGCATGGGAGAATTGCGCACGCATTGAACGACACTACTTAGATAGCCGGATTTTATCCAGCTACCAAGCGACATGTAAGTCAATATTGCGCACAATGTGAGAACTTACGAACGGTTACGCTTGTTTCCCCGCCAAGTGGGCCGCCACGCTGGTTTCGAATCGCGGGTGCCGATACGATTCACGCCATGACAACACTGAATGCTTCCAAACAGCGCTGCCGGGTCCTGGTGGTTGACGATGACGCCCGCCTGCGCGATCTGCTCTCGCGGTATTTGTCCGAGCAAGGCTACGCCGTCAAAGCCGTCGTCGACAGCGCCGGCCTTGATCGGGCGCTGCACCGCGAACACTATGACCTGATCGTACTCGACCTGATGCTGCCGGGCGAAGACGGCCTGTCTATCTGCCGCCGTTTGCGCGCGGCCGAAAACAACACCCCCATCATCATGCTCACCGCCAAGGGCGACGACGTCGATCGCATTCTCGGCCTCGAAATGGGCGCCGATGACTACCTGCCCAAACCCTTCAACCCGCGTGAGCTGGTCGCCCGCATTCAGGCCGTGATGCGCCGCCAGCCCCAGCAGCTGCCGGGCGCGCCGGCGCTGGACGACGAAACGGTCAGCTTCGGATCGGTTGCGATCGACCTGTCGACCCGCACCCTCACACGCGACGGCGAAGAAATCGCCCTCACCACCGGCGAGTTCTCCCTGCTCAAAGTGCTGGTACAGCACCCCCGCCAGCCGCTCTCCCGCGACAAGCTGATGGAGCTGGCACGCGGCCGCGAATACGGCGTATTCGACCGCGCCATCGACGTGCAGATCTCGAGACTGCGAAAGCTGGTGGAAGAAGACGCGGGCAAGCCACGCTACATCCAGACAGTCTGGGGCTTCGGCTACGTCTTTGTTCCGGACGGCAGCAAGTCGGCCAGCTAGGACCCGCACGATTTCCAGCGTTCAGAACGGCTCAGGCGAGCCAAAGTCGCCCCCGGCAAGCGCCGACGCACCGGCACGCCCAGGCTTCGGCCAAGGGCTGATGCCCCGGTCGATGCTCTGGCAAACCTTCGCCTTGCTGGCACTGATGCTGGTGCTCGCCTTTGCGGCGTGGTCGCAGATCGTTCGCCATTTCGAACAAGCGCCGCGCGCCCGCGATCTGGCGCAAATGGTGGTCAGCATCGTCAATCTGACCCGCACTGCCCTGGTCAATGCGGAGTCTGCCCGTCGCCTCGAAATGCTCATCGACCTCACCGCACTGGAAGGCATTCGGGTCTATCCCGCCGAAGACGACGACACACTCACCCCCTTGCCGGACACCCGGCCAATTCAGCTGCTGACCGACGAAGTCCGCCGCCAACTCGGTCCGGGCACCCGTTTTGCCGGAAGCTGGGAAGGCCTGGAGGGATTCTGGCTGAGCTTTCGCCTCGACCCCCAAGACCCCGACGAATACTGGGTGATGTTGCCGCGTGAGCGGATTCAGCGCCCGCGCGCACTCGAATGGCTGGGCTGGGGCGGCGTCATCATGGGCATCGCCCTGCTGGGCGCCTACCTCATCGTCGTCAGAATCGGTCGGCCCTTGCGACTGATCGCGCAGGCCGCCCGTACGGTTGGTCAGGGCAAGTACCCGCCGCCGCTGCCGACCGTCGGACCAGGCGAAATTGCCGAAGTGGCGATCGCCTTCAACCAGATGTCAGGCGATCTCGCCCGACTCGAAAGCGACCGCGCGATCATCCTCGCCGGCGTTTCGCACGACTTGCGCACCCCGCTCGCCCGCTTACGCCTCGGGGTCGAGATGAGCGGCGCACCCAATGACGATGTGCGCGCCATGGTCAGCGATATCGAAGAAATGGACCGCGTGATCGGCCAATTTGTCGACTACGGCCGCGCCGAGCCTCAGCCCCCCGAAAACGTCAAACTCGCCCAGCTGATTTCCGACATTGCCGAGGCTTACCGTTTGCGTGGGCTGGACGTCCGGCTCGATCTGGATGGGAGCGCCGCCATCCGTGTTCGCCCCATCGCCTTTCGGCGCGCCCTGCGCAACCTGATCGACAACGCAGAGCGCTATGGCGGCAAAGCACAAACCATCACGATCTCCACCCATTCGGCAGGCGACTACTGGAAGATTTCGGTCACCGACCAGGGGCCTGGTGTACCGGAATCGGCCTTCGAGACTCTCAAGCGGCCCTTCGTCCGGCTCGACGAAGCGCGCAGCAACCCGCAAGGCGCCGGGCTCGGGCTGGCCATTGTCGATCGCTTCGCCCGCGCCCACGACGGCCGCTTCGATTTGTCCAACCACCCCGAAGGGGGCTTGATCGCCACGCTCACCTTGCCAGGCACCCACGCACCTGTCATGACTTCGGGCTAGAATCAGGGCATGCGTATTCGGGGGTCGCGTTCATGAGCATCGTATTCCGCCAGCTCTTCGATGAAGACAGCTGCACCTACACCTATCTGTTGGCCGACGCACTCACTGCCGACGCGGTCCTGATCGACACCGTGCGCGAGCATGTGGGTGGTTACCTGTCGCTACTGCAAGAGCAAGGTCTGCAGCTGCGCTGGATACTTGAAACCCATGTCCACGCCGACCACATCACTGGGGCCGCCGCGCTCAAGGAGCACACCGGCGCGCGCACCGTCACCAGCGCCGAAGGCGGCGCCGAATGCGCCGACCTTCGCGCGACGGAAAACACCATCATCGCCTTTGGCGAAGAGCTGATTCGGGTCATCCCCACACCCGGCCACACCCCCGGCTGCGTGTCCTACCGCTGGCGCGATCGCGTGTTTACCGGCGACGCCTTGCTGATCGGCGGCTGCGGGCGCACCGACTTTCAGGGCGGGGACGCCGGCACGCTCTACGACAGCATCACCCGGCGCCTGTTCACCCTCCCGCCTGAAACACTGGTGTATCCCGCGCACGACTACAAAGGCCAGCGCGTCTCCTGCATCGCTCAAGAGCGCGACACCAACCCCCGCCTGGCCAACACCTCGCGCGAAACCTTCCTGGAAACCATGGCCAATCTCAAGTTGCCGCCGCCGCGCCACATCGACACCGCACTGCCCGCCAACGAAGCCTGTGGCCGAAGCCCGGAACTGATCGATATCCAAGGCGTCTGACTCACTGAAATTCCACATTCGCGCGCTCAAACGGCGCCCGACCGAAACCGATATAATCGCCGCCCATGAAAGTACTTTTCGACCTCCTGCCCGTCATTCTGTTTTTTGCCGCCTACAAGATTGCCGGCGTGTATGACGTGGCCTCCGCCGATCTGGCCACTGCGCTGCTCGGCGCCGAAATCGGCATCAAGCAGGCGCCCATCCTGCTCGCCACGGCGGTCACCATCCTCGCCACTTTCGGTCAGATTGGCTGGGTGTGGATGCGCCATCGCAAAGTCGACACCATGCTGTGGGTTACGCTGGGCCTGGTCACGCTACTGGGCGGTGCAACACTGGTCTTTCACGATCCGGTCTTCATCAAGTGGAAGCCCACTGCGGTGTACTGGCTGTTCGGCCTCTCCTTGCTGGTATCGGCCATGGTGTTCGGAAAAAATCTGATCCGCTCCGTTCTCGAAGCACAAATGAGTCTGCCCGATAGAATCTGGGGTCGGCTCAATGCGGCCTGGGCGGGGTTTTTCGCCCTGATGGGTGTGCTGAACCTCTATGTCGCTTTCAGCTTCACGGAAGAGACCTGGGTCAATTTCAAATTGTTTGGTGGCATGGGTCTAATGCTGCTGTTTGTGATCGCACAGGGCATGTACCTGTCTCGCTATGTTGAAGAGGAACCCCAACAATGATGCTCTACGCCCTGATCGGTGAAGACGCGCCGGGCACGCTGGACACCCGCATGGCGGTGCGCCCCGGCCATGTCGACCGGCTCAACGCGCTCAAGGACGAAGGCCGCCTGATCCTCGCCGGCCCCTGCCCCGCCATCGACTCGCCCGACCCCGGCCCCGCCGGCTTCTCCGGCAGCCTGATCGTGGCCGAATTTGCCTCGCTGGCCGACGCCGAAGCCTGGATGGCCGCCGACCCCTATGTCACTGAAGGCGTGTTTGCTCGCACCACCGTCAAACCCTTCAAGAAGGTTTTGCCGTGAGCACGACGCTGGAGCATATCGAAACCCGCCTGACCGACGCGCTCGCCCCGGTGTCATTGCACATTGATGACGAATCGGCGCAACACGCGGGCCATGCTGGCGCCCGTGATGGCGGTGGCCATTACCGTGTCGACATCGTCTCGGCGGCATTTGCCGGCAAGAACACGATGGCTCGCCATCGCCTGATTTACGCGGCACTGGGCGACCTGATGCCGCGCGCAATTCACGCACTGTCCATTCGCGCCAGTGCCCCCGAAGAACTCTGACCCCCGCCAACAAGGAAATTTCTGCATGAATCTGTTTTCGAAGAAGCTGCTCGTCGTGCTGATCGCCGGCGCTGCCGCCCAAGTCGCCCTCGCTGCCGGCCCGGTCGCCACTGTCAACGGCACCGCCATTCCTCAAGGCCACGCCGACGCGCTGATCACCGAGCAAACCTCGAAAGGCACGCCTGACAACGAGCAACTGCGCGGCGCTGTGCGCGAAGAGCTGGTCCGCCGTGAAATCCTGTTCCAGACCGCCCAGAAAGAAGGCCTGGACAAGACCCCCGAGGTTGCCACCCAGATCGAACTGGCCCGTAAAGCCGTCGTGATCCGCGCCTACCTGCAAGGCTTTGTCGCCAAAAACCCGGTCACCGATGCCGACGTGCGCAAGGCCTACGACGAAATCAAGAGCCGTCTGGGCGACTCCGAATACCACGCGCGCCACATCCTGGTTGACGACGAAGCCGAAGCGCTCGCCATCATCGCCAAGATCAACAAAGGCGAAAAATTCGACGCACTGGCCAAGGCCCATTCGAAGGATCCGGGCTCCAAGGACAAGGGCGGCGATCTGGGCTGGAACAACCCCAGCTCCTTCGTGCAGCAGTTCTCCGACGCCATGGTCGCACTCGAGAAGGGCAAGATGACCCCCACCCCGGTCAAGTCCAACTTTGGCTATCACATCATCAAGCTCGAAGACGTCCGCAAGATGGCAGCGCCCTCGTTTGACGAAGTTTCGCCGCAGCTCAAGCAGCGCCTGCAGGCACAGAGCCTGGAGCAGCACATTCTGCAACTGCGCACGTCCGCCGACGTAAAGTAAGGTCACAAGCAATAAACGAGGGAGCCAGAACGGCTCCCTTTTTTATTGCCGATGTCATTTAAATATGTAAAATGAGTGCCCTCTGAACTCAGGGCGCTCGCATGTTTTCACCGTTCACCTCCGACACTCGCCTGTTCGCGCTCAGCTGGCGCGACGCTGCGTTCGACTTGCCCGTCGAAGCC
>JBFIJC010000222.1:0-6434 GCA_041600915.1 Nitrogeniibacter sp.
GGCAAGCTGCCCTTCGATACGGTGTCGGAAGAATACGAGCTCGAATACGGCTCGGCCACCGTCGAGCTGCACACCGACGCCGTCAAAACCGGCGACCGGGTGCTGCTCATCGACGACCTGATCGCCACCGGCGGCACCATGATGGCCGCAAAAAAACTGATCGAACGCCTGGGCGGCAGCATCGTCGAAGGCGCGGCCATTGTCGATCTGCCCGAACTGGGCGGCTCCGAGCTGCTGCGCGCCGCCGGCCTCGAACTCTTTACCCTGGTCGACTACGCCGGCCACTGAACACTGAATCTGGAAACGACATGTCTGTAGATATGAAAGAAATCCGCCGCGCCATGGACGAGGCCGACTGCCTCGCCGACAACGCCGCCGTCGAGGCTGCGCTTGACCGTATGGCCGCCGACATCACCGAGCCGCTGCGCAACACCAACCCGCTGGTCTTTGTGGTCATGAATGGCGGGCTGATCCTCGCCGGCCGCCTGCTGCCGCGCCTCAACTTCCCGCTCGAAGTCGCCTACCTGCACGCCACCCGCTACGGTCACGCCCTGCAAGGCAACCTGCTCGACTGGCGCGTGCGCCCCACGCAGGACCTGCGTGGCCGCACCGTGCTGGTGCTCGACGACATCCTCGACGAAGGCCACACCCTGGCCGCCATCGTCGACCACCTGCAGGCCGAAGGCGCCGTGGCGGTACACACCGCCGTGCTGGTGTACAAGGATCACGACCGCAAGGCCAGCCCCGGCATGCGCGCCGACTTCACCGGCATGGACATCGCCGACCGCTTCCTGTTTGGCTGCGGCATGGACTACAAGGGCTACTGGCGCAACGCGCCGGGCATTTACGCGCTGAAGGGGCACTGACGGCGCCAACCCAGGGTGGGCGGCTCGCCGCCCACCATCGTGCCTTACGATCTGCGCTGCATTGGTGGGTGGCAAGCCACCCACCCTACGCCCCTGACACACAAGGACCAGCGGACACGCTCGCCTTACGTAGGGCGGATAGGCCGAATGCGCATCCGCCATCGGTCGTGATTGCGACGAAGATCGGCGGATGCGCTGCGCATATTCGCCCTGCGAAACCCCGGCCCTAATCGCCGCGAAAATCTTCGGGGAAGAGGTGGTGGCGGTTGAGCTTGTCGTAGAGCGTCTTGCGCGGGGTGTCGAGCAACTCGGCGGCTGATGTCACATTGCCGTGGGTCTGGCGCAGCGCCGCTTCAATCACCTGCCGTTCAAAGCCTTCGACTTGCCACGCCAGTGAGCCGCCGGCGGTGTCGGCCGCCGGGCGACGACCGGCCACGCCGAGACAGAAGCGATCGACCGCGTTGCGCAACTCGCGCACATTGCCCGGCCAGTCCTGCGCCATCCACGCGGCCATGTCGTCCTCGCCCCACATCGGCGGATCGCAACGATAGCGGGCCGCCGCTTCGCGTAGAAAATGTGCGGCCAGCAAGGGGATGTCGGCCTTGCGTTCGCGCAGCGGCGGCAGCTCCAGTCCGACCACGTTCAAGCGGTAGTACAGATCACTGCGGAACTGACCGACATCGGAGAGCGCCTTGAGATCGGCCTTGCTGGCGGCAATGATGCGGCAATCGACCGGGATCGCGGCATTGCTGCCGAGGCGTTCGACCACCCGCTCCTGCAGCACCCGCAGCAGCTTGACCTGCAGGATGGCGGGCATGGTCTCGATCTCGTCGAGAAACAGCGTACCGCCCCGCGCGTGCTCGATCTTGCCGATGCGCCGCTTGAGCGCGCCGGTGAAGGCGCCGGCTTCGTGGCCGAAAATCTCGCTCTCGAACACCGTCTCGGGCAGCGCGCCGCAGTTGATCGCCACAAACTGGCCGCTGCGCCCGCTGGCGGCGTGAATGGCGCGCGCGGCCACCTCCTTGCCGGTGCCGGTTTCGCCGTAGATGAGCACGTCGGCCTCGGTCGGGCCGATGGCGGCGATGGTGTGGCGCACGCGTTGCATGGGCGGCGCGTCGCCGATCAGGGGCACGGCCTCGCGTGCCGACAGGCTGGCCTTGAGGCGGCGGTTTTCGATGACCAGCGCGCGACGGTCGTGGGCGCGACGCACCACCTCCACCAGCCGGTCGGAGGAGAAGGGTTTTTCGATGAAGTCGTAGGCGCCCTCGCGCATGGCCGCCACGGCCATGGTGATGCCACCATGGCCCGTAATCAGCACCACCGGTATCTCGCGGTCGATGGCCATCACCGCGCGCAGCAGGGCGAGGCCGTCCATGCCCGGCAGCCGCACATCGCAGACCACGGTGCCGGGAAAGTCCGGCCCGATACGCGCCAGCGCCGGCTCGGCGGCGTCGAAGCCGCGCACGGGCATGTCGTCGAGTTCGAGCGCCTGCTCGATGCCAAGGCGCACCTGCGGGTCGTCTTCGATCACGATCACATGCGGTCGATGCTCGGCCATGCCTTAAAACTCCCCTCGCGCCAGCGGCAGGCGCAACTCAAAACACGCTCCGCCGCCATCGTCATTGGCGGCGCTCAGCGAGCCGTGCAGGCTCTCGGCGATCAGTCGCGAAATCGCCAGGCCCAGCCCCAGCCCCTTGCCGATCGGCTTGGTGGTGAAAAACGGTTCAAACAGATGCGGCCACACCTGCGGGTCGATACCGCCGCCAGTGTCGCGCAGACAGATGATGCCCTCGCCGGCCTCGATGCGGGTGTCGATCGACAGTTCGCGCGCGGCGGCGCCTTCCATGGCGTCGATGGCATTGACCGCCAGATTGACGATGACCTGCTCCAGCCGGGTGATGTCGGCCTTCACCGACAGGCCGGGCACACCGTGGCGCACCGTCACCGTCACGCCGGCGCTCTGGCGCCTGGACTCGACCAGCAACAAGGCATTGTCGATGGCGTCGGCCACATCCACCGGGGTGAGCGCGTCACCGCTCTTGCGCGAGAAGGTTTTGAGCTGGGCGACGATGCGCCCCATGCGCTGCGCCACGCGAGAGATGTGCTCGAGATTCTCGGCCGCCGACTCCGGTTTTTCGCGCTCGATGAAGCGGCGCGCATTATCGGCCAGCGTGGTCAGCGCGGCCAGCGGCTGATTGAGTTCGTGCGTCACGCCCGCGGCCATTTGCCCGAGGACCGCCAGCTTGCCGGCCTGCACGGCGGTATCGCGGGTGCGGGTAAGGATCTGCTCGGCGTCCTTCAGCGAGCTGACCCGGTCTTCGAGTGTGCGGTTGGCGGTGAGCAGTTCGGCCGTGCGCTCGGCGATACGCGCTTCGAGATCGGCCTGCACGCGCTCGAGCGCCGCACGTGCCGCGTGGCGCTCCTGCGTGCGGCGGCGACGCATATGCCACAGGCCGATCGCCATCAAGAGCAGCAGCACCAGCAAGGTCAGCGCGGCGGCCATCACGGTGGCAAGCTTTCGCGCATCGGTCAGGTCGGCGAGGATGAGCAGTCGCCAGCCATAGCCAGGCAGTTCAATGGATTCAGACAGCAGCGTCTGCGCTTCACCGTCGGCGGCCACAAAAGGCAGCGAGGCGGCATCAAGACTGAGGCGCCGACCCTGCCCGTCGGCCGTCAGAATCGGCTCGCCGTCGGCGGCTTTCAGGGGGGTGAGGTCGGCGTTCAGATACTGTCGGGTGCGGGCCAGCGCCTCGCGGTCGTTGCCGGTGAGCGGAAACAGGCTGCGGTACTTCCAGCTCGGTGAGGAGGCCAGCACCACCACGCCCAGCCGGTCGGCCACCAGCAGCAAATCGCCCGAGCGCCGCCAGGCGTCTTCGAGCGCATCGAGCCGGATCTTGACCACGGCCACACCGGTGATGGTGCCGTCGACATAGACCGGCGCCGACAGAAAATAGCCGGCCTCCTGCGTGGTCACGCCCACGCCAAAAAAGCGCCCCGGCTGGCCGGACATGGCCTCATGAAAATACGGCCGGAAACCGTAGTTGTTACCCACAAAGGAGTTGGGTTCGCGCCAGTTGCTGGACGCCAGCACCGTGCCGCCCGCGTCGAGCAGGTAGAGGACATGGATAACCGGGTCCTGACTGACTTCTTCGAGGTAGCGATTGACGGCGGCGGCCTGGCCCGCGCCCTGCCCGCCGGAGAGCAGCGCATGCACCCGGCCATCGAGGCCGAGCACATTGGGCAGCAGGCGAAACTCCTCCAGCGTCTGCTCCAGCGTGCGCCGGTAGAAATCGAGGCGCAGCTGGCTGGCTTCGGCCACCTGCGCCGCCTCGCGATTCAAAAAGGCGTGGTAACTGCCCACGCCGAGCACCACCGCCAACGCGCCAAGCACGAGCAGCGGCTGGAGAAGGCGATAGACAGTGCGGGGCAGCGGCATGGCGTCGGTGTCGGGGTCGGAGCGACTCAGCTTACGATGTGTCGCGCCGACCGCCAACATGCTGCGCGCTGCCTCAGGCGGCGACCATCGTGCGCCGACGCCACCAGGCCAGGCCGATCACCCCGGCCGCCACGGCCAGACCGAGCTCGTCGGTGAGCGGCTGCGCCGTCACCAGCAACACGGCACCGATACCGGCCACCACCCGCGTCGGCCAGCCCAGCGGCGCACCGAGATAACCAATGCTCGCCGCCCCCCACAGGATGATGGCCGCAATCGCCTTGCCAACGATGTAGAGCACCGCCAGCACCGTCCAGTCGCCCTGCAGCATCAACGCCGGGGTATACACCGCCATGTAGGGCACGATGAAGCCGGCAATGGCGATGCGCAGCGCCTGCATGCCGATCTTCATGCCCGAGGTGCGGGCAATCGGTGCGGCCGCAAACGCGGCCAGCGCCACCGGCGGGGTGAGGTCGGCCATGATGCCGAAGTAGAAAACGAACATGTGGCTGACCACCAACGGCACGCCCAGTTCGAGCAGCGCCGGTGCGGCCAGCGAGGAGGTGATGATGTAGTTGGGGATGGTCGGAATGCCCATGCCCAGCAGCAGGCAGACCAGCATGGTCAGCACCAGCGACAGGATCAGGCTGTCGCGGCCCAGCTCGATGATGGTGTTGGCAAACATGGTGGCGGCACCGGTCAGCGTCAGGCAGCCGATGATCACGCCCACCAGGGCGCAGGCCACACCGACCGGCAAGGCGTGGCGTGCGCCTTCGGCCAGCGCGTTGACCGCCACGCGCAGGGTGTCACGACCGCCTTTCACCAGGAAGCAGCCGACCACCAGCACGGCGATGATGCCAAAGAAGATCTCGATACCCACCTTGAGGAAGGCCGAGCAGGCCAGCGCCAGCGCCACCCAGAACACCACCCGCAAAGCCGTGCCCTTGACCCGCAAGGCGATCGCGCCGCCGAAGATCAGGATGGCGGTCAGCGCCAGGCCGACGGTGCCGGAGAACAGCGGCGTGAAGCCCGAAAACAGCAAATAGACCAGCACTGCCAGCGGCAGCAACAGGTGCCAGTCGCGCTTGAGCGCGGTGAGTGCGTTGGGACATTCGCTCTTGGGCAGGCCGACCAGATTCTTGCGGCCGGCTTCGAGATGCACCATCAGGAAGGCGGTAAAGAAATACAGCGCGGCCGGAATCGCCGCCGCGATGCAGATATCGACATAGGGCACGCCGATGGTCTCGGCCATGATGAAAGCCACCGCACCCATCACCGGCGGCATGATCTGACCGCCCATGGAGCTGGTCGCCTCGACGCCGCCGGCAAACTCGCTGGAATAGCCGAAACGCTTCATCAGCGGAATGGTGAATTGGCCGGTGGTGACCACGTTGGCCACGCCCGAGCCGCTGATGGTGCCCATCAGACCCGAGGACACCACCGACACCTTGGCCGGGCCGCCGTGGGTGTGACCCACCGTGCCGAGTGCGAAGTCGGTGAACAGACGAATCATGCCGGCCTGCTCGAGGAAGGTGCCGAACAGGATGAACAGGAAGATATAGCTCGACGACACATAGGTCGGGATGCCGTAGATGCCTTCGGTGCCGAAGCCGAGCTGGTCGATGACCTGAGACACCGCATAGCCGCGGTGCGCCCAATCGCCGGGCAGGTACTCGCCGAACAGGGCATAGCCGAGGAAGCACAGGCAGATCAAGGGCAGTGCGATACCGACCACCCGCCGGGCGGCTTCAAAGACCATCACCACGGTGACCGCGCCGATGACCAGATCGAGATCGGTCGGGTCACCCGCCCGCAGAATCAGGTCGCCTTCAAACGCCCAGTGATAAAAGGACATGCCGAAGGCGGCAATACCGATCAGCCACAAGAGCACACCCAGCGCGTCCAGGCGCGGGCGAACGGCAGCGGCGATGCCGAAGGTCATCAGCAGCAGGAAGCCCACATGCAGGGCACGCACGATCTGCGACGACAGCGGGCTCAGCGAGGCCGTGACAATCTGGAATACGGAAAAAGCGACGCCGATCAGGAACAGAGTGCGGGCAACGCCCCCCTCTTTCCAGCCATAGGGCACCGTCGTGTGTCCGGCAGTTTCGGACATGGTGATCTCCTCACACGCC
>JBFIJC010000223.1:0-6425 GCA_041600915.1 Nitrogeniibacter sp.
CCCGGCGTCACGCCTTCTTCGTAGGGATAGAAGGGGAACATCTTGCGGTAACGCGCGACCACTTCGCCTTGCGGGTTGATCACCGAGGCGGTGTTGTAGATCTTGTCGCCGCTCTTCTCAAAGATGGACCCCGGCAGCAGCCAGATGCCGTATTTGCGGGCCATCTCCTGCATTTCGGCTTCGAAGTCGCACGGAAACTCGCGGGCGGCATAGGTCAGCGGGCCGAAGGCGCACAGCTCGCTGAACACCACCATCTGCACCCAGGGGTAGAGATTCATGGTGATGTCGAGCTTGAGCTTCATGCGTTCGACGTTCGACTCGATGGCCGAGACGTTCATCTGGATGCCGGCAATGGCAAAAGGCTTCACGTGTGATCTCCTGAATTCGGGTGGATCGCGCCTGGCGCGTTGACCGGGTGGGCGCGGTATCGGTTGCGGCGAACCGATGGCAAGGCAGGGCGGCGTCGGCGGGCGCGATCATGCGCAGTGGTCCGTGCGTCCTTTGCCTGCCTGCGCAAAAAAAACTGGCGACCGAGTCTAGCAGAGGGCTTCGGGCGAATTGGTGTCCGAAAAATGATCGGGCGCTGACTACGCTCTACGTTGGCTGCCGCCAGCACGTCGCCATTGCCGCCGCCATCAAAGCCCCGGACAATGTCAGCATGGACCCAATCGTATTGCTTGTCATGGCCGGCCTTGCCGCCTACACCCTTAAAACCCAGGATCAGCGCCGGCGCATCGCCTTGCTGGGCACCCATCTGCAGAACTACAGCCTCGAAAAGCACATGGAAACCCTCACCGAGGGCTATCTGCGCGCGCTTGGCGAAAGCGATGCCGAGCGCAGCGAACAGATCTGGGGCCTCATGCGGGCCAACGAAACGGCGCTGAGCGAACAGCTCGGCCGGCTCGCCCAGGACATGAGCCGACTCGACGCCGAGGCCGTGCGCATCAGCAAGCTTGCCTGGGCGATTCCCTTTGCCGATCGCCTGTTTCCGACTGCGACCTTCGATTTGCGCAAGGCGATCAGCATTCACGCCCAGGGCGTCGCCAACGCGATTGACGATCACCCCGCCCGCAGCGACAAGGACAAGGCCTTTACCGTGATGGCCGAGATGTACCTGTTTCAACACACCTGCCACTGGTATTGCCGCTCAAAAACGGTCGCCAGCGCACGGCTGATGGCGCGCCACCGAACGGCCTATGCGCAGGTGCTGGCTGCGGTGTCGCCCGATACCCGGCGGGCCTACACCAATCTGATCGAAGGCTGAGGCCTGCTGCCGACGGCGGTGTCACATCGCCCGATGGGCGGCGTGTGTCGTGGGCCGCGATGGTGGGCGGCGAGCCGCCCACCCTACGGATCACTGGCGCCAGGGGGGATTACGCCAGCGGCAGCCGCGCGGCGTGCTCGCCTTGATGTGTGCCGCGAGACCAATGCATAGCGGGATTTTCCGATCGAAGCCTGACACCCGTCGCCGACGGCGGTGCCACGTCGTAGGGTGGGCGGCTCGCCGCCCACCAAGGCCGCATCACACCAGCGTCAGCACACCGGCCGCCACCGCGACCAGCACCGGATACACCAGCAGCGATACCCACAGCCCGGCGCGGATCATCACCCGCTGGGGCACATGGCCGCTGCCGAACACGATGGCGTTGGGCGGGGTGGCCACCGGGAGCAAAAAGGCGCAGGAGGTGCCCACGGCCACCATCACCGCCAGCGTGGTCGAGTCGATCTGCGGTGCCAGGCCAATGAACAGCGGGATCAGCAGCGCAGCGCTGGCGGTGTTGCTGGTCACCTCGGTGATCAGCAGCGCGAACAGAATCATCAGCGCCAGGCAGACGAAGGCGGGCAGGGTTTCGAGCGGGCCGCCGAGTTGCCCCGCCAGCCAGGCTGCCGCGCCGCTCTCGGCCAGGGCCTTGCTCAGGGTGAGGCCGCCGCCAAACAGCAGCAGCACGCCCCAGTCGGTGCTGCGCTCGACGGCTTTCCACTCAGTCAGGCGCAGGGCGTGCAGCATCACCAGCGCAAACACGGCAACGGCTGCGTCGTAGCCGCGACCCATCTCCAGCCAGGCGTTCAATGGCGCGCCAAACACCCATAGCAAAACGGTGCCGCCAAACAGCGCCAGCATCTGCTTTTGCGGCCGGGTCCAGTCGGCCTGTGGCGGCGGCAGCTCGACTTCGGCGCTCAGGTCGGGCTTGAGCGCGAAGCGTAGCGCGATGTCCATCAAGGGCATCAAGATGGCCACCAGGGGCAGCCCCCACACCAGCCAGCCGGCAAAGCCCAGCCCCACTTGTGCGGCGGCAATGGCATTGGGCGGGCTGCCCACCAGCGTGCCGATGCCGCCGATGTTGGCCGAAAAGGCCACGCCCAGCAGCACATACATATAGCTTGAGCGATAGCGCTCGATCGGCAGCGAGGCCAGCAAGCCGAGCGCCAGCGGCAGCATCATGGCGGCCGTGGCGGTGTTGCTGATCCACATCGACAAGAAGGCGGTGAGCCCAAACAGCCAGCGCGCGGCGTGGTCGAGCCGGTTGCCGGCGCGGCGGATGACTTGCGCGGCCATCCAGCGGTCCAGCCCCTGTCGCTGCAAACCGGCGGCGAGCGCGAAGCCGCCGAGGAACAGGAAGATCACCGGGTCGGCGAACTGCTTGAGCGCGCCGTCGAAGGGCAGCACGCCGCTGACGGCGGCCAGCAGGGGCACGAGCACGGCGGTGACGCTTACATGCAGCGCCTCGGTGGTCCATAGCCAGGCGATGGTCGCCACCAGCGCCAGTCCGCCGCCGGTGGGCCCGAGCGAGGGGGTGAGTGCCAGGTTCAGGCCGAGGAAGAGTCCGACCGCGATACCGAGATTGAACATCCGCATGGGCTGTGTCCAGGGTGAGGGCGTCTGTGATCAGTCTACGCGAAGAAAGGTGGAGGTTCAGGCGCGGCGGGCGATTCGGGCGGGGTGCCGATATGCCACAGGGTGCCGTTCGGCGGCTGATACGGGACTACCCTTCAGATACTTTGTGAGGGTTCGTTATCCTGAAGCAAGTGGCGGGCTTTTGTACGTTGACCCTGCGGGGGGCGCGTGAGAGCCTTGCCGCCCCATAAGAATCAACAATACGATCAGGGAGTTTTCGTGGCTTTTCGTTTTGTGCGCGACGCGTCGTTTCGCCGCGTGCTGCCGGCGTGCGGCATGGCATTGTTTGTTTTTACGACTGGCGCCCAGGCCAGTGAAGCCGATGCCTTTTTCGAGGACATCCCGATGGTGTTGACGGCCTCGCGTCTGGCCCAGTCGCCCATGTCGGCGCCTGCGCCGGTCAGCCTGATCGACCGCGAGATGATCGAAGCTTCGGGCTTCACCGAGATTCATGATTTGCTGCGCCTCGTGCCCGGCTTCATGGTGGCTGACTGGCCCAGCGGCTCGCCGACCGTGGCCAACCATGGCATTGGCGACGCCTTTGACCGGCGCATCAAGGTGCTGATCGATGGGCGGATGGTCAATAACCCGATCTGGGGCGACACCCAGTGGGACAACCTCACCATCCGCGTCGACGACATCGAGCGTATCGAAGTGGTGCGCTCGGCCAACGGCGGCGCCTATGGGGCAAACGCCTTTCAGGGTGTGATCAATATCATCACGCGCTCACCGGCGGCCGATGACGGCTACGTCGTGGTCGCGCGTCAGGGCGTGGATGGTTTCTACGATCACGGTGTGCGGCTCAATGGCCCGGCGGGCAATCTCATTGACTGGCGCCTGTCAGCATCGACGCGCGGCGCCACCAATTTTGATCCCCACGCCAACAGCAAAGGCGTGTTCCGCGAGCAAGAGGCCTTCTGGCGCAATGTCCTCAACCTGCAGGCGGTGACGCAGCTCAGCCCGCAGGACCAGCTGCGCGTGCACTTCGGGCTCAGCCAGGGCGTCGATGAGCGAGGCTACCCGGCGCAAGGCACCGATCTTCGTGACTCGCGGCTCAATCCGGTGCAGGACGGCGATGTCAGCAACCAGACCGTTCATGTGGACTGGACGCATAGCTACAGCCCCACCTCCGATCTCACGCTGCAGTATGACTACCAGGGCCAGCAGCTGCGTCGCGCCTGGGACATCGACGTCAATGGCGACGGCAGCCGTATCGTCTCCGCCGAGCGCGATGTCGACATCAAGGTCAATTCCATCGAGCTGCAACTGACCGGGCAATTGCTGCCCTCGGTGCACGCCCTCATTGGCGCAGGCGCCCGCCACGAGCGCGTACGCTCGCCGGCCTATTTCGACACCGACGCCGCGCTCACCGCCACCTATTGGCAAAGCTTTGGCAACCTCACCTGGCAGGCCACCGACGCGCTCGCCATCAACCTGGGCGCCACTTACGAGCACCACGACTACAGCGGCAAGCTGTTTTCGCCGCGTCTGGCATTCAACTACGCGCTGACCCCGACGGCCGGCCTGCGTCTGTCGGCCGGCAAAGCCCACCGCGCACCCTCGCTCATCGAGTCGCATGGCCTCGAAACCCTGCGCGAGAACGGCTCCATCATCAACGTGGGCTACAACGCCGCGAAGGACGTCGACCCCGAAGAGATGCGTTTCTTTGAACTCGGCCTCGTCGCCCGGCCTGCGCGCGGGCTGTCGGTCGACATGCGCGTCTTCCGAGAGTCGTATTCGGGCTACCTCGACAGCCAGAGCTGCCGGCTGCCCACCTCCAAAAACCCCAACCCGACCTCCGACCCCTGCATCGCGCTGGGCATTGCGCCGCCGCCGGGCTGGTCCACGGCCAGCGCGCTCACCAACAACAATGGCAAGACCTGGCGCTTTCTCAACCTTGGCAGCTTTGTCGCCAAGGGCGGCGAATACACCGTCGACTGGCGCAAGCAGGGCTGGGGTCGCGTCATTTTTTCGCAGGCTTACATCACGCTCAAGGCCAGCGAAGACCTCGTCGATCGCGACATCGAGCTGAGCGCACCGCTGCTCACCACCTCGCTGCTGTTGATCAAGGATCTCCCCGGCCGCTGGCGCGCCAGCCTCGGCTACTACCACAACGACGACATGTACTGGCTCAACCAGGGCGACCGCGTACCCAACCGCGATCGCATCGACCTGCGCCTTGCCCGCCGTTTTGGCCCGATCGGCGCCGAAAGCGAATTCGCCTTCGTTGTGCGTCATCTCGGCGAGAAGTACACCGAGTTCCACGAAGGCCGCTACCGCCACGAACCGCAAATCTTCGCCAGTCTGCGGCTGGTGTGGTGAGCATGGCAACGGCCGGCCACCAGGCGCACCGCCTTCCAGCACGACACCGGCCTACCCCCAATCGGTAGGGCGGATAAGCCGCAGGCGCATCCGCCATGGTGCCGCTTGGCAGCGCTGCCGGCGGATGCGCTGCGCTTATCCGCCCTACGGCCTGCGATGCGCCCGTTCGTAAAATCGTGACAGAGCGCCGGCAGAGGCGGGCGGTCGAAGGATTGCGCCCCCGGTGTAAGGCCTGCCCCGTCCAGACGGTCTCACTCTCCAAGGAGACCTCACATGCCCACCACCCGCCTCACCATCAAGCGCCTCACCCTCAGCCTCACCCTCGCCGCGTGCCTCGCGCCACTCGGCCAGGCGCACGCCAAAGACGTGCAAAGCCTGGTTGTTGCCGGCGGTTGCTTCTGGTGTGTCGAGTCCGATTTCGAATCCGTCCCCGGCGTGATCGAAGCCGTCTCCGGCTACACCGGCGGCCACACCGCCAACCCCACCTACAAGCAGGTGACCGGCGGCAATACCGGCCACTACGAAGCGGTCAGGATCAGCTACGACGCCGACATCGTCAGCTACGACAAGCTCATCCACCTGTTCTTCCGCTCCATCGACCCCCTTGATGCCGGCGGCCAGTTCTGCGACCGCGGCAGCAGCTACCGCACCGCCATCTTCGTCGACACCGCCGAGCAGCGTGCCATCGCCCAGGCCGCGCTCGACGCTGCCCAGAAGCAGCTCGGCAAACCCATCGTCACCCCCATCGTCGACGCCAAGCCCTTCACCGTCGCCGAGGACTACCACCAGGACTACTACAAAGGCGGCGGCTACACGCTCACCCGTCGCGGCCCGAAGTCGCAGATCGAGGCCTACAAGTTCTACCGGAAGAGTTGCGGACGCGATGCCCGTGTGGCCGATCTCTGGGGTGCGGATGCGCCGTTTGTGCATCACGGGAAGTAGGAGCGAACAGATGTAGATTCTATGTTGCGCGGCAATCGTCGCCGAGCACCTCAGCACGATACAGCTGACAGTTCTTGTTGATGGCAAAGGCGATGCGCAGCAGCTTTCTGGCGATGATGCAGTGAGCGGCTGTACTCGACATACCGCGAGCAATCAGTTGATCGAATCGTTTGCGCCACAGTGCGCATCGACAGGCACTGACAGCGGCCATGTAGATCAGTCGGCGCTCTTCACCGTTGCCCTGCTTGGACAGGTGTCGCGGAGC
>JBFIJC010000224.1:0-6401 GCA_041600915.1 Nitrogeniibacter sp.
CTATGGCATCCCCGAAGGCATCATCTATGGCGTGCCCTGCATCACCGAAAACGGTGAGTACAAGGTCGTCAAGGATCTGGAAATCGACGCATTCTCGCGCGAGCGCATGACCGTGACGCTCAACGAACTGCTCGAAGAGCGCGAAGGCGTGAAAGATCTGCTCTGATCCACTGAGCACATCTGGCAGCAAAGCATTGGGGGCGAGAAATCGCCCCCGATTTTTTTGGTATTCTGCCCGGCAATACTCACGACACAGACGCCACTGCCATGCATCCCGATCAGGTTCTTTTCCAGGGTGAGCGCACGCTCCCCGACATGCCCGCCGTCGATCACTACGCCGGCAGCGAAAAGCTCATCACCAAAGCCCTCGAGATCCAACAGCAGATGGGGCCAGTGTTCGACATCACCTGCGATTGCGAAGACGGCGCCAAAGCTGGCCAGGAGACCGAACACGCCCACATGGCCGCCGCCATGGTCATGTCAGCCGCCAACCAGTTTGGCCGGGTCGGTGCGCGCGTCCACGACATTACCCATCCGCATTGGCGACGGGATATCGACATCCTGATCGAAGACGCTGGCCAGCGCCTCGCCTTCATCACCCTGCCCAAGCCCCGCTCGGTCGACGATGTGCGCGAACAGATCGCCTACCTGCGCGCTCAGGAAGCCGCCAACCACACCGGCATCGCCCTCCCCGTCCATGTCTTGATCGAAACCCACGGCGCACTGCGCGACGCCTGGCATATCGCCGCCCTCGAGGGCGTCGAGAGCCTCGACTTCGGCCTGATGGACTTCGTCAGCGCCCATCATGGCGCGATTCCCGGCGAGGCCATGCGCAGCCCGGCGCAGTTCGATCATCCGCTGGTGGCGCGCGCCAAATGCGAAATTTCCGCCGCCGCACTCGCACATGGCGTCGTGCCCAGCCACAACGTCACCACCGAAATCAAGGACATCGAGTTCGTCCGCAATGACGCCGAACGTGCCCGACGCGAGTTCGGCTATTTGCGCATGTGGAGCATCCACCCCAACCAGATCACGCCAATTCTCGACGCCATGCGCCCCGACTTTACCGAGGTCGAAAGCGCCATCGCCATCCTCCAAGCCGCGCAAGACGCCAACTGGGGCCCCATCCAGCACGCCGGCAAGTTGCACGACCGCGCCTCCTACCGCTACTACTGGACACTCCTCAAACGCGCCCGCGCCACCGGCCAGCGCCTACCCGCGCCGACCGAACAGCGTTTCTTCACCAACTGATCCGCGGCAAGGCATTTTCCACACGGTTCTCGCAGCGACGACCGTGACCAATCACACAATTTGTCGCGGTCACGGCCACACCACGCATCAAGTTCCCGCCCTTTCATGCCGTTAGCACTGGATATCAGTCTGACGTCCATCAAGGCCGCACGGAACATGACCGCCTCCTCTGCCGATCACACTCGACGGCTCGCGCTGGCCCTGCACTGCCAGGCCCGCGCGCTGTCGGGCAGCAACGTGCAAGAAGCTGCCACGGCCGTCGCCACGGAACTGGCGACCAGCCTGCCCTTGCGCGCCGTTCACATCCTTCTGGACTTCAAGGGGCAAGCGCGCCGCCGCGCCAGTTCGCATCTGGCCGTCACCGACGCCGCCCCCCAGTCTCAGCCTCTGGTCGACGCCGCAGTCGACGAAGCGCTTGACCAGCAAACCGCGCTGGACTTCCCCTGCACACATGCCGACAGCCTGAACATCACCCGCGCGCACGCCGCGCTCGCGCACCAGCTCGGCGCCTGGGTGTGCACCGTTCCCATGCCGGTCAATGACACCCTGATCGGCGCGATCGTCGTGGAAGCCGACGCCCGGACACCCCTCGGCGCCGACGACATGGCCCTCATTGCCCAGGTCGTCGCGCAAGCCGGGCCGGTGTTTCAGCTTCGCGCCGAGCGCGACGCGCCGATTCTCCAACGCCTTGCACGCGCGCTTCACCCGCGCGGCAGTGCGCGACCCCGCTTGCGTAGCGGTATCGCCATCGCTGCACTGGCGCTTATCGCGCTCGTCGCCATCCCGCTGCCCGCCGGCATCACCGCCGAAGCGCGCATCGAAGGCGAGATTCAACGCGCGCTCACCGCGCCCGCCGACGGCTTCATCGACCGCGCCTTCGTTCGCCCGGGCGACACGGTGCACGAAGGCCAGGTCCTGGTCGAGCTGGCCGACCGCGAAGCCAGGCTGGAGCGGCGCAAACATGAGAGCGAACTGGCCCAGCACGACAATGCCTTTGCCGCCGCGCAATCCACGGCCGATCGGGCACAAATGGTGGTCCAGCGCGCCCGCGCCGACGAGTCCCGCGCGCGCATCGCGCTTATCGACAATCAACTCGAACGCGGCGCGATTCGCGCGCCCATGGATGCCGTCGTCCTCACCGGCGACCTCGATCAAGCCCAGGGCACGCCCGTACAACGCGGCGAAGTCTTGCTCGTACTGGCGCCACAAGCCCGCTACCGTCTGATGATCGAAGTCGACGAGCGCGACGCACATCGCCTGAGCGCTCAAGCTTCAGGCCAGATCGCCCTGAGCGCCCTGCCCGCCGAGGCCATCGACTTCTCCGTCGTGCGTGTGCTGCCCGTCGCCGTTCAGCGCGATGGACGCCACTTCATCGAAGTCGAAGCCCGCCTCACCACCCCGCCCGAGGCCGTCAAGCCCGGCATGCGCGGCTATGCCCGCATCGCCACCGAACCCGCGCCGCTGGCCGCCCAGTGGACCCGGCGGGTACGCAATTGGCTGCGCCTGCAGCAATGGGCCTGGTTCGGTCTATGAACGACGCCCTCTACAGCCCTCAGTGGCATGAAATCTCCGGCCTGCGTCCGGCCTTGCGCAGCGCGGTCCACGCGCGCCGCTTGCTCAGCCGCGGCACCCGATGGCAATTGCTGAGCGCACCCGACTCACGCCAGCAACTGCGGCTCAACGCCACGGCATGGCGCTTCGTCGGCCTGCTCGACGGCCACCAGAGCATCGACGCGCTATGGCACCGTCTGCTCGAAGCGCTCGGCGACGACGCGCCCAGCCAGCCCGAAGTGCTCGACCTGCTCGCCCAGCTCAGCGCGGCCGGCTTTCTGCGCGCCGATGTCCAGCCCGACCTCCTCACCCAGTTCGACCACGCCCACACGCAGGCAAAAAAACAACGCCTCGCCGCGCTCAGCCCCCTCTCGGTGCGGGTGCGCCTGTTCGACCCCTCACGCCTGCTCGACCGCCTCCAGACCCTCGGCCAGCAACTCTTCAGCCTGCCCATGCTCTTTGCGTGGATCGTGCTCATCGGCCTCACTGCGCTCAATGTCGGCGCCGAAGGCGCGCGGCTGAGCACCGCCATCGGCCAGGGGCTGCAATCGCCGCGCTTTGTGCTGATTGCCTGGGTCGTCTATCCGCTCATGAAAGCCCTCCACGAGCTCGCCCACGGCATGGCCGTGCGCCGCTGGGGTGGCACCGTGCACACCGCCGGCTTTACCTTGCTGGTACTCGTGCCCGTGCCCTATCTCGACGCCTCGGCGGCCAACGGCTTCGCGCGCGGTCAACGCGTCATCGTCAGCGCCGCCGGCATCATGACCGAACTGTTCATCGCCGCGCTGGCCTTCTGGGTCTGGTGGGCGGTGGCGCCGGGCCTGATTCAGGACGTGGCACTCACCGCCTTCTTTATCGGCGCGGTGTCCTCGCTGCTGTTCAACGGCAACCCCCTGCTCCGTTTCGATGGCTACTACGTGCTGTCCGACGCGCTCGACCTGCCGAACCTCGCGTCGCGCAGTCGACGCTGGTGGCATCAGCTCATCGGCACCCACCTGCTTGGTCTGCCGCACCCGCCCATGACGGTCGCCGCCGGTGAAGCCCGCTGGCTCGCCGCCTACGCGCCAGCCTCGTGGATCTTCCAGCTACTCATCAGCTATCAGATCGCGCACTGGATCGCCGGTTTTTCAACGGCACTCGGCGTCAGCCTCGGCCTCTTCATGATCGCCACGCTCATCCTTCTCCCGACCTACCGCGCCATCCAGGGCTGGATCGGACGCGAGCCGGGGTCGATGCGTCAACGCGCTCAGCGCCGCCTGGGCTTTGCCCTCGTTTTGATCGCGCTGTTCCTGACGCTCGTCCCGGCCCCCTCGGCCACCCGCGTGCCCGGCGTACTCGCCTTGCCAGAGCAGGCCAAGCTGCTCACCGACACCGATGGCTTCGTCCTCGAACTGCTCGCCCGCGACGGCGACACCGTGCATGCCGGCCAGCCCATCGCCCAACTCGACGACCCCGCGCTCGCCGTCGCCGAAAGCGCCTTGCTCGAACAACTGGCCGGGCTGCAAGCGCGGCGCTACGGCAACCTGCTCAGCAACCCACGCAACGCCGGCGACGCCAGTGCCCGCATCGCCACGCTCGAGCACGATCTGGCTGACATCCGCGCACGCATTGCGGCCCTGTCGCTGCGTGCCGGTGTCGACGGCCGACTCGCCGTGCCGCATCAAGATGACCTGCCCGGCACCTACCTGCCGCGCGGCCGCAGCCTCGGTCATGTCTTGTCAGAGGGCGGCCTGAAGGTGCGCGCCGTGGTCGCCGACGATCAAATCGCCTACATCCGCAGCGCCACCCAGTCCGTCAGCGTGCAACTGGCAAACGCAGCCGGCGATGCGCTGCCCGCCCACACCACGCGTTTCGCTGAAGGGGCCAGCCATCGCCTGCCCAGCGCCGCCCTGTCGGACCGATTCGGCGGGCCACTCGCCGCGCGCGCGGATGACCCCGACGGGCTGCGCAGCATCGACCCGGTGTTTGAAATCGAGCTCGCACTCGAGCGTGCGCCGGCCGCCCGGGTCGGCGAGCGGGTCTGGGTCCGCTTTGCTCACCCAGCAGAGCCTCTGGCCGCGCAATGGGTCCGCCGGGGCCGGCAGCTCATGCTGCAATTCTTCAATGAGGCGGCCTGACATGACGCCCCTGCGCCTGCCCCGCTTTGCCGCCGCCCGAGCGCAACACCGGCTGCACCTGCCGGCCGGCCACGGCAGGCCCGAGACCGCGCCAGACGCCTTGACCCGGCTCGCGCGCCGCCTGCGTCATGCCGGCGCCCGCCTGCGCACCCGTCGGCAACTGGCAAACGTCGCAGGCATCCGCACCGAGATCACCCAGCTACGCGCCAATCCGACGGCCGATGCTTTTGCGCTTCGCCAAACGCTCAAGCACGCCCCCGTCTGCCAGCGCCTCGCGGCGGCCGCCCACGCTGCCGAAAACACACTCGGCCTGCGCGCCCACGACACCCAGCTCGCCGCCGCCCACGCGCTGCTAACGGGCTGCTTTGTCGAGATGGCCACGGGTGAAGGCAAGACCCTGGTCGTCGCCCTGGCTGCCGCCGCCGGCGCACTGAGCGGTCTGCCGGTGCATGTGATTACCGCCAACGACTACCTGGTCGAACGCGATGCCGCCGAGATGGCGCCGCTGTTTGCCTGCCTCGGTGTGCACGTGGCAACCGTCTGTGCCGGCGACGCCCCCGCACAGCGTCACGCCGCCTACCACGCCGACATCACCTACATCACCGCGCGCGAACTGGTCTTCGATGCGCTGCGCGACGCCGTGCTGGCCCCCACCGAACGCGACACGCTGCTCAATCAGACACGCCACTTCACCGACCCGACGCATGCGGCACAACGCCTGCAGCGCGGTCAGCACATGGCCATCATCGACGAGGCCGACAGTGTGCTCATCGACGAGGCCCGCATTCCCTTGATTCTCTCGCGCCCGCAAAGCACGCCCCTCGACGCCGCCGCGCTGAATGCCGCGCTCGCCTGTGCCACCGGCTTGCGCGCCAACCAGCACTTCCAGCTCGACACCGAATCGCGCCGCGTCACGCTCACCAACGCCGGCCGCCTTGCCGCCGAGTCGCTGGGCGGCCACCGGCGCGCGCGCGACGCCCGGCTCTGCCAGGCACTGGCCGCGCTGCACCTGTACCGCCGCGACCGCGACTACGTGGTCAAAGACAATCGCGTGCAGATCATCGACACCCAGACCGGCCGCATCGCCGACGGCCGCGCCTGGTCGCAAGAGCTGCACCGCTTCATCGAACTCAAAGAGGGCTGTCCGCTCGGGCAGGAGACCACCACCGCGGCGCAGATGACCTACCAGCGCTTTTTCCCACGCTATCGCCATCTGGCCGGCATCAGCGGTACGCTGGCCGAAGCGGCGGCGGAGCTGGCCACGGTGTACGACCGCCCGATCATCCGCCTGCCCACGCACAAACCGCTGGCCCGGCGCATCTCGCCGCCGCGTGTATTCGTCACACAGCACGCCATGTGGCAGGCCACCGCCGCACGCGCCGCCGCGCTGTCAGCACAAGGCCGCGCCGTCTTGATCGGTACCGACTCGGTGCGTGATTCGCGCCAGCTCGCCGCCACACTGAGCGCCGCCGGCATCGAGCA
>JBFIJC010000225.1:0-6337 GCA_041600915.1 Nitrogeniibacter sp.
TTTCTGCTGACCGGGCGCTGGACGTTCTGAGCCGGACGATGATGCGCTGGCGAGCCCTTCTTCTCCTGCTGCCATTGCTGTTCGCACCGTCGGTGCGCGCGGCGCCACCGACTGAGTACCAGCTCAAGGCGGTGTTCTTGCTCAACTTTGCGCGCTATGTCACCTGGCCCGAAGACGCACTCGCCGGCAGCGAGGCGATCGATATCTGCGTTCTTGGCCGGGATCCCTTTGCGGAGCATCTGGTGGGCCTGGAGGCGAGACAGGCGCAGGGCCGGGCGGTCAAAGTGCACTATCCGGCCGGGGCGGAAGACGCCAAAGGCTGCGAAGTGGTATTTGTGGCCGCCTCCGAGCAGCGAAAGCTCAACGCCGTATTGCGGGATCTCGAGGCCTGGCCCGTGCTGACGGTCAGCGATATCGACGGTTTCGTCGAGGCGGGGGGCAACATCGGTCTGGTGACGGTCGATGACCGGATTCGTTTCGACATCAACCGGTCCAGCATAGCGAGTCAGCAGCTGCGGCTGAGCGCACAGTTGCTCAAGCTCGCACGCCGTTTGATCGGACGGGAGGGCGGCTGACATGGCCCTGAAACCGCATCGCTCACTGGGCCGGAAGCTTCGCAGCATTGTGCTGGTCAGCATCGTCGTGGCGCTGTTCGTGGCGTTTCTGGCCATCGGACTGAGCGAATTGCGCCAGGAGGTGCAGCGCATTCAACACCAGGCCAATATTTATGCAGAGCTGGTGGTTGAGAACGGCGCCGCGCCGCTGCGCTTCGAGGACGCCGGTAGCGCGGAACGTCTGCTGGGCTCCTTGCGCCATGTCGAGCAGATTCGCGCTGCACTGCTGCGTCGCGCCAATGGCGAGGTCTTTGCGACCTATCCGATCGATCTCGAGGACATTTCGCCCAATTTTGAGCCGCTTCGGAAAATGCGCGTTGATGAAGCGGGTGACTGGCAGTTTCCGCGCTACTTCCGTGCCTGGCCGGTGCGTCATGACGGTGAATACCTCGGCGATCTGGTGCTGGAGGTGTCGCTGGCCAGCATGCTGGAGGACATGGTCGAGTGGTTCGTTCTTGCCCTGGTTGGTCTGGGGCTGGGCGGCCTGGTGGCGACCTTGCTGGTGCGTCGTGCCGAACACTCCATCGTGCAGCCGGTGGTGCAGCTGGCCAGTGTGGTGCGCGATGTACGCAACTCGGGTCGCTACGATGTGCGGGCGCCGGCCGGGCCGCGCGACGAGGTCGGCGAGCTGGTCGACGGCTTCAACAGCATGCTGACCGAAATCGAGGCGCGGGACTCGGCGCTGGCCGCCCATCGCGACCGCCTGGAGCAGGATGTGGCCTTGCGTACCGGTGAATTGTCGACGGCCAAGGAAGAGGCCGAGGCGGCGAACCGGGCGAAGAGCCTGTTTCTCGCCAATATGAGCCATGAGATCCGCACACCGATGAATGGCGTGCTGGGCATGGTCGAGCTGTTGCGGGGCACCGAGATGAACAGCCGGCAGGTGCGCCTGATCGACACCTTGCACGCCTCGGCCGAATCCTTGCTGTACCTCATCAACGATGTGCTCGATGTCTCCAAGATCGAGGCCGGCAAGCTCGAACTCGAGCAAATCGATTTTTCGCCGCGCCAGGCCGTCGAGGACGTGGCCTTGCTCTTCGCCGAGCGCGCGCAGCGCAAGGATGTCGAATTGATGGTGGTGGTGTCGGCAAATGTGCCGGAGCGCGTTCGTGCGGACGGCCATCGCTTCCGTCAGGTGCTCAATAACCTGGTGTCCAACGCCGTCAAGTTCACCGACAAGGGCCATATCCGGATTGATCTGGATGCAGAAGTGGTGTCGGACGGGCAGCTGCGCTTGAAGGGCAGCGTGACCGACACCGGTATTGGCATTCCGGCCGAGCTGCAGCCCCGCCTGTTCCAGGCCTTCTCGCAGGCCGACAGCTCAATGGCCCGTCGGTATGGTGGCACGGGCCTTGGCCTGACCATCTCGCGCCAGCTGGTTGAATTGATGGGTGGGCGCCTGGAGTTCGAAAGCGTCGCCGGTGAACATACATGCTTCTTTTTTGCGGTGGACGCCGAGCTGTGCGACCCCGCGCCGGTGTTCAAACCGGCGGGGCGTGTGGCGATCGTGGCCGGCGGCGCGCCCTTGCGCGAGGCTGTTTGCGTCCAGCTCAGTGCGCTCGGCTACACGGTGGACGCTTTTGCAGACCCGGACGCACTGGCGAGCGCGGGTACTCAGCGCTACGCGGCGGTCTTGGTGGATCGCCATGGCACGGACAGCGACGGCTTTGCACGCATTGTGCAGATGGCGCGCTCTGGCCTGCGCATCGTGGCCTTGATCCGGCTGCGTTCGGCCAGTGACGAAGAAGATGCCCGTGCCGCCGGGGCCGAGGCCTGCGTGCCGAAGCCGGTATTGGCCAGTGACCTGTTGGCGGTGTTGCGTGGGGACACCCTGAATCATGCGCGCTCAAAAACCCTCGGCGCCCCGAGCCTGCGTTCGCGCGCACGGGTGCTGCTGGCCGAAGATCATCCCGTCAATGCGGAAATCGTGTGCGCCTTGCTGGGCGAGTGCGGCTGCCGTGTCACGGTCGCGAACAACGGCCGCGAAGCCGTGGCCATGTATCGCAAGGGCGCGTTTGACCTGGTGTTGATGGATATTCAGATGCCGGAGATGGACGGCATCGAGGCCACGCGCCAGATCCGTCGCGCCGAGCGGGCGAGTGCGGGTGGCGAGCGTGTACCGATTCTGGCGCTTACCGCCAACGCGCAGCGCGATGACCGCGCCATTGCGCTGTCGGCCGGTATGGACGACTACCTCACCAAGCCGGTCTCAGGCGAGCGCTTGCGTGAGGCGCTGGTGCGCTGGGCGCCGACGGCACCGGTGGAAGCTGCCGCGAGCCTCGCCGCTGCACCCGACGAGGCGGTCGATGGCGCCAGCGTGAGCGAGTTGCCGGCGCTCGACATGGCCGTTTTGCTCGGTGTGCCGGGGGTGCGCGGCGATCGTGAGGCGCCCATGCTAAAGCGCTTGGCTACACTGTTTGTGCGAGAGACGGGTCAGCAAGTGCAGTCGCTCGCCGAGGCGTTCGCGCAGCAGGATCGACCGAAAGCCCAGCGCGTCGCGCATAAGATGAAGTCGGCTGCGGCGGCGGTCGGGGCCTCCCGTCTGGCCGGACTGGCGCGTCGCCTGGATGCCGCGCTCAAAGCCGGCGAAGCAATGAATGATCTGCCCGAGGCGGCTGAGGTACAGCCCGCCTTTGTGGCCTACCAAAAAGCCCTCTTGGGTGAGGGCGTCGCGCTGGATGTGGCGAAGCCCGAAAAGGATGTGGGTTCATGACTGAAATTGAGCGGAGTGCACGCCTGCTGGTGATCGATGACGACGACGTGACACGCATGCTGGCGTGCGCGGCGCTCGAAGAGGCCGGCTTTCAGGTGGCCGAGGCGGCTGATGGCGAAGCGGGGCTGACCCGTTTTGGCGAATTTCGTCCAGACCTGATTCTGCTCGATGTGCTGATGCCCGGCATCGACGGCTTCGAAACCTGCCGGCGGCTGCGTCAGCAGGGCGTTCGCGTGCCGGTGATCATGCTCACCGGCCTGGAAGACAGCGCCTCCATTGAGCAGGCCTATGACAGCGGTGCGACCGACTTCATTCCCAAGCCCATCAACTGGACGCTCCTCCGTCACCGTGTGCGTTATGCCCTGCGCGCCGCCGAAGCCGTCGATAGCCTGTTGCGCAGCGAGCGCAACCTGAGCGCGGCGCAGGAGATTGCGCGCATCGGCAGCTGGGAGTGGGATCTGAGCACCGACCGCTTCCATCGCTCAGACAACTACTGCGCGCTGTTTGGCGAGGACGCCACCTCCTTCGGCAAGGGCCTGTCAGCCTTGATCGAGCGGGTGCATCCGGGCGACCGCGAGCGGGTGTGCAAATCCCTCGACAGCGTCTGCGACGGCCAGCGTTACGCGCTCGAATACCGCATTCTGCGCGCCGATGGCCAGGTGTGCACCGCCCACGAAATGGCGGTGCCGCTGAGTGATGCCAGCGGGCGGGTGGTGCAGGTGCAGGGGACGCTGCAGGATATTTCCGAGCGCGTCTCGGCGGAGCAGCGCATTCGGCAGTTGGCGTATTTCGATGACCTCACCGGCCTGCCCAATCGCGTGCACTTTCGCGAGGCGCTGCAATCGGCCCTGCTGCGAGAGCAGGCGCGCGGCGGGCATTGTGCGGTGGCGCTGATCAATGTCGACCGCTTCAAACGGATCAACGAAACCCTGGGTCAGGATGCGGCCGACAAGGTCTTGCAGGTGCTGGCCTTGCGTCTGGGGTCCGGTCATGCCGGCGGCTCGGATGACGGCGTGGCCCCCGACCGCCTCGACGCGCCGCGAATGGCGCGCCTCAACGCCGACAATTTTGGCCTGTTTGTCGAAGGCGCTTCAGGGCGTGCCGCCGTGGAGGCCGAGGTGCGGGCCTTGCTGTCGCGTGCGGGGTCGGCGGTACATCTGGACGGCCAGACCTTGAACGTCTCTTTCAGTGCGGGCCTGGCTTTTTATCCCAAGCACGGCGACACCGCCGATGCCTTGCTCAAGTCGGCCGAGATGGCGCTTGGCGCCTTGCGCCGACAGGGCGAGCACGATGGCATTCAGTGCTACACCGAGCAGATGAAAGTCGATGCGCTGTCGCGCCTGAGCATGGAGACGGCGCTACGCGAGGCGGTCGACAACGATCAGTTCGCCCTGGTGTATCAACCCAAGGTCGACGCCGATCGCGGCTGCATCGTCGGCGGCGAAGCCCTGGTGCGCTGGCACCATCCGACCGAAGGCGTGATCGGCCCGGTGGTCTTCATTCCGCTGCTCGAAGAAATGGGCCTGATCGGTCATCTCGGCCAGTGGGTGCTCAACCAGGCCTGCGAAGACATCAGTCGCTGGCGCGCTGCGGGGGTGCCGGTGGTGCCGATCGCGGTGAACCTCTCGGCCATCCAGTTCGGTCGTCAGGATCTGCTCGCCAGTATCCGCGACACGCTCGAAGCCCATGAGGTCGAGGCTGGAACAATTGAACTCGAAGTGACCGAGTCGGCCCTGATGCGCGACACCCGCGCCACCGCCGAAGTGCTGCACGCCTTGCATGGGCTCGGCCTGTCGCTGGCGGTGGATGACTTCGGCACCGGCTATTCTTCGCTGGCCTATCTCAAGCGCTTCGCCGTCGATACGCTCAAGATTGACCGCTCCTTTGTGCAGGACTGCGACGGCGTTGATGGTGACCCGGCCATTGTGCGGGCCATCATCGCCATGGCGCGCAGTCTGGGCATGGGGCTGGTGGCCGAAGGCGTCGAGACCGAGGCGCAGGCGCGTGCGCTGCAGGCGCATGGCTGCCCGGTGATGCAGGGTTATCTGTTTGCCCGGCCGATGGCCGAGGTCGATTTTCGCACCGCGCTGCGTGACGGCCTGCCCGGCGCCGACCGCTTCCGGCGTGCGCCTGAATGAGTGGCGGCCTCAGGTCCGCCAGCTCACCCGTTCCGACAGCATTCCGCTGATCGCATCCAGCGCCTGCGGCGACTCGGTGATGATCGCGTAGTAACCCTGGCCGCCCGGCAGCGCGCGGGCGACATGGCCTTTCATCTGCAGTGTGCCGGTCGGCGCGCTCACGCCCTTGCCCGGGACGAGCAGCAAGGTGGCCGGGCCGTGCTCGGTGTCGAGCACGATATGCCAGCCCGTGCCTTCGGGGACCGGGCACAGCTTCATGTAGCGCACCTTGCCAACCGACCGATGCATCTTGCCGCCGAAGTTGGCCAGCACGAAGCGGAACTGGCTGGGGTCGGCCAGCCGGTGATCCGTCATTGATTCGGGTTCGTGCAATACATGCTCGATGGCCAGGCGCGCGTAATTGATGTCCCCGCGCGGCTGCCATTGTTGCAAGCCGATGCCGAAACTGAGCACCACCGTGGCGGCCAGCGCCATCAGGCTCCACGGGCGCCGTTTGCCGTGATGGACATTCAGCAGTACACGGTCGGCCAGGCCATCCGGCACCGGCACGGCGAGCACCTGCTCGATCTGCGCCTCGCCGGCGTCGATCCGGCGGGAGAATCGGCGGCATTGCGGGCAGTCGTGCACATGAAGGCGTGCGGCGCTCGACAGACGACGCGGGTCGGCCAGCTTTTCGCGGCGAAAGTCCAGGCAGGTGTAGGAGATGTGCTCGCTCATTGCATGCCTCGCTTGCGGGGTCGGTCCGCCTCACCCATCAGTCCTCTGAGTGCCTGACGGGCACGGGTCAAACGCACCATGATCGCGCCTTCGGTCGTCTCAAGTTGTTCGGCGATCTCGGCGCAACTGAAGCCGCCGAGGGTTTGCAGTAAAAA
>JBFIJC010000226.1:0-6315 GCA_041600915.1 Nitrogeniibacter sp.
ACCATGCCAAAAGACAGCAACGGCCTCACGCTCGACGGCCAGGGCAAGCCCCTGTGGCTGTCCCTCGAAATCACCTACCGCTGCCCGCTCAAGTGCAGCTGGTGCAACAACCCGCTGGACTTCGACGACTACGCCGCGCGTGAGCTCTCCACCGAGGAATGGAAGCGCGTGCTGCGCGAATCGCGCGAGCTGGGCGCCCTGCAGCTGGGCTTTACCGGCGGCGAGCCGCTGCAGCGGCCCGACCTCGAAGAGCTGGTGGCCTACGCCAACGAGCTGGGCTTCTACACCAACCTGATCACCTCCGGCATCGGCCTCACCGAAGCGCGCCTGGTGGCGCTCAAGGCGGCCGGCCTCAAGCAGATCCAGCTCTCGCTGCAGGCCACCGAGGCCGCGGTCACCGATGCGCTGGTCGGCGCCACCGCCCACGAACGCAAGCTCGACGCCGCCCGCCGCATCAAGGCGCACGGCTTCCCGATGGTGCTCAACATGCCGGTCTTCCGCCAGAACATCGGCATGACCGATGCGATGATCGCCTGGGCCGCCGAGCTGGGCATCGAATACATCGAGTTCGCCAACATCCAGTACTACAACTGGGCCTTGGTGAACCGTGACGAACTCATGCCCACCCTGGAGCAGGTGCGCGAGGCCGAACAGGTGGTGCAGCGCTGGCGCGACAAGCTGGGCAAGAAGATGACGATCTACTTCGTCATCCCCGACTACTACGAGGGCCGTCCCAAGGCCTGTATGAATGGCTGGGGCGCCATCCACCTGACCATCGCCCCCGACGGCGTGGCCATGCCCTGCCAGGAAGCGCGCGTGATCCCCGGCCTCGAATTCGAGTCGGTGCGCGACAAGCCGCTGGCCTGGCTGTGGCACGAGTCGCCGCTGTTTCGCAAATATCGCGGCCTCGACTGGCTGCCCGAGCCCTGTGTGTCCTGCGACGAAAAGGAAAAGGATTTCGGCGGCTGCCGCTGCCAGGCCTTTCTGCTCACCGGCGACGCCGGCAACACCGACCCGGCCTGCGGCCGCTCGCCGCATCACGCCCGGGTGCGCGAGGCCGTCGACACCGCCGCCCGCCCGCTGCGCTTCCGCAAGCCGCTGTTCAAGCGCGCCGCCGGCACCGTCACCACCGCCTTCCTGGAGGACTGAGATGCGCCACCCCTACGACACCGCGCGCGGCACCATCGCCCTCGGCGTGCTGCTCACCCTGGTGCTGGCGGCGCTGGTGCGTCTGCTGGCCGGCTGAGGCGCGCCATGGACATGCTGCTCGACCTCACCCTGCGCTGGGCGCACTTCATCGCCGGCATCATCTGGGTCGGCCACAACTACTCCAGTGTGGTGCAACGCCCGAGCTGGCAGCCGCTGCGCGCCGAGGAGCTGAGCGACGACCGCAGCCCGCGCTTCCAGGCGCTGCTCAACCGCGAGCACGGCTTCTTCCGCTGGGCCTCGGTGGTGACCTGGTGTGCCGGCCTGCTCATGCTGTGGCGCCAGGGCTGGCTCCCCGGCGCACTCGCCCTGCAAGGCGGCCTGGCGCCGATCGGTGTCGGCATGTATATCGGCACACTGATGATGCTCAACGTCTGGCTGGTGTTGTGGCCGCACCAGAAAAAGGTGCTCGGCCTGGTGCCCGCCGGCATCGACGAGCGCCTGCGCTGCTCACGCATCACGCATCTGTCGTCGCGCACCAACACCATGCTGTCGATCCCGCTGCTGTTCTTCATGGCCACCGGCAGCAACGGCGGTCTGCTGTGACGGCCTACAGCTTTGCTGCCGGCCCCGCGCGCCTGCCCGACGCGGTGCTCGAACGCGCGCGCGACGAGTTGTTCGTCCGCGGTGCCGACGGCGCTGCAGCGGTCGAACGCCCCTTCACCGGCGACGCCTTTCGCGCCACGCTGACCCATGCCCGCGAACGCCTCGCCGCGCTGCTCGGCCTGCCGCCCGGCTACCGCATCCTGTTCCTCGCCGGCGGCGCCATGCACCAGTTCTCGCTGGTGCCCATGAACCTGCTCGGCACCGCCCGTTGTGCCGCCTATGCCGACTCCGGCTACTGGTCGCAGCGCGCCATCGACGAAGCGCGCCGCTACACCGAGGTGGTCATTGCCGCGCGCTACATCGGCGCTACCCCGCTGGCCGCGCCTACCGCCGGCCGCTGGCATCTGCCGACGGGCTGCGCCTACTGCCACATCACCCCCAACGAAACCGTCGACGGCCTGGCTTACCCCGATCTGCCGCACACCGGTGCCGTGCCGCTGGTGGCCGACGCCACCTCCTGCTTTCTCGCCACGCCGCTCGATGTCAGCCGCTTCGGCCTGATCTACGCCAGCGCCCAGAAAAACCTCGGTCTCGCCGGGCTCACCGTACTCGTGGTGCGCGACGAGCTGCTCGGCCGCGCCAGTGCGCAGCTGCCCACGGCGTTCAGCTACCGCATCCAGGCCCAGCAGGACAGTACCTGGAACACCCCGCCCACCACCGCCATCCATGTGGCCGCCATGGTCTTCGACTGGATCGCCGAGGCCGGCGGCCTCGCTACCCTGGCCGCCGCCAACCGGCGCAAGGCCGAGCGGATCTACCGCGTTATCGACGGCAGCGGCGGCGTCTACACCGGCCCGGTGGTACCCAGCCACCGTTCGGTCACCAATATCCGCTTCCATCTTGCCGACACCACGCTCACCGAGCGCTTCATCGCCGAGGCCGAAGCCCACGGCCTGCATCACCTGCGCGGCCACCCCCGCATCGGCGGCCTGCGCGCCAGCCTCTACAACGCCATGCCCGAAGCCGGCGCCAGCGCACTGGCCGAGTTCATGGCCGATTTCGCGCGACTGAACGGATGAACGCGCCGGACACCTTGCGTACGCCCGCGCGGCAGGAAAGCGCCGTTCGGGCATTGCCGTGGCACGACCGCCCCGGCCTTGCCGGCGGCATCGACACCGACGGCAGCCAGGCTGACACCCTGCTGCAACTGGGCTTCGGCAGCGTCGAGTTCGGCACGGTGGCCGCCCATCCGCAGGCCCCCAATCCGCTCGGCCCGCTGGTCGCACGCCTCGCCGCCCTGCCGCCACGCGGTGCCGGTAGCAGCGCCATCGGCATCGGTATTGGCCTCTCGCCCGACGCACCCGCCACTGCCTTGCCGGATCAATGGCGCGATGCGCTGCACGGCGCCTGGACCGTCGCCGATTACCTCAGCTTCAATCTCAGCGCCCGCGCCCGCCGCCCCCTGCTGGCGCCAGAACACCGCCCCATGCTGGCCGCTGCGCTGCGCGAACTCGTCCACGAACGCAATCGCCTGACCCGGCCCGTCGCTCTGACGCTCAAACTGCCGCTCGGCGACCGGCACGATCCCTTACCCGCCCTGGCCGATATCGCCGCTCACGCCGGCGTCGACAGTCTCACCCTGGTGCTCGCCGACCCGCCAGCCCAGCGCAGTGAGCAACTGACCCGGCTCGCTGAACTCGCCCGCCGCCTGGCCGGCGGCCCTGCGCTTGTCGCCGTCGGCGGCATTCGCAATGCCCACGACGTCAGCGCCGCCCGCGATGCTGGCGCCGCCGGTGTGCAGGTCCACCGCGCGTTCATTGACCGCGGCCCCGCCTGCCTGAAAGATCTGCGCGTGTAGGGCCGGCGTCATCCCGTCAGTGTTGGAAAATATCGCCTCGGCAGGCCGGGTTCATTGCGAGTACGGAAGGGCGCGCGCCATCAGCCGCCAAAGCTATTGTGGCGCCATCACCCGCAAGACCTTGCCCACCACATTCCGCGCCGGCACAAAGCCCCACGCGCGGCTGTCGACGCTGTTGTCGCGGTTGTCGCCCATCACGTAGTAATGCCCGTCCGGCACCTCGCATTCGATGCCCTCGGCGTCGATGCGGCAGTTATCGCGCAGCGGGAAATCCTTGATCACCTGAAAATACGTCCGCTCGCTGCGATCGTGGAGGATGCGGTATCGCGCGCCAGACAGTTGCTCTTCGAACTGGTGCATCACCGTTGCCTGCGCCGGGTCCACAAAATCGGCCACCGGCGTGCGCTTCACCGCCAGGCCATTGATGCTCAACTGCCCTCGCCGGTAAGCCACGGTATCGCCCGGTAAACCAAGCACCCGCTTCGCGTAGCGAATCAGCGGCGCCACCGGATACTCGAACACGATCACATCCCCATGGCGAATCTCGGCCGACAGCGGCCGATGCGCCACGCTGATGCCGTAGCTTCCGTAATTGCCATACCCCCACTTGCCGACGATCAGCACCGCGCCCGGCGCGATTGTTGGCTGCATCGATCCGCTCGGCATCGAGAAGGGCTCCACCACAAAGGCTCGCACGTAAAACAACACCGCCACGACGGCCAGCAAGCCGCCCATCGCGCCATACCACCGGCTGAACAGCGGCCGAACCCGCCCCGCCGGCCATTGCCCCGCCAGCCGGAAAGCGTGAATCGCCGCCACGATCGACAGCGCCAGACTCGCGGCACCGGCAAACAAGCCGCCCGCTCCGAACCACAACCAGGCCACGCCGGCCAGCATCAGCAGCAGATAGCCGACCGCCCAGCGCGCGCTACCGGCGTAGAGCAGGCCGACGGGCGGGGCGAGGAAGCCGAGGAGTGTGGCGAGCCACTTGTTTGGGGGGGCGGGAGATCATGGCCTCACTGAGCTATTGAATTTGGCATAGTGCTTTGTTTCGGGAGCGTGAGTGCAAGCCGTTGCCATGGAGGGCGACAATGCAGGCCTGTGTGGTGGACTACGGCGAGCGAGTGTCGCTTTTGCGGTTGCGTTGTTCAGGATTCGCCGCTGAGATCCAGTGGGGTTTGCCGACTCGCGGGCGGCCATGTTGCTGCGGCCATACGCTCCTCGAACCAGCGATGCATCGTCGCGTCCTCAACCGCGTATTCTCCGCGGGCTGATTTCCACACGAGGGCCGGCATGCGCGTGCGCAAGGCTTCCAGCGCGTTCTGTGCCATTGGTGATGTCACTTTTGTGCCAATCTGTTTGCGGTAAAACGCCAGTGCTTCTGCATCGTACGGGCGAAAACGAGGCCCCAGTTCCAGCATTCGCCAAAGCACCGCTTGTTCAAGCGGCTTGAGGCCGAGGTAGTCGGATTCCATCTGCGATTCGTCATCGCGTTGGCGTTGCAAGGCGGCGTCGAGCATGGCCAGTTCAAAGCGGCCGTTAAAGCTCGACAGGGGACTGAGCGCCTGACCGAGCGCTTCCATGAAGAATTGGGGACGGTGGCCAAAGCCTTCGAACGCCCGGTTCAAGGTGTGACGATCCACCGGGCACAACTCGGCGCGTTGTTCTTCGATCAAGTCAGCGAGAAAATCGATAAATTTTCGATCCAGCAATGGCATGCGCTGGATCTGTGATCCGTAAAAGGGCGCGCCGTTGGAATGAACCAGCCGCAGCAGTTTGTCGCGGTCCGAGCCCGACATGACCAGCATCAATTGAATCTCGTCGGGTCGGTTCATCTGGTCGCGAGCTGACTTCAAGGCCGACATGGCGACTTCGCCAGCCGGGCTGGTCAGCGCATGCTGGGCCTCGTCAATGATCAGGGCCACCGGTTTACCGGCAGTCTCATTGAGCGCCTTCAGCGCATCCACCAGCGTCAGTCCGTCCACCTGACCGATCTTGCTGGTATCCACGTGCAGCCAGCCGGCCAGATTCACCTTTTCTAGCCCGGCACTTTTTGCTGTTCGCGCCACTACGCCCAAGTGCGGTTGCAAGGCCTTGCCAATGGCCTCGGCGATCAATTGACCGGGGTCGCGGGCCGCATCGGCCCACAGGTCGACGTAGACCACCACGATATCGGCGCTTTGTAGCGCCGGACACAGGTCGCCGCGCAGGAAGGTGGTCTTTCCGGTGCGTCGAGGTGCGGCCAGGAAAAGACCGTTGTGTGCATCGCTGAAGCCGGCTTTGCCTTGCAAGGCGATCGCCAACTCGCTTGCCAGCTTGGCCCGGGGAAACGAAATCATCGGTTTATCGCAAATTATCGGAGTGCCGATAATTTATCCAGTCGTGGATAAAAGTCAATAATCGCGTGTTGACTGCTATCGAAGCGTGCGAGCGCAAACGCCGACGTCCCGACATCAAGGTTTTTCTCGCTCAATTTCGCGCGTATACGATGCTTCGCTCACAACGGCCAAATCCACAACAGCATCGGCAAGCTGATGGCCACCACCAGCACCTCCATCGGTAGCCCCAGCCGCCAGTAGTCTCCAAAGCTGAAGCCTCCCGGTCCGAGGATGAGGGTGTTGTTCTGGTGGCCGATGGGGGTGAGGAAGGCGCAGGAGCCGCCGATGGCGACGGCCATGAGGAAGGCGTCGGGGGCGGCGCCGAGC
>JBFIJC010000227.1:0-6304 GCA_041600915.1 Nitrogeniibacter sp.
CCACCAGGCGCGCGTCTGCCACTCCACCACGGTGGCGGGTGTGGCAAACACCTGGGGTTATGGTGCGATGACCAACTCCTACAACGACATGCAGAACGCCAAGGCGATCTTCTTCATCGGCTCCAATGCCGCCGAAGCGCATCCGGTGTCGATGCTCCACATCCTGCACGCCAAGGAAGGTGGCGCCAAGGTGATCGTTGCCGACCCGCGCTATACGCGCACGGCGGCCAAGTCCGACCAGTATGTGCGCCTGCGTTCGGGCTCCGACATTCCGCTGATCTACGGCGTGATGCGCCACATTTTCGAGAACGGCTGGGAAGACAAGAAGTACATCGAAGACCGGGTCTACGGCATGGATCAGATCCGCGCCGAGGCCATGGAATGGACCGCCGACAAGGTTTTTGAAGTCACCGGCGTGCCCGACGCCGAGGTGCGGCAGATTGCCGAGACCATGGCCATGAACCGCCCCTCGACGGTGGTGTGGTGCATGGGCCAGACCCAGCACACCGTGGGCAACGCCATCACCCGCATGATGTGCGACCTGCAACTGGTGCTGGGTAACGTCGGCATCGCCGGCGGCGGCACCAACATCTTCCGTGGTCACGACAACGTGCAGGGCGCGACCGACATCGGCCCCAACCCCGATTCGTTGCCGGGCTACTACGGCTTGTCGACCGGCGCCTGGAAGCACTGGGCGGCGGTGTGGGGCGTGGACTACGAGTGGATCAAGGCCCGCTTCGTCAGTCAGGACATGATGGAAAAACCGGGGATCACCGTGTCGCGCTGGATTGACGGCGTGACCGAAAACCCCGAGCTGGTCGATCAGGCGACCAACATCAAGGCCCAGATTTTCTGGGGCATGGCACCCAACTCGCAGACCCGCGGCAAGGACATGCTCGAGGCCATGAAGGCGCTGGAGATGCTGGTGGTGGTCGATCCCTACCCGTCGGCCACGGCAGCCATGGCCGCCTCGGTGCGCAGCGATGGCGTGTATCTGCTGCCGGCGGCGACGCAGTTCGAGACCTACGGCTCGGTGACCGCGTCCAACCGATCGCTGCAGTGGCGCGAGAAGGTCATTGAACCGCTGTTCGAGTCCAAGCCCGACCACACCATCATGTACGCCTTCGCCAAGAAGTTCGGTTTCGCGAACGAGCTGTGCAAGAACATCAAGATCGCCAAGGACGCCAAGGGCTGGGACGAGCCGGATGTTGAAGACACCTTGCGCGAAATCAACCTCGGTACCTGGACCATTGGTTACAGCGGCCAGTCCCCCGAGCGTCTCAAGCTGCACATGCAGAACATGAGCACTTTCAACCCGCGTACGCTCAAGGCCGAAGGCGGCCCCTGCGACGGCGATTACTTTGGCTTGCCGTGGCCGTGCTGGGGCAACCCCGAGCTCAAGCATCCGGGCTCGCCCAACCTCTACGACACCACCCGCCATGTAATGAACGGCGGTGGCAACTTCCGCGCGCGTTTCGGCGTGGAAAAGGACGGCGTGTCGCTGCTTGCCGGCGAGGGTTCTTCCTCGCTCGACGCCGATCTGAAGATGGGCTACCCCGAGTTTGACCATGTGCTGATGAAGAAGCTCGGCTGGTGGGATGAGCTCACCGAGGCAGAAAAGACCGCCGCCGAGGGCAAGAACTGGAAGACCGACCTGTCCGGCGGCATGATCCGCGTGATCATGAAGAACCACGGCTGCATGCCCTACGGCAACGCCAAGGCCCGTGCGGTGGTGTGGAACTTCCCCGATGCGGTACCCAAGCATCGCGAACCGCTCTATTCCACCCGTGCCGATCTGGTCGACAAGTACCCGACCCACGAAGACAAGAAAACCCACTGGCGCCTGCCCACGCTCTACAAGACCGTGCAGGACAAGTACCGCGATGTGGGCAAGGACTTCCCGTTGATCATGACCTCCGGCCGACTGGTCGAGTACGAGGGCGGTGGCGAGGAAACCCGCTCCAACCCGTGGCTGGCCGAGCTGCAGCAAGACATGTTTGTCGAGCTCAACCCGCGCGCTGCGGCCGATCGCGGCATCGTCGATCAGGACTGGGTGTGGGTGAAGTCGCCGACCGGCGCACAGCTCAAGGTACGCGCACTGGTCACGCCGCGGGTGGGGCCGGATACGGTCTTCCTGCCCTTCCACTTCTCCGGTCGCTGGATGGGTGAGGACATGCTCAAGTATTACCCGGAAGGTGCGGCGCCGATCGTACGTGGCGAGGCGGTCAACACCGCCACCACCTACGGTTACGACGTGGTGACGATGATGCAGGAATCCAAGAGCACGGTGTGCCAGGTGATGAAGGCTTAGCCCGGACGTTTCACCGGAACGGCCCCTGAAAAAGGAATCTGTCAGTGAGTGTGCGATTCACCCACCCAATTGAATGCGACGGGATTTTGCCGCAGGCCTTCGCGGGCGCTGTCGGCCGAATCCCGGCATCTTCGCGCCCCCGCTCCGCGCCAATAGTTTCCGCTATTGGCTTGTTGCGGGATGCCCGAAGCTGCGCGCGATTCGACTCGACTTCACCTCGCGATCCGGCAAAACGTCCGGGCTTGGAGACAAAAACATGGCAAGAATGAAATTCCTGTGCGACACCGAGCGCTGCATCGAATGCAACGGTTGCGTGACCGCCTGTAAAAACGAGCACGAAGTGCCCTGGGGTATCCAGCGGCGCCGCGTGGTGACGATCAATGACGGGGTGGTCGGCCAGGAGAAATCCATGTCGGTCGCCTGTATGCACTGCTCCGATGCGCCCTGCATGGCAGTGTGCCCGGTCGATGTGTTCTACCGCACCGAAGATGGTGTGGTGCTGCACGACAAGGACGCCTGCATCGGCTGCGGCTACTGCTTCTACGCCTGCCCCTTCGGCGCCCCGCAGTTCCCGCAGACCGGCACCTTCGGCCAGCGCGGCAAGATGGATAAATGCACCTTCTGCGCCGGCGGCCCTGAAGCCGATGGCTCGGACGCCGAGTTCGAGAAGTACGGCAAGAACCGTCTCGCCGAAGGCAAGCTGCCGATGTGCGCCGAGATGTGTTCGACCAAGGCGCTGCTCGGCGGCGACGGCACGGCGCTGGCCGATATCTTCCGCGAGCGGGTGGTCCGCCGTGGTGGCAGCGGTGCCGAGATGATCGGCTGGAACACGGCCTACGGCGCTGGTGAGCAAAAGCGTGAGCAGAATCGCGGAGGTGACAAATGAACACCATGAAAACCGTGCTCCTGATCGGTGCCGCGATGGCCCTGGCCGCCTGCAGCGAAGTGCCGCAGGTGACCAACTACAAGGCTGGCAGCTACTCCGGCAAGCCCGACACCCGTCCCTGGGAGTCAGCGACCTATGGCGGCGACAAGGCCCTGTGGGAGAGCGATATGCGCGCTCGCGCCCGCAAGCAGACCGAAATCGGCCGCATGCCCCCGGGCTGAGGAGGACACCATGTGCGCACACCTCATCGTGACTTTGCGGGCCGTGCTGCTGGCGGCCGTCCTCGGTCTGGGCTGGATCGCTGCGCCGGCGATGGCCGCGCCGCCGGACAATAACGCCGACGTTTACCGCGCCGTGCGCGACGGCACGGCCCAGTCCATTACCTTCACCGCGCCGGCCGACAAAATGCTGATCCAGTCCGAAGGGCAGACCTGGCGGCAGTGGCGCAATGGTCCGATCACCCAGATCGGCGGCTGGATGCTGGCTGGCGTGTTTGTGGCGCTGGTGCTGTTTCGCCTGATTCGGGGCAAGATCGTGCTCGAAGGCGCACTCACCGGGCGGCTGATTCAGCGCTTCTCAACGGTCGAGCGCATGACCCACTGGACGGTGGCGCTGAGTTTCATGCTGCTGGCGATCACCGGGCTGCTGCTGCTGTTCGGCAAGCACGTGATCATTCCGGTGATCGGCTACAGCGCCTTTTCATGGATCGCGGCGCTGGGCAAGAACGTGCACAACTTTGTCGGCCCGCTGTTCTTTGCCTCAACCCTGGTGATGGCAGCGCTGTTTGCCCGTGACAACGTGTGGCAGGCCATCGACGCCTTGTGGATTCGCAAGGCGGGCGGCTTGCTGTCGGGCGAGCACGTGCCCTCGTGGCGCTTCAACTTCGGCGAAAAGACCTGGTTCTGGATTGGTGTGGTGTTTCTCGGCCTGCTGGTCGGCATCACCGGGCTGGTGCTCGACTTCCCGGGCTACGGCCAGATCCGCCAGGACATGCAACTGGCACACATCCTTCATACCAGTGGCGCGATGATCTTCATCGCCTTGTCGCTCGGCCATATCTACATTGGCAGCGTCGGCATGGAAGGTTCGCTGGAGTCGATGAAGACCGGCTATGTGGACGAGACCTGGGCCAAGGAGCATCACGAGTACTGGTATCGCGAGGCCAAGGGCGCAGGTGGTGCAGCGCCGGTGGCGTCAGGATCGGCGCGGCCTTCGACTGCACACTGAGCACGCTGACACAACCGTGGCACATCGCGTGCCACGGTGGGTGGCTCAGGCCGTCGCGTCGCCGTGACGCGCCAGTTCGTCGATCGTATTGATGTTGGCGAAGGCTTCCGGGCAGTCGTCGAAGTCGACCACCACATGCTTCTGGGTAAATACCCAGCGGTCGATCTTGCGTTCGCCGGCGGCCAGATAGGCGCTCAGCGCCGGGGCGGTGCGGGTGTGCGCGAGAAGAAAAACCGGCTGCAACTGATCGTCGGAGCGGACAATCGCCACGTCCGCGTCGGCGGCCTGGGCGGCATCCATGAGCCGGGCGACAAGATCGCGCGGCACGAAGGGCGAGTCGCAGGGGCAGGTCACCACCCAACCGTCGGTGTCGCCGAGGTGGGCGAGGCCGGCATCCAGCCCGGCCAGCGGGCCGACGAAACCGCTGTGTCGGTCGGCCAGCACCGGAATGCGGAAGCGCGAATAGACTTCGGTGTTGCGGTTGGCATTGATCATCAGCGCGTCGACTTGCGGGTGCAGGCGGGCCAGCACATGGTCGATCATCGGTCGGCCATCGAGCATGACCAGACCCTTGTCGGCGCCGCCCATGCGGCGGCCAAGACCGCCGGCCAGGACCAGGCCGGAAATACGGGGGTGACTCATTCAGCGGTTCTCGTGATGCGTTGGGGGTGAGTGTAGACCAGATGACGACCAACGCGTGCCCGGCAGATCAGGGTCACGCCCATCTCCTGGGCCAGTGCGAGCGCCATCTGGGTCAGACCAGAGCGCGAGACCAGGAAGGGTACGCCCATCTGGACCGCCTTCATGACCATCTCGGAGGTCAGCCGACCGGTGGTGTAAAAGATCTTGCCCGCGCCGGTCTCTTCGTCCAGCCACATGAAGCCGGTGATGGCGTCGACCGCGTTGTGCCGGCCGACGTCCTCAACGTGATACAGCAGCGGCGCCTCCGGGGTGTTGTGCAGCAGGGCGCAGCCATGCACCGAGCCGGAGCGCTTGTAGATGGTGTCGAGGGCGAGAATGCGGGCCAGTGCCGCGTCCAGCGTGGCGATGGGCAAGACGGCGTTGTCCTCCAGCGGGCGCAATTCCTCCAACCAGTTGCCAAACATTGTTCCCTGGCCGCAGCCGGTGGTGACCGTCCGCTTGGCCATGCGCTCGGTGGGCGGACGCCGGCTTCGGGTGGTGACCGCGCAGGCGCCGGTCGTCCAGTCCACATGCACCGAGCACAGGTCGGTCAGCAAATCGACCAGGCCCTGGTTGCGCAGATAGCCCATGATCAAGGCTTCGGGCGCCTGGCCCAGCGTCATCAGGGTGACCACTTCGTGCTTGTCGAGATACACCGTGAGCGCATGCTCTCCCGGCACCTCGACCTCACGCGGCAGGCCTTCATGGTCGATGACCTGCGCCGTGGCCGTGGCCGGGCGACGCGCGCGCGTAATCGACAGGCGCGGCGCATCGGGCGCAGTGCCGAGCGGAATGTCGATGGGGGCGTCGGTGTCGACGCGGGGTGTCTCCGTCATCTGGGGTTCAGCCCTGGCGGTGCCGGGTCATCTCGGTTTATGTTTGAAGGCGTATTTTAGAGCGTGTTCGTCGTGAACAGGCTGTTGGGAGAAACGATCGTGTCAGATGTACCGAATCCCGAGCGGGAAACGCTCGCCGGCGCCGACCAGTTCGCCGTGTGTTTCGCACGTCAGACGGTGGAAGGCAATCCCTGGATCGACCACCGCTGGGCGCTTGTCGGTCTGGCCTTCGGTGACGTGCCGCTGCCCGACGGACCCGACCAGGTCGTGGTCTCCGGGCTCAAGCTCGAGCTGCATGGCGATGAGGCCGAGGGCTATCACATGAACACCTGTGCCGACGAGCCCTCCCTGTTTTTCATGCTA
>JBFIJC010000228.1:0-6283 GCA_041600915.1 Nitrogeniibacter sp.
GAGATCACCGGCATCGGCGAGCGCAGCGGCCAGGGCATCGTGCTCGAAGAAGGGCTGGACCCGGTCGCCATCGACCGCGTACGCATCCACGCCAACCGCCTGCTCGGCCTGCGCGGCAACGCCATGCTCATCACCCAGCAGGTGGACGAGGCGATCATCACCGACAATCAGATCGACAGCATCGGCCTGGGCGCGCTGCTCATGGGCGAGGGCGCCGGCGCTGGCCTGCTGCGCTTTGCCGGCAACCAGTGCCAGCAGCTCGGCCAGGTGCTGGGCAACGACAACGCCGCCTTCGTCGCCGTGCAGCTCATCCGCGTCGAGCGCGGCGACGTGCTCGACAACGTCATCGCCCAGGTCGCCCGCTCGGCGCTCACCAGTCCGGGCATCGACGCGCTGCGCTGCGCCGCCGTCGGGCAAATGCGCATCGCCGGCAACCGCTTCTTCGGCATCGGGCCGGATCGCCTCAGCGCGCCGGTCGCCGCCATCCGCGTGCTGCCGCCCTTCGACCGCGCGGCCATCGACGACAACAGCGTCGAGCGCATCGGCGAGGCCGGGCAAAACCCCATCGTGATCGAATGGCGGGCCATCAACATCGCCCCCGAGCCGGCCGGCGCGGTGCCGGGCTTTGTGGCCGCCGGCTATTTCGCGGTTGCCGAGTCGGCCTACCTGCTCACCGCCGCGCGCGCCTTTGCCGTGGCGCTGCGACCCGCCGCCGTGTCGATCCGCGGCAACCAGCTGCGCGGGCACGCCACCGGCGTGCCGCTCAACCAGTGCGGCGCGGTCGATAGCCTCCTGTTCGCGGACAATCACTGCCAGACGGTGGGCGATGGCGGCAAGGAACCGCTGCTCGGCGAGTTCGGCGGGCGCACGCTCAACGTCAGCAACAACCGGCTCATCGCCCTGGGCGACCTCGACACCCTGCACCTGCACCCACAGCAAAAGCTCGCCATCGTCATGGGCAACACCAGCACCGGCAACATCCGTGTGCAAAGCGGCGCGCCCGTGCCGGCCGACATGAGCCTGACCAACATCATCGGAATGTGAGGAGAGCCCCCCATGCCCATCGCAACCTTTCGCGGCGAAAAATCCGTGTCCGCCATTGCCGACAAGCTCTTCGTCAAACTCACCCCAAAACAGCGCGAAAAAGCCGAAGCCGCGCTGATCAAGGAGAACCCGCAACTGCGCGAACTGGCCACCGTGCCCCAGGGCGCCATCCTGCGCGTGCCCGATCTGCCCGAACTGCGCGCCAAAACCAACCGCAGCCTCGAAAATCCCGACACCCAGATCGCCCGCAACCTGGCCGACGCGGTGTCGGCCTACGGCAGCCACCTGGGCGAGCGCTTCAAGGCCGTCCAGAAAGAAGGCAAGGCCCAACTGGCCGTGCTCAAGAGCGGCGAACTGCGCAAGGCCCTTGCCGATGCACCCGCCTATCGTGCCGTGGCCGACGAAGCCGCCAAGGCGCTCGATGCCCGCGCCGCCGGGCTAAACGACCGCCAGAAGGCGGCCGACGCGGCGATCAATCAGGCGGTGGCGGGCTTGGGGGGGAAGCGGTGAGGTCAGCCCGGCGCGTATGACGCGGGGCGTAGGGTGGGCGGCTTGCCGCCCACCAAGCGGTGCTGGTCGGAAGTCACGATGGTGGGTGGCAAGCCACCCACCCTACGCGTGCCGACGGGAGCAAATGACGGTGGATGGCCTGATTGATGCCGTCTGGGCGACTCCAGCGCTCCAGGGCTCCCGCAGCTACGCGGATGTCATCGCAATCGCAAGACTGTGGGGTTGCATTGAAAGACGTAACCTCATGATCCAGCGAAGATCGCAGCTTTCCGAAGATTGCGAAAATTCATGCCATGTGCGTAGCTGCGGGAGCCCTGCTCCAGCGCTCGGGTCTTTGGCGGCGCCGGCGTAGGGTTCGTAGCCCGGATGGAGCGAAGCGCAATCCGGGGTCAGTGATTGATCAACCGATGAATCCCGGAGGCGGCCCTGCGGGCCTTGTCCGGGCTACGCTTGCTATTTAAGAAGGTCAAAGAACTCACCCTCACGAGCCTCGTCGCATAGCGCTTCCAAGAATTTATTTTCCGAGAAGCCTTGAGATGCTTTTTCCAGAACAATATTGCCAAGAGCGCGCAGTCGGCGCATCTTTGCTGGAGATTGAATTCTCCTCTTGAGCAAATCGCTAGTTTTTATTCCATCGACAAACGCATGAGCAGCAGCATCATCAAAGCTCTTAAACATGTCTGGAATGTGCAAAGCAGCCCCGTCTGCATAAAAATCCGTCCGAGCCCAACGACCGCTAGATCCAATACGTCCAACGTAGGTCTTGGTTAAACCAGATACATAGGGTGCAAGCAAGTCTTCAGGAATAAGGCTGGCATATGAGACAAGTGCCCTGACTGCGGTGTTTTCTCTCGGGAAATCATCAAGTGCGCTGGTCAGCTCTGTGACCATTGGTGCGGTCTTGTAACGACGCGCCACAGTGGATAAGTAGGAAAGTCCTTCTACCACTTCCACAAAGGCAAATGCGGCGTTCGTAATATCGACATTCCCCTTCTGTATCTCCTGGTCTACGCGGCGCACGACTTGCACCTTGACGGCTTTCGGTAAAACCTTCCACAGGATGGGAGACACGAACTCGATGTTTGACCGTAGAACACTAGTCGACTGAGGGTGTATGTATGATGAATAGAGCCGATTAGCCAGCTCATTTTTGTATACATCGGGAAGATCACCCAAGGCGCTCTCAATTGCGATTCGATTTCTATCGAATGATTGCTCATTAAGCGTGGCGACGTAGTCGTTGACGTCGATGATCTGAGCCGGATATTCGGCATTAAGTACGTATTTAATGCAATCATCCATCATTGCAAGTACCTTAATGATGGACGGGGGACTGCTCTTGGGGTGCCCTGAAAAAATGTGCCTAGTTTCTTTGGCGTGCTTTAGTACCTTAGATGCTTCCCAACTGATAACGCCAATCTTGTATGCGCCATCAATCAGTTGATCGTCGTTGACGAAATTCTGAAAATCCTCATACGTCTTTACTTCGCGCCCGATCTCCACAGACTGATTAAATAGCTTCAAGCTGCGGAACATGATCTTATTTCGTAGATCGTCGACGACAGCATTCCAAAAGGAGCCAATCGCACTTCGGTAGCCCGCTACTTGTAGAACGCTAACCGCTTCGATGATGTAAGGATCATCTCTCAGTTCATCTCGGACAGACAAAAGAGAGCGCTTGATTAGCGGCACAATTTCTTGCTGGTCCGCTGGGAGTGCTATCGGAAATTCAGATTCGCTCATGGATGGTCCTGAATAGTTCTAACGTTGGACATGAGGGGCGCCGAAAAAGCGCAGCTTTTTTTTGTGTCCCTCTCGATGGACTAGTTAGAGCTGAATACACTCTTAGCCACCACCTTAACGGGTTCAAGGAAGTCGAGCAGCTGCAGCACAGTGAGCAGCGAAGCCAATGCCGTGATGATGTAAATAGCACCCTTTATCAAGCGACCGGCTAACGAGTCTTCAGCTTTTTTCCGGTTGAAGCCTGCGCGTCCAATGAGAACAAAGGGAACACGTGCGACCAAGTCGAAAACAATGCCGAGATAGAAAAATGGATTAATGGCTCGTAGAAATGCAGGTCGCGCATTGCTTTCGTAAATCCCGATTGCGCGATCAATAAAATCAAGGATGTTGTTAGGCGCTATCTGAAAGCGGTGCAAATTGAAAATGTTTTGAACCAGATCGATGTTCTGGATATACCCGCCAATAGCTGGAGGGGGGGTATAGCGGATTGATGGGTTAACCCCCGCGTAGAAGATGATGTCGTGAACTCCATCCATCATCCGGTTGATTTTGACTCTTGCTTCTGTGGCCTTTGGCTGCTCTATCCGTTCATCAACCATCCATTCGGCGCGACTATTGTTGAAGTACTCAATCACGTGGTCTCGAAACTCGGCGAGCTTTTCGAGACGCTTGTTGTTCTCCAACGGCAGAATTTTTGTGTAGTAAGTCATCTGTGCAATCTTGGCGCCTGGCTCTAACTTGAAGTAGACGACAGCTCCCTGTCCAATAAGCCGGGCGTACGCCGATTAGTCTAGAGAAACCGGACACCCCAAACGCCGCATTCGCAAAGACCCTTCGGGGTGGCCGCAAAATATTCCCGGGATATTGGACTTGCAAACCGGAAATCTCCTGACCCCCGGCTTCATGCAGTCCGTCCCGGCACTACGTCAGCATACTCCCGAAATGCATGATTTCGTAGCTGGCGCGCGAGGTTTTCCGTGCCTCCATCTCTAGTGCAATCAACCGGTATGGGTTCGTGCAAGGCCCTAGGCGATGCGCCAAGGTGGTGCGGCGGGCATCCCTCCGGCATCCCGCTCCCGGCGTCAGGGCTGCAGCCCTCGGCCGGGCTACGCCGGGCAGGGCTAATCCGCTCCGCCGTTCCAGCCCTACAACGGCCAGAACAACGGAATCAGCACACTCGCCGCCAACCAGGTGATGAGGTTCATCGGCACGCCCATGCGGGCGAAGTCGGCGAAGCGGTAGTTGCCGGCGGTGTAGACCAGGGTGTTCGTCTGGTAGCCGATGGGGGTGGCGAAGCTGCAGCTGGCGGCGAACATGACGCCGACGACGAAGGGGCGCGGGTCGACGCCGAGTTGCTGGGCGACGCCGATGACCACCGGGGTGAATAGCACCGCGACGGCGTTGTTGCTGAGAAACTCGGTGGCGATGGAGGTGAACAGAATCACCAGCGAGAGCATTGCCCAAGGGGGGATATCACTGCCGAGGCCAACCAGCGCGGAGGCCATCAGGGCGGCGAGTCCGGATTCGCGCATGGCGATGCTGATCGCGAGCATGCCGAAAATCAGGATCAGGATCGGCCATTCGATGGCCTTGTAGGCTTCGTCGGCGCGAATGCAGCCGGTGATCACCACCACCACGGCGCCGATCAGCGCCAGTGCTTCGATGGGCATCACATTGAGTGCGGCCAGCAGCATCACGCTGGCGATGGTGGCCAGGGCGATGGGGGCCTTGGTGCTGCGCGGGGTTTCGTGTTTGCCGTCGGTGAGCGCGAACAGGTCGCCGTTGTCGCAGAAGCGCTTGATTTGCGCCGGTGAGCCTTCGACCAGCAGTACGTCGCCGAATTGCAGCTGGAAGTCGTCGCCGATGTCGAGAATCGACGCGTTGCGCCGATGCACCGCCACCAGATGGATGCCGTAGCGTGCGGCGAGGTCGAGATCGCGGATGGGGCGCTGGACATAGCGCGAGGTCTGTCCGACGATGGTTTCGACCACCACCACGTCGCGACGGCGCAGGGTTTCGAGGTCGTGGGGGTCGTCGTCGCGGCTGTGCAGGCCGATGAGGTCGGTGCTGTGCAGGGTCATCATGTCCTGGCTGCGGCTGTGCACCACCAGCCGGTCGCCGACCACCAGACGGGTGTGGGCGGGTGGCGCCGAGAAGGCTTCGTCGCCACGAAACAGCTTGAGTACCTGGATGTCGCCCTGTGTCAGCCGCGCTTCCTTGAGTGTGCGCCCGGCCAGGCGCGAGTCTTCGGGCACGAACAGCTCGGTCATGAACAGGCGGTCGCCGGCGCCGGAGAGTTGCTGGGTCAGCGTCTCGCGCACCGGCAGCAGGCGGTGGGCAAACACGGCCATGAAGCCGCATCCGACCAGCGCCATGATTGTCGCCGGGGCGGTGATCTCGAACATGCTGAAGGGCGCGAGCCCCATCTCGCGCGCGACGCCGTCGACCAGGATGTTGGTCGAGGTGCCGACCAGGGTGATCATGCCGCCGAGAATGGTGGCGTAAGAGAGCGGAATCAGCAGTCGCGAGGGCGCCACGCCGTAGCGCCCGGCCATGGCGATGACCGCCGGAATCATCACCATCACCACCGGCGTGTTGTTGATGAAGGGCGACACCAGCACGCCGACGGCCAGCATGGCCAGCAGCAGGCGGCGTTCGCTGTGGCCGGCCATGGCGCCCAGCCAGTCGCCGAGGCGATCGACGCAGCCGGTTTTGCTCAGTGCGCCGCTGATGACGAACAGGCAGGCAATGGTGATGGGCGCGCTGTTGCTGAACACGCTCAGCACCTGCTTGGCGTCGAGCAGGCCGAGGCCGAGCAGCAGCGCCACCGCGCTCATGGCGGCCACGTCGGGCTTGACCCATTCGCGCACGAAAGTCACGAACAACCCGAGCAGGACAACGCCAACGATCAGCGCAGGGTGGCTCTCGGTGAGGAACATGACGTAACGACGCAGTGCGAGTGGATGACGGGCGCCACGTTAGCGCA
>JBFIJC010000229.1:0-6251 GCA_041600915.1 Nitrogeniibacter sp.
CCCTGATTGCCTTTCTTGGCATCGCCCTGATCATCACCTTTGCGCCCGGCCCTGACAACCTGATGGTGCTCGGCCAGAGCCTCGCCCGCGGCCGCATGGCCGGCTTCGGCATTGCCGTCGGCTGTGCGCTGGGCTGTTTCACCCATGTGCTGTGGGCCACGCTGGGCGTCAGCGCCGCGCTGGCCGCCTCGCCCATGGCCTTCACCGTGCTCAAGCTGGCCGGCGCGGCCTATCTTGCCTGGCTGGGCATCCAGGCCATCCGCAGCGGCGGGCAACTGGCGGTGAATGCACAAGCGGCGCCCGCGCGACCGTGGCGCAAGGATGTGGGTCGCGGCTTTGTGGCCAATGCGATCAACCCCAAGGTCGGCCTGTTCTTCCTCGCCTTCATGCCGCAATTCGTCCACGCCGAGGCCGGCAGCGCCACGCTGCAAATGCTGGTACTCGGGCTGGTGTTCATGCTGCAAACCGTGGTGGTGTTCGGCGCCGTAGCCTACATGGCCGGCGGCATCGGCCGGCTGCTCAAGCGCCGGCCCGGCGTCGCCCCCTGGCTGGACCGCATCGCCGGCGTGATCTTTCTCGGCCTGGCCCTGCGCCTGGCGCTTGACGACACCCGGGGCTGAGCCGCATGCGACGACACCCGCAGGGCGCCCTGCCCGAGCCGGCCACCGGCCAGCGCCACGATCTGACCACCATCAAGACACTGCTCCCCTACCTGTGGAGCTACAAAGGCCGGGTGTTCTTTGCGCTGGCCTGCCTGCTTGGCGCCAAGGTGGCCAACGTCGGCGTGCCGATGGTGTTCAAGCACATGGTCGATGCAATGACCATCACCACGCAGCAGGCCTTCATCATCGTGCCCGCCGCGCTGATCGTCGCCTACGGCGTGCTGCGCTTCATGACCTCGATGCTGACCGAGCTGCGCGAGCTGATCTTCGCTCGCGTCACGCAGCAGGCCGTGCGCAACATCTCGCTGCAAGTCTTCCGCCATCTGCATGCGCTGTCGCTGCGCTTTCACCTTGAGCGGCAAACCGGCGGGCTCACCCGAGACATCGAGCGCGGCACCCGCTCGATCGGCTCGCTGATCAGCTACACGCTGTACAGCATCCTGCCGACGCTGGTCGAAGTCGGATTGGTCATCGGCATTCTGTACGTCAATTACGACCCGATTTTCTCGATCATCACCGCCGTTGCCCTCACGCTCTACATCAGCTTCACCGTCAAGATCACCAACTGGCGCACCGCCTTGCGGCGCAAGGCCAACGAGCTCGACTCGGCCGCCAATGCGCGCGCGATCGACAGTCTGCTCAATTTCGAAACGGTGAAGTACTTCAACAACGAAGAATTCGAAGCCCGGCGCTACGACGAGCAGATGCGTCAGTGGGCCGACGCCCAGATCAAGAATCAGCTCTCCCTATCTGGGCTGAACATCGGCCAGGCGGCCATCATTGCCGTCGCCGTCACCAGCATGCTGTGGCAGGCGTCCATCCGCGTGGTCGACGGCAGCATGACGATAGGCGACATCGTACTGGTCAATGCCTACATGCTGCAGCTCTACATCCCGCTCAACTTCCTCGGGGTAATCTACCGCGAAATCCGCCAGGCCCTCACCGACATCGAGCGCATGTTCGGCCTGCTCAACCAGCCCCGCGAAATCGCCGACAAGCCCGACGCCGGCAGCCTCGCCGCCGACAACGCCACGGTGCGCTTCGAGAAAGTCAGCTTCGCCTACGATCCGGCCCGGCAGATTCTGTTTGAGGTGGACTTCGAGATCCCGGCGGGCAAGACGGTCGCCGTCGTCGGCCACTCCGGCTCGGGCAAGTCCACCCTCGGCCGGCTGCTGTTCCGCTTCTACGACGTGACCGGCGGGCGCATCACGGTCAATGGCACCGACATCCGCGACCTGCAGCAAGACAGCCTGCGCAAAGCCATCGGCATCGTGCCGCAAGACACCGTGCTGTTTAACGACACCCTGCGCTACAACATCCAGTACGGTCGCCCCGACGCCGCCGACGGCCTGATCGACACCGCCGCCGCTGCCGCCCAGCTCACCGATTTCATCGGTCGCCTGCCCGACGGCTACGAAGCCCGTGTCGGCGAACGCGGCCTCAAGCTCTCGGGCGGCGAAAAGCAACGCGTCGCCATCGCCCGTGCGCTGCTCAAAGACCCGGCCATCCTGATCTTCGACGAGGCCACTTCGGCGCTCGATTCGCGCACCGAAAAAACCATCCAGGCCCAGATCGACCTCGCGGCTCGCGGCCGTACCGCGCTGATCATCGCGCACCGCCTGTCGACCATCGCCCACGCCGATGAGATCCTGGTGCTCGATCAAGGCCACATCGTCGAGCGCGGCCGCCACCACGCCCTGCTCGCCGCCAACGGCGCCTATGCGCAGATGTGGCGTCTGCAACAACAAGAAGCCAGTGAGGCTGACAGCGACAACTAAGACAGCAGGCCGGTCGAGTGCATCCAGGCGCCGGTGCAGGCAGGCCCGCAGATAGCACCTCACGCGAGTCATTTGTATCGTCCGCGACAGCCGATGCCGTATCGACCGGGGGTGGACGGCTTGCCGCCTCGCCTGCAACATTTACCGTGAGGCACGCAGGTGGGCTGCGGTGCTGGCCACCCTGCAAAGCGGCGCTTCCGCTTGCCTGAGTGGGCGACGAGAGCGCCTTTGCGACACCAGGGCGTGCGATTCTGTGCCTGCGAACACATGACAAGACTGCCGCCAAGCGCCGTCCAAGGTGAGTACCGCACAAAAACGCGAACACGCCCTCGAACGCTCAGCGCTCCGATCCGGGCCCCAAAAAACAAAGACGGCGCCCGAAGGCGCCGTTCAAAGGACGGAGTTGAATCGCCTGATTACTTACGACGGCGACGCAGTCCGATGACACCTAGCAGGCCAAGGCCAGCCAGCGCCAAAGAACCCGGTTCCGGCACACCCGTACCCGGGGTGCCGCCGCACACGCCGCCGCTTGCGCCGCCGGTCGCCGTGCAGATCGTGCCTTTTGCAGCGTAAAGCTTCATGTAGTCATTGCCGGCATAGTTCGTGCCGCCACCATTGAACGCCGGATTGAAGGCCCCCACCAGCCAGTGGGACGAATACACCGACGTACCCGTAGCAGCCCAGTTCGTGCCGGGATTGTACAGATCGGAAATGCTGGCCCAACCATTGGAAACCAGGCTGGCATAGGTGCCGCCGGTCAAGGTCGGGGTGCCCGAGCCAATATAGGCGAGCACCGACATGTCGGAGTCACCGCTATACCAGCCATTCTTGACACTGGTCAGATTCACGGCCTGGCTGAAGGACAGCAGGATCGAATCGTAGCGATCGTCGTTATCCATGGCGTGCTCGGGGCTGCTTCCCTCGCCTGCATCACCATTGCTCGCATCGTAATTCTTGACACCCAGACCACCACCATAGGACTTCAGATAGGCACTTTCGATCTGCGTATTCGCGCTACCAACCGTATTGGCCCAGGCCGACGCCGTGACGCTGACGCCACCGCTGTTATAGGTCAGGGACGCGTGGTTGTAGTTGTTACCGCCATCGATGTCCGAGAACGTCCAGGTCGTTGCAGCCATTGCCGGCAGCGCGACCATCAGGCCTGCGGCTACCAACATGTGCTTGAAAGTCTTGTTCATGTGTTTCTCCCGGCTAATTCTGTTGTCGAGTGACATAAAGCAAGGCATATGCCAGACAACATTTTTCCTTATTAATCAGCGCGCTATCCATATCGATAAAACGGCGACACAAGAAAGCGTCAGATTTGTCGACACTTTCACTGGCCGATCTTTTTGTGCAAAGCCCGCGCTGCATCGACCCCGGGAAAGCGGACACCGTCTGCCAGCGCATCCGCCAACTCCTTTCGCGCTTCGTCCGTCCGGCCACTCTGATGCAGCGCCTGCGCGAGATGGTAGCGAACCTCGCGATTCTGTGGCGCTCGCAGGCGTGCGTCACGAAGCAGGCCCAACGCACCGTCGACATCGCCCGTATTGAGCTTGATCCAGCCAACGGTATCGATCACCAGCGGGTCTTGCGGCGCCAGCGCGCGTGCGCGCTCGGCAGTGGCGAGCGCAGCCGGGTCTTTTTGCGCCAGCTGGACGAGGGCCAGATTGTTCAGCAGATCAACGCTGGCGGCGTTGCTTTTGAGCATCACATCGAGATGCCCGCGCGCCTCCGCCCACAGGCCGGCCTGCATCTGCAGTTCGATCAGCGCGCGGCGAACATCCGCTGACGGCGATCGCTCGATTTCTTCGTGCAGCACCTTCCGCGCCGCATCGGCCTGGCCCGCACTGAAATATGCGCGAGCAAGGTTCAAAGCCGACGACGGTTCGGGCAACTTGCGGTAGGCGCGCTGGTAGGCCGCAATGGCCTGTTTGGTATCGCCAGACGCCAAGGCGATCGCCGCCTCCAGTCTCGCGAGATCCGACCCGTCGGGGGCGACCAGACGCAGGTCGTCAATGGCCTTGCGCGCCAGGGCAAGATCTTTCTGCGCCAGGGCGATTTCCACGGCCAGCGCAAGGGCCGGCCGGTAGTCCTTGACCGCGGTCAGCGCCTTTTGCACATTGTAGTTCGCCTCCTCGGGAAAACCGGCATCCAGCTGCAGGCGCCCAATACGTACTTGCGCTTCAGGTTCAAACTCGGCCACGCGGGTCATGTCGCGGAAGGTGAGCCGCGCGGCATTGGCGTCACCCGCGGCCAGATAGGCCTGGCCCAGCACGGCCTGCACGCTGAGGTCTTGCGGATGGCGCAAGCCAACTTCCTTGGCGGCCGACAAGGCTGCGCTTGGCTGCCGCGTTGCCGACAAGGCCTCAACCAGCGCCAGGCCGGCGCGCGGATCTTTGGGGTTCTTGGCTGTCGCTTTACGCAACCACTCGATCGCCTCTTTCATTTGACCGCCTCGCTGGGCGAGCAAGCCCAGTTCGTACATCACGCGCGCGTCATCCCTTCGCTGCGCCAGCAGGCGGGTCAGGCGTTGCTCTGCGGCGTCCAGCTTGCCCTCCTGCGCATCGACCCGGGCCAGATTGAGCATGGCGGGCACAAACTCGGGGTCAATCGCCAGCACTTCTTCATAGGCCTTGCGCGCACCGACCACATCACCCGACGCGGCGCGAATGGCGCCAAGCAGATTGATGGCCGATAGATTGTCGCGACCATTCTGGACCAGCGTCTCCGCGACCCGGATGGCTTTGTCGACCATGCCCTGGCGCATATAGATGGACGTCAGCACCATGCCCACTGCGCCGTTGCGCGGATCAGCGGCGAAGGCGCGCTCGAGGCTGGAGGCGCCTTCTTCGGCCTGGCCGCCACCGATCAGGCTGTAACCCAGCGCGGCCTGAATCTGCGCATCATCCTTGAGCAAGGAGGCGGCATGCTCCAGATACTGGGTCGCGCGGCGATATCGTTTATCGACCAGACTGGCGCGCCCTGCCAGCAGCAGCGCCTGCGGATCATCCGGACGCGCTCTGAGCACCGGCTCAATGGTGCTCAAGGTGCGCGCGCTGTCGTTCTCGGCCATATAGATACTGGCCAACAACTTGCGCGCACCCAGATTGCGCGAATACCGATTGAGCAGACTGTCGAGATAGCTCTTGGCTTTTTCCGGCACGCCCAATCCGTGGTGCGCCAAGGCGCCAAGCATGAGCAGCTGCTCCCGGGCATTGACGTATTCCGAGGGCAGCGTATCAACCAGTCGGGTTACCTCGGTGAGCGCCTTGTGCACACCCTCCGCATCGCCCCGTCGCCCCGCCAATACCGCGCGCAAATAGGCTGAGCGCGGCTCGGTCGCAACATGCTCTCCCAGGTAGTCCAGGTCTTTTTGGGCCTCCGTGTTGCGCTTGAGATCAACCAGCAGCGCGGCGCGCGCGACGCGTGCGTCGACATACCGCTCATCCAGCACCACGGCTTGCTGATAGTCGCTCAACGCAGCCTCAAGATTGCCGCGCGCATGGTGCAGCGAAGCCCGCAGGTTCCAGATCCGCGCGTCCTTGGGCGCCAAGAGCATGGCGCGCTCAACGCCATCCTGCGCAGCGGTGAAATCGCGCTGCAGGAGCAGGAATGGGACGAGAGATAGATAAGGGCGGACCGACCTGGGGTCGGCATCGATAGCGGCCTTGAAGCTGCGGCGTGCGGCGTCGAGATCGCCCTCATCAGCGTGGGCGGTGCCGCGCAATGACAGCACATCGACCAGCGCATCGCGGCGCAATCCGTCGGGATGGACGTCACGCAACAACTCTTTGGTCCGCCCAAGCGC
>JBFIJC010000230.1:0-6250 GCA_041600915.1 Nitrogeniibacter sp.
CAGTCCCTGGTCTTTGATCATCTGCACAACTTGAAGTTTGAAGTGCGTATCGAACGTCCTGCGTTTCTGAACCATCTATTCCTCCTCAACAGGTGAATGATCCACCTATCGAGGTGTCCGCGGAAATTGGACCACTACACTTTGCTTATCTTTCTTGCACAAGCAAGAAAGTAAGTCGCCCGCCGGGGCGAAACCCGGCCAATCCAAGCCGGTCGGAGCCGTGGTGGCAACGGGGTGGCACCGCCCAAGCCGTAGGGGGTGGCATGGCGATGTGGGCGCGGATTTGCACGTTGGGCTTCGCTGCGCTCAACCCAAGCTTGTATTGTGACCCCAAGCTCAACGAGTGAAAGCGCGTCAAGGTTTTTGCTCGCTGAACTGCTCCAGGGGTGCTCTATAAAGAGCGGTCCGATGCCACGCTACCCTTGGGATTTCAAGCCCGCAGTGTAGATCCTCGCCGAGCCCCTAACCTCTGATCAAAATCGAGCTGCATCTTAGAACCCGGCCCCGGCCATCGATCGCCCCTACATCGTTGAAAACTGCTCCCCCAGAAAGTGTTCCAGGCGTGGGTCATCCGAAAACGCCACGTTGAAGCGAATCCACGGGCTGGCTTGCATCTGCGGTCGAAACACCTTGCCCGGTGCCAGCATGATGCCGACGTGGGCCGCGCGGGTGGCGAGCGGCGCGGTGTCTTCGAGCGCCGGCTGGCGTGCCCATACGAAGATGCCGCCTCGCGGTTCGTGATAGACCGCCATGTCCAGCCGGTCGAGCATGCGCAGCGTGCGTGCCGTGGCCTGCTGGATGCGCCCTTGCAGGCGTTCGACATACTTTCGATAGTGGCCGTCGGTGAGCATCTGATAGACCAGTTGCTCATTGAATTCCGAACTGCTGACGCAGGTGAGCGTCTTTACATCGGTGAACTCGGCGGCCAGATCCGGCCGGGCGGCGATGAAGCCGACGCGCAGGCTGCCCGATAGCGTTTTGCTGAAGCTGCCCACGTAAATCACCCGGTCGAGCTGGTCGAGGTTGGCCAGGCGCGTGGTCGCGCGCGGGTGCAGGTCGGCGTAGGTGTCGTCTTCGATGACCAGAAAATCGTGCTTGGCTGCCAGTTGCAGCAGACGGAAGGCCTTGGGGGGCGACAGGTTGGCGCCGGTCGGGTTGTGCAGCACCGAGTGGGTGAAGAACACCCGTGGCTTGTGGTCGGCCAGCAGCGCTTCGAGGGCCTCGGTGTCGGGGCCATCGGCATTGCGCGGCACGCCCACCAGCTTGGCACCGAGCAGGCGCAGATTGCCGAAGAAGTTGAAATAGCCCGGGTCGTCCACAAACACGGTGTCGCCGGGTTTGATCAGATGCCGCGCGACCACGTCCAGCCCCTGTGTGGCGCCATGGGTCAGTACGATTTGCTCGGGCGGCGCGCCGATGCCGAACTCCGCCAGCCGGATCTGCAATTGCTGACGCAGGGGCAGATAGCCCTGGGCGGTGCCATAGCTGGCTACGCGCGCATCCGCGCGACGACCCAGTGCGCGCAAGTGACGGCGCAGCCCGTCCTGATCCAGCCAGATCGATGGCAGCCAGCCCGCGCTGGCCTTGAGGATGCCGGGGGCGTCGTCGAGTGCCTGACGCATCAGCCAGGCGACATCGACGGCACGGTCGGGCACGACGGGGCGCTTCTCGCTGGGGGTTGCGGCACGCGGTGCGACGTAAAAACCCGAGCCGCGCCGCGAGTGCAGATAGCCCATGGCGACGAGGCGGTCGTAAGCCTCGACCACCGTGAAGCGGCTGACCTGTTGCATCTGGGCCAGCCGGCGAATCGGCGGCAGGCGCATGCCGGGGCGCAGGATGCGGTCGTCCACCTGCTGGCGGATCGCGTCAACAATCTGCTCAACCAGGGGCGTGGATTGGTCGGGGTCGATACTGAGCTGAAGCATCGGGACTCTCCGGTGGGCCTAGATGTTTGTCTGGTGCGGCATGGTGTTTATCAAGTGTTTTGTCAGTGTCCATCAATTGTCTCTAATTGTCATGCAAATGATGATGTCGCTCCTCATCCCGATCGCCATGTCTTTTCATGTGATCTTGCGTCGGCATCGCGTGAGCCGCCAGCAAGGCTGTTCGTGTGAGTGTTCTGACGTTCCCGGTCTCTGCACGGAGTCCCGGCTGGAACAGGCGTGCACGCGTGCCACGGAATCGCGCCATATGGCGCGATTCCGCACGCTTCTACTTGCGCAAGTTCCCGGGTCTCGTTTTGCGCCAGAGCCTATCGAACACGCCGGAGGCGGCAGACCTGAGGCGTTTCTGGAACGTCGGGCACTCCGTGTGGCTTGGCGCGGAGCAGACGGCGGCATGTCGCAGCGCGCGGCTCACTGCGCGCAAACGTTTGCACTGGGCGTCCAGTTCGTCTGCCTTGGCAATCAGCAGCTGTCTGTCGATGTTTGGCTCACCGTTGGCCGTGATCATGGTGCGCACTTCTTCGAGCGACAGACCAGCCGCCTGACCAAGCGCGATCAAGGCGAGCTGGTCTACGACGTGTGGCGCGAAGCGCCGTTGAAGGCCCTGACGCCCGACGGACTGGATGAGCCCCTTCTTTTCATAGAAGCGAAGCGTCGATGCGGGAATTCCGGTCAGCTTGGCGACACCCGAAATATTCATTTCAAAGCCCTTGACTTGAAGTTGACTTCAACTTCTACACTTTCCGCAACACTGCAGTCAATAAGAGCACCAAAGAACCATGCGCAAGGCCGTGTGCTCTGCAGGTGTGTGTTGAATAACCCGAGTTTTCCCTTGCCGGGAGTGGCTTGCAATGCCTGATGGAATGAAATCGATTGATGGCGCGACGGTTGTGATCTCGCACAAGCTGCGGAACGGTGCACAAGACGAGTACGAGAAGTGGATCGAAAAGATCATGCCGATCGGGGTGGCATCGCCTGGCTATCTGGATTCCTACATCGTGCGACCGGTCGCTGGTTTGACAGAAACCTATACCGTCATCATTCGATTCGACGGCAAGGATCACCTGCGCGCCTGGATGGAATCTCCGGTTCGAAAAGAAATGATCGGAGAAGTCCGGCATCTGCTGGCAGGCGATGACAGTTATTCGATTAACAGCGGGCTGGATTTTCTGTTCGTTTTTTCTGGAGGGAAAAGCAAAACGCCGGTTCGCTGGAAACAGTTTTTGCTGACATGGTCAGCCATTTACCCGCTTTCGTATGGAATGTCTGTTTTTTTGCGCCCGGTGTTGGGGTATTTGGAGATTCACGATATTCGGATGCTCTCGTCTCTGATCGTCACTGGGTTTGTTGTTTATCTGATGGTCTATGTGGTCATGCCCCGGTATACAAGGCTGGTTCAACGCTGGCTTTTTCGTGATTGAGTATCGGCGCTTGGTTTGAGGCTGTATGAAAATAAATTGCTTGATGTGATTGATATTTCGCCCAACAGATTGCAGGGCATGTGTCCTCGATGTGGCGCAGGGCGATTTTGCTCCAGCTTATGGCTGGACCCTTCCTCGAAATATGGGAGTGCCGCGTGTTCAGAATGTGCTTGCTCTTGAGTGTGGTTCCGTTTGCGATGGGATGCACCAGCAGCGATGCTGATTTGCTGAGTTCTGCGCCATTGGAGCCGGCAGGTTGGTATGACGTTGAATCGACCTATGCGCACACGAACTTTCCCGATTATGCGAAATCCGTGCGAAGCCGCCTGATTGCTCATCGGGTCGATTTTGATTCGAACCGAAGCTTGCAGGAGGTTGTCTGGGCATCGCCCAGAGAAACAGCGATATCAGAAGCGTGCAATGGTCAAGCTCGCGGCATTGCGATACTTGTCCACGGATTATCGGATACGGCATTCGCCATGAGCGATTTGTCCGGAACAATGTCGCGCCTTTGCTATGTTGCGCGAACGGCACTGCTCCCGGGGCACGGAACCCGGCCGGGGGATCTGACGATTGTCGATCATCGTCAATGGCTGGATACGGTGAAATATCTTGCCCGGCAGGCAGCGGCCGAGCATGAACGGGTCGTGCTGGTTGGATTTTCGCTCGGCGCCGTCATCACCATGACGGCTGCCATCGAGCTGCCAGATGCCGTTGATGCGATTGTTGCAATCGGGCCGGCCTACAACTTGTCCGCCTACAACATGGCGAGGCTCGCGCCGTGGATCGACTGGCTGGTGCCCTGGCTGGACAAGGATCCCGCAGATGACCCGATGCGTTATGAAAGTCTGCCGACGCGGGCAGTGGCCGAAACGGTTCGAGCGATTCAGTTGATGCATGCTCGGATCGAAGTGGCGGGCGGATTTCATCGGCCATGGATGATGATCCAAAGTCTGGATGATGAGGTGATTGCACCAACGGACAACATGGCTTTTATCGAGCGCCACGGTGAGGCACGGCGGATCAAGACGGTTAACTTTTACTCCGACACGTCTCCGAAAGAGGTGCGGGCGAGTGATCAGTGGATTCATGCGGTGAGTGACGCGTCTGGTGTTCAAGGATTGACTCATCTGGCCACGCATATTTCTCCAGAGAATGTTCACTACGGCGCTGCGGGAGGCTATCGAAACTGCGGAGCTACACGAGGGCGTGCCGCCGAAGAAGTGGCTTTATGCCTGGCGTCTGATTCGGTGGTGTATAGAACCTGGGAAAACCTGAAGGAACCGAAGGTGCCAACTGCGCTTTCCAGCTTCAACCCGCACTACCCGGCGCTCGAGGAATCGATCGCGGCCTTTCTCGACACAGTCAATTGATGCTGAAGCAAGCATCGTCGGTGCCCGGGCACCCCGTTGCACTCGGCTGTGCCCAGATGGACGGGTCGAGGCCGGGCCGCATGTCAGTTTTTCTGCCTTGACGACTGCGCAACTCTTTGGGGCGTATCGAATGGGGGCGACGTTGTCGGGTGGGCTCAGTTGTCCGGAATGGTCGTGTTTTGGTCGCGGTGGCATGGCGGGTCAGCACGCTTCTGGCCATCTTTCGGTCGGGGTTGCGAGTCGCGTGTCGTGGGCGGGGCAGGGTGTCACGCAGTGTTCACTTGCAATGGGCTATCGGTTTTGATAAATAACTAACCAGTCAGTTATTAAGTGGTGCAAGATAGACGTGTTGTTCGCTTGCGTGCGCTTTGTTGCGTTGGCGGCCTTGTTGGTACGAGGAGTCGGGCTTTGAGTGATGCAGTAATAAAGAAGGCGCCGGTACGCCGCCGCAAGGAGGCCCGCCCTCAGGAGCTGACGGCGGCGGCCTTGTCGCTGTTTGTTGAAAAGGGCTTTGCCGCCACGCGGCTCGATGAGGTGGCTGCGCGGGCGGGCGTGTCGAAGGGCACGCTGTATCTGTATTTCGACAGCAAGGAAGCGCTGTTTCTGGCGGTGATTCGTGAGGGCATCGTCCCGGTCATCGAAGAAGGGCGCAAGTTGCTGGAGGCGCATGCCGACGACCCCGAGCGGATGCTGCGCGAATACCTGTTCGGCTGGTGGGCGCTGTTTGGCAGCACCGAGCTCGGTGGCGTGCCGAAGCTGATGACCTCGGAGGCGCAGAACTTCCCCGAAGTGGCGCAGTACTACGTGCGCGAAGTCATCCAGCCGGGCAAGGCGCTGATGCGCGAAGTACTCGATCGCGGCGTGGCCAAGGGCGTGTTCCGTCAGACCAACAGCGAACTGGTGACTCACATTCTGATGGCGCCGCTGCTGCATCTGGCGCTGTGGCGGCATTCGTTTGCGGTGTGCTGTCAGGTGCCGGACATGGATCCGGCAGCCTATCTCGAGAGCTTTTTTGATCTGGTATTGAAAGGTCTGGCAGTGACGCCGGAAGGGGGCAAGTAATGCAGCGTTTTGTGGTGATTCCCTTGTTGGCCGCCGCAGCCTTGGCTGGCTGCTCCGCGCCCGAGTCCGAGCCGCTGCCGCCGCCCACGGTGCTGGTGCACACGGCCGAGACCGAGGCGGTGCAGGCCGGGCGGTATTTCACCGGCGAAATCGTGCCGCGGCATGCGACCGACCTGGGTTTTCGGGTGGGCGGCAAGCTGATTGCCCGCGCGGTGGATGTGGGCAGCGTGGTAAAAAAAGAACAGGTCCTGGCGCGGCTGGATGCTGAAGATACGCGCCTCGGTGCCAGTGCCGCGCAGGCGCAGCTCGCGGCGGCGCAGTCGGAGCTATCGCTTGCGCAGGCGGAGCTGGCGCGGGTCAAAGCCTTGCGTGCACAGAACTTTGTGAGTGACTCGGCCGTCGATACCCGGCGCACCAGTCAGGCCGCGGCTGCCGCACGGGTGAAGCAGGC
>JBFIJC010000231.1:0-6233 GCA_041600915.1 Nitrogeniibacter sp.
ACCAGAATACCCAGCAGACCGGCCAGGCAGAGCATCATCAGCGCGTAGTACAGATAGTGCTCTTCGCTGCGCACTTCGGAGGCAATGCCGACGCGGCTGTAGGGCATCACGATCAGGCCCATCGCGGCGACGATCACGGCCACAAAGGCACCTGCCACATCAATGCGGTACTCGATACCGAGTGGTGCCTCCCAACTACCCATGGCATAGACAATGGTGCCATCGGACATGGTCTGGGCCAGCAGGCTGGCTGCGATGCCAAAGGTGACCGCGGTCGCCAGCAAGGCGATCAGCCAGCTCGCGAACGAGCGGCGGGCGAAGACGATGAGCGGCGCTGCCATCAGCGGCACCACCACCAGCAAGGCGGGAAAATGCTGTGTCAGCACGGGTCAGCCGTCCTTCGGTTCAGAGTCAGGCGAGGTGTCGTCCCGCGCGTCCATCAAAAGGATTTCATCCTCGTCGATTGTGCCGTAGGCCTCCTTGATACGAACGACCAGCGCCAGGCCCAGCGCCAGCGTCGCCACGCCCACCACGATCGCGGTCAGAATCAGCACATGCGGCAGCGGGTTGGAATACACCGCAAACTGACCTCCGACAATCGGCGCCACACCGCCGATGAGCTTGCCCGGCGCGATGTAGAGCAGGTATACCGCCGTCTGGAAAATGCCCAGCCCGATCAGCTTCTTGATCAGATTTTCGCGGGTCATGACAATGAACAGCCCGACCATCAGGAGCAAGACCGTCACCCAGTAGCTGAAATGACTCGCCAAGGTCATTCTTCGGACTCCTCCTCGGCATCACGCCGACGGCCGGCAAAGACATAGAAAATCTTGAGCATCACCGAGGCCACCGTGACCAGCACGCCGATTTCGATCCAGAAGATGCCGCGGTGCTGACCACTGACCGGATCGGCGCCGAGCACGAAATAATCGAGATAGTTGCCGCCCAACATGATGGACACCACGCCCACCCCGGAAAACAGCAACACACCGACGGCCATGAGGGTTTGAACCACCTCGGTCGGCACCACACGCCGCGCCGCGGGCAGCCCGTAGATCAGTGCGTAGAAAATCACCGCCGCGGCAACAATCACGCCGGCCTGAAACCCGCCGCCGGGGCCAAAGTCGCCATGAAATTGCACATACAGACCAAAGACCAGCGCAAAGGGAATCAGCAGCTTGGCCAGGACGCGAAGAATGATGTCGAGTCTCATTCCTTGGTCTCCTCGCGCTGGCTGTCGTGCGACCGCCTCGGGCGGCGGCGCCCGAGCAAGGCGATCACGCCAATGCCGGCGGTGAACACCACAAAGGTCTCGCCGAGCGTATCAAAACCCCGGTAACTCGCCAGCACGGCCGTCACCACGTTGGGCACCCCGGTCTTGACCGGACCTTCGGTGAGATAACGCGGCGCCACGTGCTGATGGATCGGCGCGCCCGGGTCCGAAAAGGCCGGCAGCCCCAAGGTGCCATAAACCAGCATCGCGCCCGTGGCCCCCACCACCAGCAAGGGCAGCCAGGGTCGGTGGATAGGCTTGGATTCGGTCCCGCCGGTGAGGTGGATGGCGCCGAACAGCAGCACGGTCGAAATCCCCGCGCCAACGGCGGCCTCGGTCATGGCCACGTCGACGGCGTCGAGCACCACCATGACGGTCGCCATCAAAAAACTATAGATACCGCTGAGCAACACCACGCCAAACAGATTGCGCTGGCGCGCCATGCCGATGGCGGCCGCGCCCATGAGTGTCAACAAGACAACGGCGGTCAGTTCTTCGAGGATGATCGCTCTCCTTGGTTCGGCTGCCATGGCACGACACCACGCCGATGCGCGGCATTTGCCAGCGAGTGCGAGGCGGTCGGCGAGCAGAAGAAAATCAGCAGCCACAGGATCACCAGCTTGCCGCTCGCCAGCGTGAAGCCCGACTGCAGCAGCAAGCCGGCAATGATCAGGCTGGCGCCCAGCGTATCGATCACGCTGGCCGCATGCATCCGCGTGTAGAAGCCGGGCATGCGCAGGACGCCAATCGCGCCGATCACGCAAAACACGCCGCCAGCGCTCATCAGGACAATGCTGAGAATATCGATGAGCGCGCTCACAGCCGGTGCTCCTCATCCTTTATGCCGGGCTCGCCGAGGTCGCCATAGCGGAAAAATTTCTGGACGGCGATGGTGCCGACAATGTTCAGCAAACCGTATACCAGCGCCAGATCGACAAACTCGGGGCGCCCGGAGACGAACTGAAAGATCGCCAACAGCAGCATGGCGATCGTGCCGATCGCATTTCCGGCCAGCGCCCGATCAAACACGGTCGGCCCCAGCAGGGCGCGAACCAGCAACAAGATCAGCGACACCAGCAAAGCGCCTACCACCGCCGCGTACATCATGCGCGACTCTCGCAGGCCGTGACACGTCGATCCATCTCGCCAGCCGCCAGGTCGTCAGCGCCGGCCTGGGTCAAGGCATGCACCAGAATCTCATCGCCTTCGATGGCGACGGATATCGTGCCCGGCGTCAAGGTAATGGAGTTGGCATACATCACCTGCCCGACCGGCGTCGCCTGGCTCATCTTGACGCGCACCATGGTCGGGTTGACCGGCAGGCGCGGATGCAAGATGACTTTGGATACGGTCCAGGCCGACTTGACGATCTCGACAACCAGCCACGGCCAGTACGACCACACCCCGGCGCGCAGCGCTAGCGGGTGCCCCTCCTGATCGACGACCGCCATGCGATGCGCAAACCACACCACCGCCACCGACGACGCCAAGCCCATCCCGACAAGGAAAGGCGTGAAATAGCCGGACAGCACCAGCCAGAAGACAAATAGGGAGACGACGACGCTGATCGAATGAAACCTGTGCATTGCTTATGGCCCATCGAAACGCGAGAAATTGACTGCCGCAGTGCAGGTGCGACGGTCGCTTGATGCAGCTAGTGTGTCAGAAACCCGAGCCAGTCGTCGAATGTCATTCGACTTCAGACGAAAGATATCATAGATAATTGGAATTTTTTGTCTCGATTTTTAATTATTGACGTCAGCCGCAACGGGATTGGTCCCAGCTTTTTGTTGATTCAAGGAAGACAGTTACGCGGCGCGCCGGCCAAAAAGGCCTCCACATTGCGCACCACCTGCGCAGCCATCGCCGACATCGCCTCCCCCGACGCCCATGCCACATGCGGCGTCACGATGAGATTGGGAATGTCCGCTGCCAGCAAAGGATGATCCGACGGCGGCGGTTCGACCGACAGCACATCGATCGCCGCACCGGCAATCACGCCCTGACGCAAGGCATCGGCCAGCGCGGCCTCATCGACCAGCGCACCACGCGCCGTATTGATCAGGAAAGCGCTCGGTTTCATCGCCTGCAGCGCCGCCGCGTTGATCATGCCACGGGTGCTCACATCGAGCGGGCAATGCAGAGACAAGACATCGGCGCGCGCCAGGAGTTCGTCAAACGCGACGCGGCCGGCACGCACATGATCGGCGCCAGGGCGCTCTGACCACAGCACCTGCATACCGAAGGCCTCCGCCAGACGCGCCACACCGCCACCCAGGCTGCCGCGCCCGACCAGGCCGAGCGTCGCGCCGCGCAGGTCGCGGATCGGATGATCCAGAAAACAAAAATGGCGCGACGCCGGCCAGCGACCGGCCCGCACGTCCTGATGGTAGGCGATGAGATTGCGTGACAAGGCGAGCATCAGGCTGATCACATGCTCGGGCACGGTCGTATCGGCATAGCCGCGCACATTGCTGACCACGATCCCCCGCGCGCTACACGCCGCCAGATCGACGTTGTCCGAACCGGTGGCAGCCAGCGCGATCATGCGCAAGTGCGGCAACTGCGCCAGCGCAGCCTCATCAATACGCAGCTTGTTGATCACCGCGATCTGCGCATCGCCAAGGCGCGCAACGACATCCTCCGGCCGGGTGTCCGGATAGTCGATCCAGGTATGCGGCGCGGCGGGTCGCGAAAAATCCGCTTTGACCGAATCCCGCTCCAGAAACACGATCCTCGCTGCCATGACGCAACTGCCTCCGCTCACTCTTCTCTCTACAGCACGATACGGTATTTCACTAGGCGAAATCTACGGGACTCAAGTACCATTCGCCTACTAGGGAAAGCCACAATGAAGATACCAAAAGACCCCAACGCACCCGAGCAAAAGAACTCGATCCAGGTCATCGAACGCATGATGTCCTTGCTCGACGTGCTGGCCATGCATTCAGAACCCGTATCGCTCAAACTGCTGGCCGCACAGACCGGACTGCACCCGTCCACCGCACACCGCATTCTGGCGGCGATGACCACCAGTGGATTCGTCGAGCGCACCGACAACGGCATTTACCGCCTTGGCATCCGCCTGCTCGAGCTCGGCTCGCTGGTCAAGTCACGCATCTCGCTGCGCGAAACCGCGCTCGTCTCCATGCTCGAGCTGCATCAGCGCACGGGTGAGAGCGTCAATCTCGGCATTCGCGACGGCGATCAGATCGTCTATATCGAGCGCACCTCCAGCGGCCGCTCGTCAGTGCGCGTGGTGCATATCGTCGGCGCTCGGGCGCCGCTGCACACCACCGCCACGGGCAAATTGTTTCTCGCCGATGACGGGCTCCCGAAAGTGCGCGACTACGCCAAGCGCACCGGGCTGCCCGGTGCCACCGCCACATCGATCACCGACCCTGCAGCACTTGAGAAAGAGCTCGACAAAGTGCGCCGCCACGAAGTGGCCTACGACATGGAAGAAGTCGAAGCCGGCGTGCGCTGCATTGCGGCGGGCATTCGCGATGACTCGGGTGAGCTGGTCGCCGGCTTGTCTTTGTCGACACCGGCCGAGCGCTTCAATCCGGACTGGGCGCCACTGATTCTGGAAACCGCCCGACACATCTCGCGCGCCCTGGGCTACCGCCCGCGCGACGCCGCCTGAGGCCTGCGGGCGTTCAGCCCGCCGCGCCCTTGCGCGCCATCACCAGAGCATCCCACGGTCGCTGCGCCAGCCATTTTTGCAGGCGGCGCGCGTCGGCCGTACGTGTGCGCGTACCGAAGGAATCGAGCAGCACGACGAGCACCGGCCGCCCGCGCATCCACGTCTGCATCACCAGGCATCGCCCGGCTTCCTCGATATAACCCGTTTTCGACAGGCTGATTTCCCAGCTCGGATCCTTCACCAGCGGATTGGTGTTACGGAATTCGCGGGCGCCGCGTTTAAGCGCCACGGTGTGGCCGCTATCGGTGGAAAACTGACGAATCAGCGGATAGGCGGAGGCCGCCTTGAGCATCAGCGACAGATCGCGCGGCGTCGACACATTGGCAGCGCTCAGGCCGGTCGCCTCGACGAAACGACTGCGCCGCATACCCAGCGCGCGCGCCTTGTCGTTCATGGCCTTCGCAAAGGCCCGGTCGCCGCCGGGGTAATGCCGGGCGAGCGCGGCGGCAGCCCTGTTCTCAGACGACATCAGGGCCAGGCGCAGCAGATCTTCGCGGCTCAGGCGGCTGCCAATCGGCAGTCGTGAGCGGCTTTTGCGCAAACGATCGCGGTCGTCCTCGGTCACGGTGAGCATCTCGGACAACGGCTGTCGACTGTCGAGAATGACCATCGCCGTCATCAACTTGGTGATCGACGCCACCGGCGCAACACGGTCGGCGTTGCGCGCCAGCAGATCTTCACCGCTGCGCTGATCGACAATCAAAAAGCTGTCAGAGCGCAACTCCGGGTTGTCAGCCCGTGCGGCGTCGGCCAGCAGCGGCGTTGCCGAATGCCTTGCCGGAGCCGTCCGCTCGGGCGGTGCCGCGCTTGCGGGGCCGGCCAGGCTGACGAGACACCACACAGCGACGAAAAGTCGTCCAAGCTTCATTGAGACCACCGCAAGTTGTTTTGCAAATTATCCATAAAAATCCGTCACTCAGGCGCGCTTTCTCAACAATATTCTCGCCTTTCGTCACTTCGATTTACAAACGGAGAAAATCGGCTACGGCCTGACGGCGCGCCATGGTGTCTTCGTAGCCCAATGAAATCAGATCGCGCGTAAAGCCGGGCTCAAACAGCAGGTAGGACAGCAAGGTCGAGCCGCTCGGGCGCATCGCCCCGACGCCGCGCAACACGGTGCGCAGGAGCGGGGGCAGGCAGTTCCGGTGTTGACCGGCGATCGCGTCAATCCGCCGCGAAGGCGCAATCACCAGGGTTTCGATCGGCCGCAAGCTGAGGCCCGCTGCGGCGCGTTGCTCGGCGGTAAAGGCCCCG
>JBFIJC010000232.1:0-6222 GCA_041600915.1 Nitrogeniibacter sp.
AGCAAGACCCGGTTCCAGCGACGCAGCCGCAACTGGTCATCAAACACGGAGATGCCTTGCGGCAGGTGATCAAGAATGGTCTGCAGATCGAAACTCTCGCGCGCCAGCGCCGCCTCGGCCTTGCGGCGTTCGGTCACATCGGAGTAGATGGTGACAAAGCTGCCGTCCGGCAGGGGGACGCCATGCGCTGACAATACGCGACCGTTCGAAGTCGTCCGCTCGAATCGATAAGGCTTGGGCTGTCGTACCTTGCCCATCACACGGGAGACCACGTCCTCCAGCGGGCCGTCGCCGTGCTCGCCGCGCAACGCGTTGTAACGCACCAGCGCTTCGAGCGACGTATCGCCGCGCGCGAAGAAGTCGGCCGGCAGATCCATCAGCTCGAGCACCGCGGCATTGTGCAGCGTGATTTTGTGGTCGGGATCGACCAGGGTCACCCCGGCGGGCAGGTGATCAAGCACTGCCTCGTACTGCGCACACTTCGCTCTCAAGACGTTCAGCTCATGGCGCTGGCAGGCCGCCAGGACGAGCGCCGCCAGCCCAAGCGAAAAGAACACGATAGCGAACACCAAAGCCGTCAAGAAACAGTCTCCTCAATCACGCCGCCGAAAACCCGCCGGATCTCAAGAACGAACGGAACGCAGCTCTATTGCTAACGGCTTAGATTGAAGAATCTTTTGGCTTGATCGCTAGCGCATTCGATAGAGCACCGAGCGCTCACTCGCGCCATTGCGCGGGTCGACTACCGTCGCGTCGATCCGGCTGCCATCGCTGGAGACCACGAAACTGGCGTGCAGCTCGACACCGTTGAGCCAATACACCGTCTGCCCGCGCAGCCCGTTGAGCGTGCCGCGCCCCTCGACAACGCCGCTCGGCGTCATGCCGCGCACCTGAAACACATTGCCTTGCTGCGCCACCTGCATCTCGCCGCCATCCTCGTCACGCCAGAAGCCGGTCAGATCTACCCCCATATCGCGCCGACGGATGTCGGGCGCGACGGGCGCTGGCTGCGGCGCCACGTCGGCCGGGACGGTATAGGTCACCTCCGGCAACGGCATGGGGGCGTCTTCTTCGGCGAACAGCCCGATCAACCCCAGGCCAATCACACCAATCACCGTCCATTTGACCCAGCTGCTCCTGGCCGGCGGGGGCGGCGGTGGCGGCGGGGGCACAGGTTCGGGGTCGGGGTCCGGGTCAGGCGTGAGTTCAAGCACCTTGCGCAAGGTCTCGACCAGCTGTGAGACGTCGTAGTCCCAGCGCCGGTCGGTCAGCTCGATCGCGTTGCGCCGCGCCAGCAAACCCAGATCCTCGGGCAACTCGGTCGACAAGGGCATCACCGCGCCTTCGACCAGCACCGGAATCACCCGCACACCGCTGCGGTTCAGCGCAGTGGCGATCTCGATGCGGGTGTAGTCGTCAGGATTGTCCAGCCGGCGCTGCCCCTCGGCATCGGTCACATTCAACCAGCGCGGCCCGATGACGGCCACCAGCACACCGCAACTGGCCAACGCACGCTCGATTGCCTCGACAAAATCGACCCCGGGCTCGATGGTCTCGACATCCCGGAAGATCGGCACGCCAGACAGGTGATCGCGCAAATGGTCACTCAGGCGACCGGCGGCGCTCTGGCTGTCCTGGCGTCGGTAGCTGACGAATATCCCTTTCATGCACGCCCCCTATGCATTCTTGATCTTCCGGCTGTAGTTTCACCATAGCCGGATTTGCCCTGACAGGCGAGAGCGGCCGGAGCCGGTATCATGTCGATCTTTGCCGTTGCGCCCACTCAATGACCCAAGCCAGCCCGCCCCATCACCTCTACGAAGATGTGCTCGCCATCCTCATCGGCAGCGTTCACGTCGCCGTCGGCGTGCTGCTGTTTCGCAGCGCAGACATCCCCATGGGCGGCACGGTCGGCGTGGCCTATCTGGCGCACTACGCCTCGGGGCTGAACTTTGGCACCCTGTTCTTCGTGATCAACCTGCCCTTCTACATCCTCGCGTGGCGTGGCATGGGGCGGGCGTTCACGATCAAGACCTTTGCGGCAGTTGCCTCGCTGTCGGTGCTGAGCGAGTGGTTGCCGACGCTGATCCATCTCGATCACATCAACGCGGTGTTTGCCGCCGTCGTCGGCGGCCTGCTGGTGGGCAATGGTTTGCTGGTACTGATCCGCCACCGGGCAAGCCTGGGCGGACTCGGCGTGCTGGCCGTGTATTTGCAGGAAACCCGCGGCTGGCGTGCCGGCACCATCCAGATGCTGATGGATCTGGTGATTCTCGGCGCCGCAGCGGTCATCATCGGACTGGAAGCCGCAGCCCTATCGGTGCTGGCCTCGGTCGCGCTGAACATGGTGATCGGGGTGAATCATCGCAAAGGACGCTACCTGGGCTGCTGAAACGGCGCACGGACACCGCCCGCAGCGCCAAACCCGTCGAACCCCGGCGGTGTCAGCCGCCGACAATGACCCACGCGCCGCCGGCGGCGATCACCACCAAAAACACGATCCACGTCAGTACGGCGGCCAGCTTGCTCGGCGCGGCGTGACCAAAGGGCGTATCTGTACGCGCAACATGGCGATCGGCCAGCGCCTTGGCTTCTTTCAGGCCCAGCCCGCGCTCGGCACGTATGATCTTGATCGCGTCAATCATGCGCCCACCGGCCAGCGCGGCCTCGGCGGCCGGCGGCAGGTCGCACGCATCGATGTGTTCGGCGGCGGGGTCAAGAGACGGCGCTGTCGAGCCCGGCGCATCCCGTTCGCGCTCGACCCAGTCCTTGGCTTCGGCCAGATCCAGGCCATGCGTCTGCCGCACGATCTTGATCGCTTCGATCAACTGCCCCGCATCGAGTGCCGCACGCGCAGCAGCCGGAAACGCCTGCTCAGACCCGCTCATGAGGCAGCCCCCCGCAACCAGAACACCACGGCGGAGGTGCGCTCGGCAAAACGCTCGCCGTGCTCGGCACCGGCGGGGATGCAACACCATTCACCCGGGCGCACCGGCCGTTCGATGCCCGCCAGCGTCAGCCACAAGCAACCTTCTGTGACCAGCACATGATTGGTAGTGTCATGGCTGTGCGGCGGCACCACCATCGGCTCGCGGGTGACGACGGTCACGTCACACGCCGCTGAGCTGATGCGGCCGAGGGCGGTCAATGCGTCGGGGGCGTGCATGCGCGTTCTCCTGATTACAGCAACGGGGCCAGCCAGCGGCGGGCGGTGTCCACACTCAAACCGGTGCGTCGCGCCCAGTCGGTCAATTGATCTTCGCCGATCTTGCTGATGGCAAAGTAGTGGCTCTCGGGGTGCGAGAAGTAAAAACCGCTGACCGAGGCCGCCGGCGTCATGGCCATGGATTCGGTGATGCCCATGCCGGCATTGACCGGCGCGTCGAGCAGCTCGAACAGCGCCGCCTTGACGGTATGGTCGGGGCAGGCCGGGTAGCCCGGCGCCGGGCGGATGCCGCGGTATTGCTCTTTGACGCGTGCGGTATTGTCCAGCGCCTCGTCGGCCGCGTAGCCCCAGTATTCCTTGCGCACCCGCTCGTGCAGCCACTCGGCGGTGGCTTCGGCGAGGCGGTCAGCCAGGGACTTGAGCATGATCGCGTGGTAATCGTCGTGGTTGGCCTCGAACTCGGCGAGCTTGAGTTCGATGCCGATACCGGCGGTCACCGCAAAGGCGCCGCACCAGTCCTTGACGCCCGAGTCTTTCGGCGCGATGAAGTCGGCCAGACACCAGTGCGGCTTGCCGCTGGGGCGCTCGTGCTGCTGACGCAGGCCATACCAGCTCATCATCGGCGTGCTGCGCGACTCATCGGTGTAAAACTCGATGTCGTCACCCACGCGGGCGGCCGGGAACAGGCCGAACACCGCCTTGGCCTGCACCCACTCCTGGGCAATGGCCATCTCGAGCATTTCCTTGGCGTCGGCAAACACGTTGCGCGCCGTCTCGCCGACCACGTCGTCGTCGAGAATCTGCGGAAACTTGCCGGCCAGATCCCAGGTCTGGAAGAACGGACCCCAGTCGATGTAGTCGCGCAGATCCTCAAGATCCACATCCATCGCCATCACGCCCGTGGTGTTGGGCTCGGGCGGGGTGTAGGGCTGGTAGCCGGCCTGGTGCGAATTGCTGCACGCGGCCACCGGCTCGGCCGCCCAGTCGGTGCGGAAGGCGTTGGCCCGCGCCGCTTCGAGGCTGACCAGCGTGACGCCTTTCTTGTTGGCGTGCTGGGCGCGGATCTTGTCGTAGTCGGCAGCCAGCTGGGTCTTGAAATCCTCGGCGCCGCCTTCGGACAGCAGCGCGGTGACCACACCCACCGCACGCGAAGCGTCGGGCACGTACACCACCGGTTGCTGATAATGCGGCGCGATCTTGATCGCGGTGTGGGCGCGGCTGGTGGTGGCGCCGCCGATGAGCAGCGGCACATCAAATCCCTGGCGCTGCATCTCGCCGGCGACATGGCTCATTTCTTCGAGCGAGGGGGTGATCAGGCCGGACAGGCCGATGGCCTGCGCGCCATGCTCGCGCGCGGCGTGCAGAATCTTCTCGGTCGGCACCATCACGCCGAGGTCGACCACCTCGTAGCCGTTGCAACCGAGCACCACGCCGACGATGTTTTTGCCGATGTCGTGCACATCGCCTTTGACCGTGGCCATGATGATCTTGCCCTTGCTGGCCGAGCCGGTACGCAGCTTTTCGGCTTCGATGTAGGGCAGCAGATGGGCCACCGCCTGCTTCATCACCCGCGCCGACTTGACCACCTGCGGCAGGAACATCTTGCCCGCGCCGAACAGATCGCCGACCACGTCCATGCCGGCCATCAGCGGGCCTTCGATCACCGCCAGCGGCGGCTTGCCGGCGGCGGCCAGGGTGGCGCGCACCTCTTCGGTGTCAGCCACCACGAAGTCGGTGATGCCCTTGACCAGCGCGTGCTTGAGGCGCTCTTCCACCGAGCGCTCGCGCCAGCTCAGGTCCGGCCCGGTGTTCTTGGCCTTGCCTTCTTTCACGGTCACCGCAAAGTCGACCAGCGCCTCGCCGGCGCCGGGGTGGCGATTGAGCACCACATCCTCGGCCTTCTCGCGCAGCACCGGATCGAGATCGTCATACACACCGAGCATGCCGGCATTGACGATGCCCATGCTCATGCCGGCCTTGATGGCGTGGTAGAGGAACACGGTGTGAATCGCCTCGCGCACCGCATCATTGCCGCGGAAGCTGAAGCTCACATTCGACACGCCGCCGGACGTTTTTGCGTGCGGCAGATTGGCGTGAATCCAGTGCACCGCTTCGATGAAATCGACCGCGTAGTTGTCGTGCTCGGCAATGCCGGTGGCGATGGCAAAGATGTTGGGGTCGAAGATGATGTCTTCGGGCGGGAAGCCGATGCTCAGCAGCAAGTCATAGGCGCGCTTGCAGATCTCGGTCTTGCGCGCATAGGTGTCGGCCTGGCCGGTTTCGTCGAAAGCCATGACGATGACCGCCGCGCCGTATTGCCGGCACAGGCGCGCCTGACGCAGAAACTCTTCCTCGCCTTCCTTCATCGAGATCGAGTTCACCACGCCCTTGCCCTGAATGCACTTGAGGCCGGCCTCGATGACGCTCCACTTGGAGGAGTCGAGCATGATCGGCACCTTGGAGATGTCCGGCTCGGAGGCGATCAGCTTGAGGAATTTTTCCATGGCGGCGAGCGAATCGAGCATCGCCTCATCCATGTTGATGTCGATCACCTGGGCGCCGTTTTCCACCTGCTGACGGGCCACGGCCAGGGCATCGTCAAAGCGGCCTTCGAGAATCATGCGGGCGAAGGCCTTGGAGCCGGTGACGTTGGTGCGCTCACCGACGTTCACGAAGAGCGCATCCTTGCCGACGTTGAAGGGCTCCAGACCCGACAGGCGCAGCTTCTTCTCCAGCGTGGGCACGGCGCGCGGCGCGGTGGCCTCGACCGCCTGGGCAATCGCCGCGATATGCGCCGGCGTGGTGCCGCAACAGCCGCCGATGATGTTCACCAGGCCGGACTGCGCCCATTCGGCCACGGCACCGGCCAGCGCCTCGGGGGTTTCGTCGTAGCCGGTGGGTGAGAGCGGGTTGGGCAGGCCGGCGTTGGGGTGGGCCGACACAAAGCAGTCGCAGACGGTGGACAGCTCGTCCACATACTGACGCAGCTCCGCCGCGCCCAGCGCACAGTTCAGGCCAAAGCTCAGCGGCTTGGCATGCGACAGCGAATTCCAGAA